>JBKPRH010000066.1:0-13263 GCA_046765795.1 Acidobacteriota bacterium | reverse complement strand
GTTCATGCACGGTCGCGTCGGCGGCGAGGTAGTAGTTGCGGAGCATCCGGAAGTGCACGCCGTCGTGTCCGTCTTGGCGCCAGCGCTCCCACTGTTCGCGGCGCTCCTCACGCCAACCCGCTATGCGCCTGCGAGTGTCTTCGCGTGTTTCCCGGCGTCGTTCGCGCGCGTCTTCACGGCGCTGCCGCGCGGCGTCGCGTTGTTCCTGAACCGTCCAGTCAGCCTCCGCCTGCGCAAACGCGGGTGCGGCTGAAAGCACAAGAGCGAGAGCGAAGATCAGTCGGGATCGATTTCCCACGCCGGTTGGGACGGACGAATATCCGGAGAAGTTCCGTGAGGCGGGGTTCAGGCGGGCCTGTGCAGGCCGGTCTAAAGACCCGCCTCTACCTCGATCACCATGGCGGTGCCCATGCCGCCGCCCACGCAGAGTGCCGCCACACCACGTCCACCGCCCCGCGCGCGAAGTGCGTAGATGAGCGTGGTCAGAATGCGGGCGCCGCTCGCGCCAATGGGATGTCCTAGCGCAATCGCACCACCTCGCACGTTGACTCTGGCCAGATCGAGACCGAGTTCGCGGCCGACCGCCAGGGACTGTGAGGCGAACGCCTCGTTCAACTCGAACAAGTCGATATCTGACGCTGACAGCTTCGCCCTGCTCAAAGCCTTCTTCGTGGCTTCGACCGGTCCCATACCCATGATGATGGGATCGATTCCCGTAGTCGCGAAACCCAGCACGCGCGCCATCGGCTTCTTCCCCATCCGCGCGGCGCGCCCGGCACTGGCGACAACCAGTGCCGCCGCACCATCGTTGATGCCTGATGCATTGCCGGCAGTCACGCTGCCGTCGCTCGTGAACGCCGGCTTCAGCGCGGCGAGCTTCTCGACCGTTGTCCCGGCGCGCGGGTATTCGTCCTTATCGACCTGAATCGGATCGCCCTTCCGTTGAGGAACTGGCACCGCGACGATCTCCTCCTTGAACGCCCCGCTCTCGATCGCATGTTGTGCGCGACGTTGACTCTCGGCCGCAAACGCATCCTGATCGGCCCGGGACACGCCGTATCGCTGGACGATGGTCTCTGCCGTGATTCCCATGTGGCAGCCTTCGATCGCGCAGGTCAGACCTTCCGCCAACATGGAATCGATGGCCTTCGCGTTGCCCATGCGATAGCCCCACCGCGCCTCAGGCAACAGGTAAGGTGCGTTCGACATCGACTCGGTTCCGCCGGCCACGACGAGATCGACGTAGCCGACACGAATCGCTTCGACGGCATGAACGACCGCCTGGAGGCCCGACCCGCAGACGCGATTAACGGTCTCGCCTGGCACAGCGACCGGGACACCAGCCTTGATGGCCGACTGCCGCGCCACATTCATGCCGGCACCAGCTTGCAGCACGCACCCCATGATCACGTCGCCGAGATCGACGGCGTCAACACCTGCACGACGGATTGCCTCGCGAATCACCACGGCACCGAGATCGGATGCCGAGAGGTCCTTGAACACGCCGCCAAAGGAACCGATGGGTGTGCGACACGCGCTGACGATCACTGCGGGTTCGTAGTCGGGCATCCTCGGATTGTGCCACGTGATACAACTCATGTCGTGGACGCTTTCGAGTTCGGCGGAGAGATCGCGTGGCGGCCAACGCCCGACTACATCGAACGCAGTCGCCTGACGGCCTTTATGCGCGCGCATGGCCTGCGCGACTACGCGCACCTGATGCAGCGCTCCACGACGGACCTCGACTGGTTCTGGCGTGCCGTCCTCGATGACCTCGGCATTCAGTTCTACGAACCGTATCGCGTCGTGCTCGACACCTCGCGTGGCATCGCTCGCACGCAATGGTGCGTCGGCGGACGCATGAACATCGTCCACAACTGTCTCGACAAGTGGATGGGCACGCCCGTCCAGCATCGTCCGGCGCTGCACTGGGAAGGCGAAGAAGGCACCGCGCGGACGATGACCTACGAGGAGTTGCGACGGGAGGTCAATCGCTGTGCGAATGGGTTGCGCGGTATGGGCATCGGCCGCGGCGATCGCGTCGCGCTGTTCATGCCGATGTGCCCCGAGCTGGTCGCAGCGTTCTTCGCCGTCATCAGTGTTGGCGGAATCGTGCTGCCCTTGTTCTCTGGGTATGGTGCCGATGCGGTCGCCAACCGATTGCAGGACTCCGGCGCGAAGGCACTGTTCACTGCAGATGGTTTCTGGCGACGCGGACAGATTGTGCCGATGAAGGCCACTGCCGATCAGGCCATTGCTCTCTCGCCGTCGGTACAGCACGTGATCGTCGTGTCGCGTCTCGGCGTCGAGACCTCGATGACTGGCCGCGATTGCCGCTGGTCCGATCTCGTTGGCTCCGAGTCCGACGTGTGCGAGCCGGCGCAGACCGGCGCCGACGAGCCGATGATGATCATCTACACGTCGGGCACAACCGGGCGTCCGAAGGGCGCCGTACACTCGCACTGCGGCTTCCCCATCAAGAGCGCGCAGGACATGGTCCACTGCTTCGATGTTCAGCCAGGCGAGACGATGTACTGGGTGAGCGATATGGGCTGGATGATGGGCCCGTGGGAAGTCGCCGGCATGACGCTGCTCGGCGGGACCATGGTGATCTACGACGGCGCGCTCGACTACCCCGGGTCGGATCGCTTGTGGGCGATCGTCGAACGGCATCGCGTGAACATCCTCGGCGTCTCGCCGACGCTGATTAGGTCGCTGATGCGGCACGGGGAGGAGCCGGTTCACCGTCACGATGTGTCGTCGCTACGCATCCTCGGATCAACCGGCGAGCCGTGGAATCCTGAACCCTGGCGCTGGTTCTTCGACGTCGTGGGTGGAGGCAAGCTGCCGATCATCAACTACTCCGGCGGCACAGAAGTCTCCGGAGGGCTGGTCGGCGGTAACGTCATCACACCGCTCAAGCCGGCCGCGTTTGCAGGTCCTCCGCCTGGTATCGCCGCTGATGTGGTGAACGATCAGGGCCAGCCGGTCCGCAACCAGGTCGGCGAGCTCGTCGTCACGCAACCATGGATCGGCATGACGCGAGGTTTCTGGAACGACGAGGAGCGGTATCTGCAGACATACTGGTCACGCTTCCCCGATGTCTGGGTGCACGGCGACTGGGCGGCCATCGATGACGACGGCCTGTGGTACATCCTCGGCAGGTCCGACGACACGATCAAAATTGCCGGCAAGCGACTGGGACCGGCCGAAGTCGAGTCGGTCCTCGTCGACGATCCGGCCGTACTCGAAGCGGCGGCGATTGGAGTCCCGGACGAACTGAAAGGTCAGGCGCTCGTCTGCTTCTGCGTGCTGCGTCCTGGTCATGCTGACACGACCGAGGTAGAGGCGGGTCTTCAGACCCGTCTTGTCGATCGCCTGAAGGCACTCGTGGCGTCGCGCCTCGGCAAACCGCTGCGACCCGAAGCGATTCTCTTCGTGCGCGATCTGCCGAAGACGCGCAACGCGAAGGTCATGCGTCGTGTCATTCGATCGGCGTATCTCGGCGAAGCACCGGGAGATCTGTCGTCGCTCGAGAATCCACAAGCCGTGGAAGAAATCAGGCGTCTCTCCGCCTGACGCATTCAGAGTTTTTCAGGATCCTTTCAAGACTCCCAGTGCCGAGTTCGGGCATCGTCTTCCTGTCCAACCGCCAGGACAGGAGTCGCCATGCGCCGCATCGAGATGCTGACAGTTGTCGTCATCGCCCTGATCGTCACCACCGCCGCACCGGCGGCTGCACAGATCACGATAATCAATGCCGATGCTGCGCGAGCCGCCTTCAGAGTCGGCTACGGAGGTCGTGGCATCGACCTGGATGGCTCAATCGACAGCCCACGGCTGGCCGGCATCTTTCGCCTGCGCGGCAGCCTGGGCCTGGGACATTGGGTAGGCCTGGGTGAGCTTCCTCCGCCCGCAGGAGCGAGCCCGCGGGTTGCACGGGCGGCTGCGTCCGCTCTCATGTTCTTTCCCATGAGCGGTGCTTCCAGCAACGTCTCGAGTTACCTCGGTATAGGCATCGCCGCCTACTCGCCTCTTGGCGTGGAGATGAGCCGTCAGACCGGAAAGCGAGCGATATGGGGCATTGAAGGAGCGGGCGACGGTTGGACGCTGGGCGCGGAGGTCGAGGCTGACCTGCCGGACTCACGCGACAATCGATTGGCGGGCTACGATCTCATTCCCACTGTGCGCATAGGCTTCGCAGTCCGACGGCACTTCTGACGGGCCGCTCAAGAATCTGCAAGCCGCAGAAGAGATCCGTTTCGTCGATCGAGGTTAGGCGCGGCCCGGCGACAACCTGCGAGCGTAGGCCAGCATCCACATCTGCGTCAGCACGAACATCACGATCCACGGCGCACAGCGGCTCGACCACGCCCCTTCGGGCACGACGTTCACATCCACGTCCCGGTCAATCACGCGGTTAACAAAGCCCACATAGCCGCGGGGAGCGTATGTTCTGAAGGGACCCGTCCGAGTGTTCACGCCAACAACCTCGTCACCATGTAGCGAAATCGCGGTGACGTGACGGTTATCGACGTCGCTCAAAAACTGGCTGAACGAGATGTTGCGAGCAGAGGGTTGGAACCTCGTGTACGCGTTCCATCCGAGGGCGCCGCCAACCACCACGATGGCGCAGAACAGAATCCTCTTGCATGTCCTCATCACGAATCCCCTTTCCGGTGATTGGACACCGCACAGAAGGATCCGTTCCGAGTTATTGCCGTCCCGCTGCCTCCTTCGCGCTTCGCGCTATGGCGCCCAGGGAAGCCGGGCACTACACGCTACGACTCGCGACCCTTCATCAACTCCGCGCGCCACTTCGCCGCGTCGTCGAACACTTCGTCCACCGTGTCGCCGCTCTGCAGGTTCGCGCGCAGCTCGCTGAGCCGGGCGATGAGTGCATCGAGCGCGGGGCCGATGTCGTCAGCATTGGCTGCACAAATCTCGCGCCACACGCTGGCCGGGCTCGACGCCAGCCGCGTGCTGTCGGTGAGACCGCGACCGGCGAAGCGCAGGCCTTCTTTCGACGCTGCGCGGCCGACGACCTCCATCAACACGCTCGCCGTCAGCTGCGGAAGATGGCTCACGTATGCCATTACGCGATCGTGCGTCTCAGCGTCCATCGTCGATGGTCGAGCACCGATACCGCGGACGAACTCATACAGCTTGTCGAGTGCGCCAGGCGGGTCTGAAGACCCGCCTCTACGATCGGAGGATCCGGATGGCGTGAAGATCCACGGCTTGCCGCGAAAGAGATCGGGACGCGCGAAGCCGAAGCCGCCGCGTTCAGCGCCACCGATCGGATGACCGCCGATGAATGCGTTCGCGGACGGCAACGCAGCGGCAGCACTGACGATGTCACGTTTCGTACCGCCGACGTCGGTGACGATGGCGCCATCGCGCAGGCCGGCCATGACCTGCGGCAGTAGCTCCACGTTCTGGCGTACCGGCGCGGCGAGGATGACGAGGTCGACGGGACCAATGTCAGCGACGGTGTTCGTCGCCCGATCGATGGCGCCGCTGGATGACGCATGGGCCAGCACCGGCGCGCGATCGACCGCCGTGATGAGGACCGACGACCAGCGCTCGCGCACGGCGAGTGCGATCGAACCGCCAATCAGCCCGAGGCCGACTATAGCGAGTCGGTTAAATGGAGGTTCGTCAGATGACATTCGTCAACGTCCAACGACCAACGACCAACTCCCAGCCACTCCCAACCTTCAATTCCTAACGATTGGATGTTGGGAATTGCGCGTGGTTGGAAGTTGGGCGTTGGTAAATGGGAATTCGCTAACGCGGCTCCGTCGCCGCGCTAACGCGCCCAACCGCGGCGTGCGACCGACTCGAGACAGATACTCCGTCCGATGGCGGGCGCAATGATCCGCAGTTCGGCCATCAGCCGATCGAACTGTGCGGGGAACATTGACTGAGCGCCATCACTCAGCGCGCGGTCGGGATCGTTGTGGACCTCGATGATGAGTCCATCAGCGCCGGCGGCGACGGCCGCGCGGGCGAGTTGCGCAACCATGTCACGTCGTCCAGCCCCGTGGCTCGGGTCAGCCACGATCGGCAAGTGACTGAGCTTCTTCACGACGGGAATGGCGGAGATGTCGAAGGTGTTGCGTGTCGCGGTCTCGAAGGTGCGGATCCCGCGCTCGCAGAGAATGACGTCGTTGTTCCCACCGGAGAGGATGTACTCCGCCGACAGCAGCCACTCCTCGATCGTCGCGGAGATCCCGCGCTTCAGCAGCACTGGCTTGCGCACGTGCCCCAGTTCGCGGAGCAGCGTGTAGTTCTGCATGTTCCGCGCGCCGACCTGGTAGATGTCGCAGTATTTGCCGATCAACTCGATCTGGCTGACATCCATGACTTCGGATACCAGTTTCAGGTTGTGGGCGTCAGCGGCGCGGCGCAGCATCTGCAGGCCCTGCTCGCCGAGGCCCTGGAAGCTGTACGGAGAGCTTCGCGGCTTGAAGGCACCACCGCGCAGGATCTTGGCGCCGGCACGCTTCACCGCGGCGGCGCTCGCCATGACCTGCTCGTCGGTCTCGGCCGAACACGGACCGGCCATGACGATGACTTCGTCGCCACCTATTCGTACGTCATCGAGCTGGACGATGGTGTCGTCCGGCTTGAAGGCCCGGCTGGCGCGTTTGTACGGCTCGGTGATGCGCAGCACTTCGTGCACGCCATCGAGAATCCCGATCAGCTGCGGGTCGATCTTGTGCGCGCCGACGACGCCGAGCACGGTGCGCGTCGCACCCGACGATCGGTGCACGTCCATGCCCAGTTCGATAAGGCGCGCAATCACCGTGTCGATCTGCGCCTCAGTGGCCCGTTCCTTCATTACGACGACCATGACGTCACTCTCCGATAGTTGAACTGTCTCTTTGCTCACTTGCCGCGCGCTCCGCACGTCTCGCTTCGTCGATGACGCGCTCGAAAATGCGGACCACCGCCTCCGCCGTCAGCGGGCCCGCCAAATCCGTGGCCGACTTTCGAACACTCGCCAGCACCTGCGCTTCCCGATCGGGCTGGTAAATGGGAACGCCTGCTTCATGTTTCAATCGACCGACTTCGACGGCGCACGCCACGCGGACGTTGAGCAGCCGTACGAGCTGCTCGTCGATCACGTCGATGCGGCTCCGCAATTCCTCGATGGTCATGACTTCAGCCAACGCACGTACTCCTCTACCCGTCTGTTCAGGTCCGCAGACGATCCAGCCTCGGCAATGACGTTGACGAGGGCGCTGCCGACGACCGCGGCATCCGCCCATTGCCCGACTTCGCGGACGTGCTCGGGCTTGGAGATGCCAAACCCGAGCGCCACCGGCAGATCGCTCACGCGGCGGATGCGATCCACCATGTCGTGCGCGCCCTCGGCGATCCGGTCGCGGGCGCCGGTCACGCCAAGGCGCGAAATCGCATACAGAAAACCGCTGCCTAGGGCGGCTGCCTTCCGCAGGCGTTGATCAGTCGTCGTCGGGCTGAGCAGGAGGATTGTATCAATCCCCCGAACCGTCAGCATGTTCCGGAACTCGTCGGCTTCTTCGATCGGCAGATCGAGCACCAGCACTCCGTCCACCCCGGCCTCACGAGCGCGGTCTGCAAAGCGCTCGGCCCCGAGCCGCAGTATCGGGTTCGCGTAACTGAAGATGACGAATGGCGCCTGCACAGAACTGCGCATCCGGGCGAGCATGTCCAGCACCTGCGTGAGCGTCGTCCCAGAGGCCAGCGCGCGCTCGGTCGCTCGTTGAATCACCGGACCGTCTGCGAGGGGATCCGAGAACGGCACACCAATCTCGAGGACGTCAGCGCCCGCGCGATCGAGGGCAGCGATGATGCCTTCGGTGCGCTGCAGATCCGGATCGCCGGCCGTGATGTAGGTGACCAGTCCTGGCGAACCGTTGCCGCGAACACGCGCGAAGGTTTCTGAGAGTCTGCTCATCGCAGCGCCTCGTTCACGGTTTGCAAGTCCTTGTCGCCGCGGCCTGAGAGGTTGACGAGCATGATGGTGCCTGCAGGTACATCCTTCGCGATCCGCATCGCATGCGCCACCGCGTGCGACGACTCGAGCGCCGGCAGAATACCTTCGAGCCGGGCAAGTGTTTGGAATCCCTCGAGCGCTTCCGCGTCGGTCGCGTATGCATACTCGGTTCGACCGAGATCGCGCAGCCACGCATGTTCGGGACCGATCGCGGCGTAGTCGAGTCCTGCAGAGATCGAATGCGTGAGCTCGATGTTGCCGGCCTCGTCCTGCAGCACGAAGGTCCGCGTACCCTGAAGCACACCGGTGCTGCCACCCGCAAAGCGCGCTGCGTGTCTTCCCGGCGCGATGCGCTCCCCTCCTGCCTCAACGCCAATCAGTCGTACGTCTTTGTCATCGAGGAAGCCATCGAAGATCCCGATCGCGTTGCTGCCGCCTCCCACACACGCGATCACGATGTGGGGCAAGCGGCCGGCCTGCTCGAGGATCTGCGCCCGCGCTTCTGTGCCAATCACTGCCTGGAACTCGCGCACCATCAGCGGATACGGATGCGGACCGAGTGCGGACCCGAGCAGGTAGTAGGTGTCGCCGACGTTGGCGACCCAGTCGCGCATCGCTTCGTTGATCGCATCTTTCAGCGTCTTGCTGCCGGAATCGACTTGCCGCACCGTCGCGCCGAGCAGACGCATGCGCAGGACGTTGGGCGCCTGACGACGCATGTCCTCGGCGCCCATGTAGACGTGACACTCGAGTCCGAGCAGCGCGCACGCGGTCGCACTGGCCACTCCGTGCTGCCCGGCGCCGGTTTCGGCGACCACGCGCGTCTTCCCCATGCGTTTCGCGAGCAACGCCTGTCCGAGCGCGTTGTTGATCTTGTGCGCGCCGGTGTGCGCGAGGTCTTCGCGTTTCAGAAAGATCCGAACGTCGTTGGCGCCGGTCGATGCGGCAAAGCGTGTCGCTTCGTAGACCGGCGTCGGCCGACCGACGTAGTGCTTCAGCAATCGATCGAGCTCAGCGCCAAATGACGCATCCGAGCGCGCCGCCAGGTAGCCCTCGGTCAGATCTTCGATCGGCGCGACGAGCGTTTCCGGCACGAAGCGGCCGCCGTAGGCGCCGAAGTAGCCGCGCGCATCCGGATCGCGCCGGCCAAACACCATGCTCACGGGTTCACCATTCGTGCGAACGCGCGTCGCGCGTTCGTCAGAAAACGTGCGACCTTGTCGAGGTCCTTCACGCCGGGAGCGGATTCAACTCCCGAAGCCACATCTACGCCCATCGGCCGCACGGTGACGATCGCCTCTTCGATGTTGTCGGGCGTGAGCCCACCGGCCAGGACGACGCGCCGGCCACGCGTGATCACAGCCGCTCGCGGCCAATCCACGGCCGCCCGTCCACCACCCCGACGCGACGAATCAGTCGAATCGAGGAGCAACGTCGTATCGGCGGGCCACGTCTTGGTGGTCTCGACGAGTGTGTCGAGCGTCACCGCCCGCATGACGGGCCGGTCCAACTGCTCGACATAGGCCGGCGTCTCGTCGCCGTGCAACTGCACCATCCGCAGACCTGCGAGTCGCGCGGTCTCACGTATGGCCTCGGCCGGCTCGTTCACGAACACGCCCACCGTCGTCACCGTGACCGGCAATGCCGCGGCGATCTCGCCGGCACGATCCGGGTCGATGTACCGCGGGCTGCCCTTCCAGAACACGAATCCGATCGCGGTCGCACCTTCGCGGACAGCGTGGAGCGCATCGCCGACGCGCGTCATTCCGCAAATCTTCAGGATCGGTTCCCGACTCACAGGCGGCGTCGAGTCGGCACTCATACACGCGCTCCGATCAGATCCGAGATGGCACGCGCCGGATCGGGATCGGTCATGAACCGTTCACCGATCAGAAACGCGCGATACCCGGCGGCAGCGAGGCGTTCAAGATCGCCTCTGGTCTGCAGACCGCTCTCGCTCACGCCGACGACGTTGGCCGGCATCTGTGCGGCAAGCCGGTCCGAGGCACCCACGTCAACGGTGAGCGTGCGCAGATTCCGGTTGTTGACGCCAATGAGTCGTGCGCCGCTCCCGATCGCCCGCGCCAACTCCTCATCGTCATGGACCTCGACGAGCGCGGCGAGACCGAGTTCCCATGCACGCGACTGGAGCCGCACGAGTTCGGTCTGTTCGAGTGCCGCAACGATCAACAGCACCGCATCGGCGCCTGCGGCTCTCGCTTCGAGTAACTGGTAATCGTCCACGACGAAGTCCTTGCGCAACAGCGGCAGGCCAACGGCATCGCGAACGGCGGTCAGATGCGCGAGCGCGCCGTCGAAGAACGTCGGCTCGGTCAGCACCGAGATCGCTGCTGCGCCGCCGGCTTCGTACTTCCTGGCGATCGCCACGGGGTCGTACTGTGCTGCGAGCACGCCACGCGAGGGCGATCGCCGCTTGCACTCTGCGATCACGTTGACGCGCCCGGACATTCCCAACGCGGCCTCGAACCGATCGCCTCGCGGAGTCCGCGCCAACGCACGACGCTCGAGCGCAGAGACCGGCTCCTGCGCACGCCGCGTGTCGGTGATCTGCTGCGTGGCAGCCACGATCGTGCGCAGCAGATCGGGTGCGCTCATGCGACAGCCTCCGCCTGCGACGCGCGCACCATGGTCTCGAGCGTTGACAGCGCGGCACCAGAATCGATCGCCGTCGTGGCGACGTTGATGCCCTCTCGCACAGACTCGACACGGTCCGCCACGAAGAGCGCTGCTCCTGCGTTAAGCACCACGGCGTCACGTGGCGCGCCCGCCTGTCCTTCCAAGACGCGCCGCACGATTGCCGCGTTCTCGGTCGCATCACCGCCAAGGAGCTCCGCGAGCGTCGCCTTGCGGATGCCGAACTCCGACGGATGGATGTAGAACGTATGCACGGACCCGTCACGGCATTCGGACACCTTCGTGTGGCCTGTCGTCGAGATCTCGTCGATGCCGTCAGCGCCGTGCACAACCCAGGCGCGAGTCGAACCGAGCAGGCGCAGTGAACGCGCGAGCAGGTCGGTCAAATCCGCGCGCGGCACCCCCACGACCTGACGAGTTGCGCCCGCGGGATTGGTAAGCGGACCGAGCAGATTGAACGCGGTGCGAACGCCCATCTCACGTCGCGTGGGCCCCGCGTGTTTCATCGAAGGATGAAAGGTCGGCGCAAAGAAGAAGGCGATGTTGCCAGTGTGCAGCGCGCGCTCGACGACGGCAGGTGACGCAGCCAGATTGACGCCGAGCTGTTCGAACACGTCGGCGCTGCCGCAACGGCTCGACACCGATCGATTCCCGTGCTTGGCGACCTTGACGCCGCACGCCGCGACGACGATCGCAGCAGCCGACGAGATATTGAACGTGCCGGCACGATCGCCGCCCGTTCCGCATGTGTCGCACACCTCACCATCTGGTCTCGAGATCTTCACCGAGTGCTCGCGCATCGCACGTGCAAAGCCGACGAGTTCGACCGGCCGCTCGCCCTTCATGCGCAACGCGGACAGCAGCGCCGCGAGCGCGGCAGAGGGCACACGGCCCTCCATGACTTCCCGCATGGCGTCCGTGGCCTCATCCATCGTGAGGTCCTCGTGACGAACGAGTTTCTCGATGAGGGGCGTCAACATCACAGATCGAGGAAGTTCCGCAGAATCTTCCGTCCCTCCTCGGTCAACACAGACTCAGGATGAAATTGCACGCCATGCACCTGATACGTCCGGTGCCGGACGGCCATGATCGTGCCGTCTTCCTTCGTGCGCGCGGCCACTTCGAGATCGTTCGGAACGCTGTCTGAGGCGATGACGAGTGAGTGATACCGGCCGGCGAGGAACGGTTCGTTGATGCCCGCGAACACGCCCTTCCGATCGTGCACGACCGTTGACGTCTTGCCGTGCATCGGCGCGTTGGCGCGCGACACGGTACCGCCGTAGACCATGCCGATTGCCTGATGACCGAGACAGACGCCGAGCAGCGGCGTCCGCGGACCGAATCGCTTGATCACCTCCGGCGTGATGCCGGCGTCCTCGGGACGACCGGGACCAGGTGAGATCACGATCTGATCGGGGGCCATCACCTCGATCTCGCCGAGCGTCACCTGATCGTTGCGACGCACGCGGACGCTGGCGCCGAGCTCGCCGAGATATTGCACGAGGTTGTAGGTAAACGAATCGTAGTTGTCGATAACCAGAACCATTACAGGCCTGCCTGCGCCAGTTCCAGCGCGCGAATCACTGCCTTTGCCTTATCACGCGTCTCTTCGTATTCCGCCGCCGGGTTCGAGTCGGCGACGATGCCCGCGCCGGCCTGGACGTAGGCGCGCCCGTTCTCGATCAGGACCGTACGAATCGTGATGCAGAAGTCGAGATTGCCGGCAAAGTCCAGATAGCCGACCGCCCCGGCATACACACCACGCCGTCCGTTCTCGAGCTCCGCGATGATCTCCATCGCGCGCACCTTTGGTGCGCCGGATACGGTCCCGGCCGGGAAACACGCCACGAGTGCATCAAGGCGATCGTGAGACGACTCCAGCTTGCCTTCAACGATCGACACCAGGTGCATCACGTGCGAGTAGCGTTCGAGCGCCATGTAGGTCGGCACTCGCACCGAACCGTACTCGGAGACGCGGCCGACGTCGTTGCGTCCGAGGTCAACGAGCATCACATGCTCGGCGCGTTCTTTCTCGTTGCGCTTCAGCTCCTCGGCGAGCCGCACATCCTCGTCCTCATTCCGCCCGCGCGGCCGCGTGCCGGCAATCGGGTGTGTCTCCACACGACGCCCCTCGACACGCACCAGCATCTCGGGTGACGAGCCGACGATCGATCGGCCGCCGACGCGGAGGAAATACATATAGGGGGACGGATTGACGTGCCTGAGTGCGCGATAGACGGTGAACGGATCCGCAGTAAGCGGGGATTCGAAACGCTGCGAGAGTACGACCTGGTAGATGTCGCCGGCCGCAATATATTCCTTTGCGGTGCGGACCATCTGCTCGAATTCAGCCTGCGTAACGTTGGATGTCACCTCAAACGCGGCACCGTTGCTCGGCGGTGCCTTTGACAGCGCCCGATCGAGGTCCCGCTCGACGAAGTCGATCTTTGCGCAGGCAAACTGGTACAGCGACTCGAGATCTTCGTCGCCGGTAATGCGTGCGTTGGCGATGATGAGGATCCGGTGTCGCACGTGATCGAACGCGAGCACCGTGTCGAAGAACATGAAGCCGGCCTCTTCATAGACCGCGGTTGTGGACTGCAGGTCGACCGGCTCGAACC
>JBKPRH010000065.1:0-16149 GCA_046765795.1 Acidobacteriota bacterium | reverse complement strand
GACCAACCCGAAAGCGGGTTACACATTCGCGCAAGGACTGCGCGCGATCCTCCGTCAGGATCCCAATGTCATCATGGTCGGCGAGATACGCGACCCCGAGACGCTCGGCACCGCGATTGAGGCCTCACTGACCGGTCACCTCGTGCTCTCGACGCTGCACACGAATGGCACCGTCGCAACGGTGACGCGGCTCCTCGAAATGGGCGTCGAACCCTATCTGCTCGCGTCCTCTATCGCCGGCGTCGTGGCTCAACGACTCGTTCGCAAAGCCTGCGAGCACTGCAAGCGGCCCGTGCCGGTTCCGGATTCAGTCAAGCATCTCTTTGGCGATAACCCGCCGAAGACGATGTTCCAGGGTGCCGGTTGTCCGGACTGTCGGGGAATCGGCTATCTCGGTCGTGTCGGCGTGTTCGAGCTACTGACCATGGACGCGGAGCTGCGTCGTCTCGTGAACGCGCGTGCCACCGAGGCAGAAATGCTGATCGCGGCCCGCGCGTCAGGCCTGTTCACGCTGCGCGACGAAGCGCTCAGGCTCGTTCGCGAAGGCGCGACGACGCTCGAGGAGATCGCGCGCGTGTTCCCGGAGATCGAAGTGCCCGCAGCGCGCCCCGCGCTGAGTGTGATCAGCGAGGCGGTATAACAAAATTTCTGCGTGATTGTCAGCGCGAATACGGTCCTGTTAGCTACGCCGACTTGGCCAATCGCCGGAACATTCGATCACTGCTGAGTTTGACATCGGTACAAGCGTTGCGATCATTCGATAGCAACCATGTTGTACTTCGCCGGAGGCCTGCTCGCAATTCTCGTCGTCAGACAGTCGTGGCGCTGGTGGCGCGCACGGGTTGATGTGGATCCAGTGAGCGACCGCTGGTTGGCGGAGCAGCGAGGCGCGCGCGACAGAGACTAGCGCCTGCCGCTACGAGGCGGCAGCCAATTCCGCCGCCATCTTGCCTGCACTCACGTAATCGATCTTCCCAGTACCGAGAATCGGGACTTTCGCCACCGGCACGATCGCGCGCGGGATGAAGATTTCCGGCAGTCCGGCTTCTCGTGCGGCGGACGCCAGCGGCGCGCGCGCAGCGTCGGCTTGTTCGGTGATGAGCACCAGCTGCTCGCCGCGTTTCGCGTCAGGGATCGCGACGACCGCATGCATCGCTGATGGCCAGACTCGCGCCACCAGATCTTCGATCGCGCCGAGCGGCACCATCTCACCCGCCACCTTCGCGAACCGCTTCGCGCGGCCTTTGATTGTGACGAAACCTTCGATGTCGAACCGCACGATGTCGCCGGTGTCGTACCAGCCGTCCTTCGGCGGATCGAGCACGCCAGGATTCTCCGCGCGCAGGTAGCCGAGCATGACGTTCGGACCACGGACGAACAACCGTCCGCCGTCGTAGATGCCTTCGACCGTTTCGACACGGTGCTCGATACCCGGCAACAGACGTCCGACGGTGCCCGCCTTGAAGTGCATCGGCGTGTTCACCGCCAGCGCCGGCGCTGTCTCGGTCGCGCCGTAGCCCTCGAGAATGCGGATGCCGAACTTCTCTGACCACACGCGCCGCGTCTCGGGCTTCACGCGCTCGGCGCCGGCAAAGACATAGCGGACCGAATAGAAATCGTAGT
Organism: Acidobacteriota bacterium; assembly: GCA_046765795.1. Taxonomy (GTDB): domain Bacteria; phylum Acidobacteriota; class Vicinamibacteria; order Vicinamibacterales; family UBA2999; genus Gp6-AA40. Next base: position 14,526 of record JBKPRH010000065.1, on the reverse strand, counting down.
TGTCGGCGACACGCGCGTAGCCGGCAAGGAAGGTGTCGGTGGCAAAGAAAATGGTCGCGTTGACGCCGTACGCCAGTTCCGGAATCGTGCGGTAGTGCAGCGGCGACGGATACAGGAACACGCGCACGCCGGCGAGGAGCGGAAGCAGCAGTCCACCGGTCAGCCCGAAACTATGGAAGACCGGCAATGCATTGAAGACGATGTCGCTCGGATTGAAGTCGACGACCGCACCAAGCTGATGACGGTTCGCCAGCAGGTTGCGATGACTTAAGACGACACCCTTCGGTGTGCCTTCTGATCCCGACGTGAAGAGCACCACCGCGGGCTCATTAGACCGTTGCGGTCGGTGGTTCGGTCGCGTGGTGATCGAACGAAGCAGGGCGCGGAGACGAGAGACCAGCCCAATCTCTCCACGAACGTCTTCGAGATACAGCACCGTCGTCTGCGTCGCGAGCGCAGTGACCAACGGTTCGAGTTTGGCCTTCTCGACGAACTTCCGCGCCGTGACGACCAACTTGATCTCCGCGGCCGTGCACGCGGACTGCGCCGCAGCCGGACCGGTTGAGAAGTTGAGCATTGCGGGCACGCGGCCTTCAGCCTGGAGGCCAAAGAAGGTGACGACCGATGCACGGGACGTCGGCAGCAACACGCCGACGCGTTCGCCGCGAGCCGTCCGCCGAGCGAGCACGCGACCGAGTGCGAAGCTCGCCGTGATCAGCCCGCGATACGTCAGCGGCTTGAACTCGATGTCATCGGCGATCGGATGGCTGCCGCCATGCTGCTGCCGCGCCTCCAGCAGCGCATCGAACAGCGTCGTCTCGATTGGCGCCGTCGCGAACATCGTCTGCACCATTTCGTCACGCAGCGCACGTCGCAACGCGGCGCGGCGCGCGCGGCCGGTGACGCCTTCGGGTGACGTCAGTCGGCGCGGTGGAAGAATGCGGATGCGAAGACGCGGGAACCACCGCTGACGGACCTTTCCTGCCAGGCGCGAGAACGGCGTAAATTCAGCGCCCTCGATGCGCACCATCACCAGCGCGGCCTTCGTACGCTCAGCAATGACGGCCGGCCCCTCGTAGACCTTCATCAACCCGCCGGTCGTCGTGATGCGTCCTTCGGGGAAGATGATGCAGGCCGAGCCACCTTCGACCGCGCGAATCATCGCGCGAATCGACAGCGGATTAGTCGGATCGACGGGAAACGCATTGACGACGGCGAGGAACGGTTTCGCGTACCACTGTTTCGCGATCAAGGTATCCACCGCGAAGATCGGTTCGCCAGGCAGAAACGCGCCGAGCAGCAGACCGTCAAGGAACGATGAGTGATTGGCGGCGATGACCGCGTGCGGCATCGCCGCTCGCGCGTGCTCGATCCCTTCGACCTCGACGCGATACAGCAGTCGCAGAATCACCCGCATCACGCTCTTGAAGAGCGATCGACGCACGACCCACGCAGAGTACGCAGCGACCGGGAACGTCGTGAAGCCGACGAGCGCAAACAGCTCACCCATCGTCAGACGCTGAGACAGTAAAGCCGCCGCGCCGGTTGCCGCGGTCATGAACAACGCGTTGATGATGTTGTTGGCCGCGATGACGCGAGAGCGGTGACTCGGTTCGCTCTCGTGCTGGAGGATCGCGTAGAGCGGCACTGTGAACAGACCGCCGGCCATGGCGATGCCGATCAGATCGACCATGATGCGCCAGGTGCCGGGTCTGGCCAGAAATGTCCGGGCGTCCGCGAGATTCGCCGTCGCCAATACGCTCGCGCTGGCCCAATGCAGATCGATCGCGAAGATCGCCATCGCAGCGGCCGACCATGGAACGAATCGGCCACTCACCTCTCCGTGCAGCAGCTTCTCCGCAAGGATGGACCCCGCACCGACACCGACGGCAAAGAGCGCGAGCATCATCGTCACGACCTGCTCGTTGGCAAAGAGCACGTCCTTCGCAAACACCGGCAATCCCGAGACGACGATGAACGCGAAGAGCCAGAACCAGGACGTCGCGAGAATCGGCAGCAGGAGCTGGGGCCGATTCGTCACGTGTGTGACGACGTCGATCGTGTCGCGAAAGAGTCGGATTCGCGGCGCCTCGCCCGCAAACGACGGCGGTGCAGTAGGGATCTGCCGTGCCGATAGCCAGCCGACGATCGCGCCGACAACGCCGATGCCACCGACAATCAACGGCCCGTCGCCGAGCAGCGCGATGCTGCCGCCGATGATCGTGCCGGCGAGAATCGCGAGGAACGTGCCTGCTTCGATCAGCGCGTTGCCCGCGACGAGTTCATGCTCATCCAAGTGCTGCGGCAGCAAGGCGTACTTGATCGGTCCGAACACCGTCGAGTGCGTGCCGAGGCAGAACAGTGTCGTGAGGAGCACCGGCACGCTACCGCGCCAGAGTCCCCACGCGCCGAGCGCCATGATTCCAATCTCGGCGACTTTCACCCAACGGGCAATCAGCGCTTTGTCAAAGCGATCGGACAGCGTGCCCGATGCACCGGAGAACAGAAAGAACGGAGCGATGAACAGCGCGCTCGCGATCATCGCCAGCGTCGCAGCGTTCATGCCCGACTGCTCCGCCAGTCTGAACGTGACGAGAATCCCGAGCGCGCTCTTCAGCAGGTTGTCGTTGAGCGCGCCGAGAAACTGGGTGACGAAGAGGGGTGCGAACCGTCGCGCCGTGAGTAATTGCACGAGTGGCGATCGCATGAACGTGTTCTCCTCGTAGAGGCAGGTCTTCAGACCCGCCTCTCCTACGCAGCCTGATTTCGTTCCACCGTTGTCACAGCCGCCCACGCGGCGGCGATCAATCGCTCGCACATCGAGCTCAGATTGACTGGGAGCCGTCCGTACGCCGCGAACGTCACCGGCTGCAGCACCACGCCGAAGACCAGCGCAGTGGCCAGGTCGGGCCGCTGCGGCGGAATCTCACGCGACGCGATCGCTTTCTCGAGCACATCGCGAATCACATCAACAGGTGTCGGCGTGCCTGGTTCGAGCTTGGCGAGCTGTCCGTGCTGGACGAACAGCAGGAACTTGAAGAGCGTGGGGTTCTCATCATGCGCCTGGCAGAACCCGCGAATCATCGCCGCGACTTTTTCGCGCGCCGTCGGCTCGTTCTCGGCCAGCCGCTGCAGCGTCGCCGCGAAGTCCACATAGTGCCGCTCGAAGGCTTTCCACACCAGTTCGTCTTTGCTTTCGAAGTGCCGGTAGAGCGCGCCCTCTGACAGGCCCACTGCGCGCGCGATGTCCTTCACGGTGGTTTCGGCCACACCCTTTTCGACGAACAGTCGAACGGAGGCTTGCTCGATGCGGTCCCGCGTGTCGGCGAATCGATGTCTCGGCATGTTCGTAGCGTTGAGCTGTTAGATTCGGTTTAGTGAGTAAATGTTCACTCACTATGATACGGCCGAGCGACCCACCTGTCAATGCGCCTGATTTACTAAGGAATTCGCCGATTGAACCCGTGACCTCGGCTGTCACTGGGCTCCCGCAGAATGGTCGCGTAGAATGACGCCACCGACGCCACCACCTGAACAAACAGCGCCCGGACCTCTCGTGAACGCTCCCTTGTACGACCTTTCCACGGCCGACGCCGTCAGCTGGCTGCGTCGTCAACCGACCGCCTCGGTAGATCTGCTCGTGACCGATCCGGCCTACGAGTCGCTCGAGAAGCATCGTGCTGTTGGAACGACCACGCGGCTGAAGCACAGCAAAGCCTCGAGCAACGACTGGTTCCGTGTGTTTCCGAACGAGCGGTTCGGGGAGCTCTTCGCCGAAGTCTTTCGCGTGCTCAAGCCCGACACGCACTTCTATCTGTTCTGCGACGCGGAGACGATGTTCGTCGCCAAGCCCGAGGCCGAACGCGTCGGGTTCAAATTCTGGAAACCGCTCGTGTGGGACAAGCGCACGATCGGGATGGGCTATCACTATCGCGCCCGTTACGAGTTCATCCTCTTTTTCGAGAAGGGCAAGCGCCGTCTCAACGACCTCGGCGTCGCCGACATCATCGTCGAGTCGCGGATTCATCGCGGCTACCCTGCTGAAAAGCCGGTGCGCGTCTCAGAGGTACTTATCAACCAGAGCACGCAGCCTGGGGAAGTTGTCGCGGATCCCTTTATGGGATCCGGCAGCGTGGGCGTCGCCGCGGTGAAGAACGGACGACGATTCATCGGCACGGATCTCAATCCCGGGGCCGTGCGCATCACATCCGATCGATTAAAGGAATACGGGATCGGCAACGCGCCCGATGATCTGCCAGCACCCGATCAGGCGAGCCTGCTCGAGATGATCTCGGAGACATGACCGGCGGCGAATACGCAAACCTCATCGCGTGCTACGTGTCGCGCCGCTTCGGGTCGCGCGGTCTGAGGGTCTACCGCGAGATCAACGTCGGCAAGACCATCATCGGCAAGGACCGCCGCATCGACGTCTTCGTCGTCTGCGAGCCGACCAATCAAGCGTTTGCGATTGAGTGCAAGTTCCAGGACAGCCAGGGGACCGTGGACGAGAAGATCCCGTACGCGCTGGACGACTTGCGTGCGCTGCCGATGGCCGGCTGTATCGCGTATGCCGGCACGGGATTCTCTCAAGGCGTGCGCTACATGCTCGACGCGTCGCCGCATGCGGCGTACTGCATGCCGCTGCCCGAGCAATCCGAATCTACGAGCGACACCCGCGAGCTCGATCACCTGCTGGCCACCTACTTCGGCTGGTGGGATGTGCTCGTCGGCAATCGCAAACCCGTGTAGTGCTATTCTTCACTCGGTAACCGTGAGCAGACCTGCCGATCTCGTTCAGGGCACGCTGGACCTTCTTGTCCTGAAGATTCTCGCGCTCGAGCCGCTGCACGGCTGGGCGATCAGTCAGCGTTTGAAGCAGGTGTCGAGCGACGTCCTGCAAGTGAGCGACGGTTCTCTCTACCCCGCGCTCCACAAACTCGAACAGCAAGGCTTGATCAAAGCCGAATGGAAGCCGAGCGAGAACAACCGCCGCGCGAAATTCTACGCGCTCACGCGCAAGGGACGCCGGCAACTCGAGAAAGAAGCCGCCGACTGGCAGCGCCTCTCCGGCGCGATTACGCTCGTCATCCAGCTCCCCGAAGCGTAGCCGCTACTCCGTCTGTGGCGCCGGAGTGACCTGGCCCGCCTTCTCCAGGTAACTGCGATACGTGAACTGGCCGACGAAGAACAATGCGGCTGCGACCGCAATGCCGCCGGCATACCACAGCCCGGGTATCGGCTCACCGCCGAGCCGCTCTGCCGAGTACTTCGGATACACAAAGGCGAACAAGAGCACGGGCAGGATCATGTTGATCGCCGCCTCCGTGTACCGCAGGTAGTTCGCACGCAGCGAATCGAAGTCTTGCGCCGCCGCTTTTACACCTTCGGTCTTCCTGGGCTTTTCGAGCTTGTCGTAAATCAGATTGATGAAGAGCAGCCGCGCGACCTGGCTGCCGATCACGGCAAGCACGAACGCAAATGCCAGAATCGCGCTCAGGTTGTCCGTCAGCGTCCGCGCGTTGAAACCAAACGAGCGTGCGTCCTTCAGCTCGTTCTCGGCAGCGGCCAGCCGCGCCGCCGAGTCCTCGGTGATCTCCTGCTGGACGGAGAGACGATCAGCCATCGGCTGAATCTCTTTCTGTTTCGCGAGCGTCGCATCGACGACCTTCCCGCCTTTCAGATCCGCCGCATACTGCGACCGCAGGATCTCGACCTCACCATTGAGACGCGCGGCCTCGCGAACGCCATCGAGGTAGCACCGCTGCGCGGCCAGCACCTGCTCCTGCATCGGATCAGGATCCTCGGACCTGGGCGCAGGCGGTCGCTTCGTGATTCCGAGCTCCGAGCAAAATGCCTCGCGGTTACGCAGGTGCTCAGCGAACACGCTCGCCTGTTTCGGCACCAGCGCTTCCTTGATGGTGTCTGCCGGAATCACCGACATGTTCGAGCTGAGGCCAAGGATCATGAGCAACGGGATTGACAGCGCCAGCCCGGATCCGCCGTCGGCCACGACCTTGCCGACGTTGGCGTTGTCGAGGAACTTGTTGACGAGGTCGGTGAAGTTCATACGATGCCTCTACTGAATCGTGATCCAGACCGGACTGGTGATCACCGTGTCGTCCTTGCTGCTGGATTCCTGGACGATCTTCAAATACAGAAACAGCTTTTGAAACGTGGTGTGGAACGTCTGGCCGCCGTCGCCGTCGCCGTTCTGATCCGCCAGCTTCGTTACCGTCTTTTGATCGGCGACCGTCTCGCGGCCGACGACCGCGGAGACTCGGTACTTGGCGTTCGGCTCGTTCGCGTCGTGGATACTCCAGACGACGTTGAGATCGCGAGAGCTCGAGGTCACGTTGGAACCCATCACCGCGCCATTCACGCCGAACTTCACCTCGAGCGAGTTATCCGTCGACGCATAGACGCGCAGCCGATCGATCGCCGTGAGGATGGACTGCCGCGTCAGTCTTGTCGCGAGCACTCCGGTTCGTGCTGGTGTGGCGGTTCCCCAGTTTCTTCGGTGGTTGTCCTGGTCGGCCGTCGGCGCGATGTGGAAGCCGCGCGTGAGGTACTTCAGATACGCGCCTTCGCCCTTCACGCTCGCCGGCATGTTCGTGCCTTCCTTGAGGCCCGGACCGTTGATGACTTCGATCGTGCGCAGCCACGGCTCGCTCGCGTTGCGGAGCTTCGTGAAGCTTTTGCCGAATTGTTCGAGTCCGTAGTTCTTCCCAGGCGCCTTGCTGTTCTCCCACGGATGATTCATCTGGATAAAGCGGACGCCGCCGTCGCCGGGTAGGAACGTCGTGTAGAGCTCTTTGAAGTCACCGCTGGGAACATCGGTCTCGTCGATGACCTTGCTCGCGCCGATGACGTTCATGTGATTGCCGCTGCTGATGGTCGAGAACTCCTGACCAAACAGCGCGACGAACTCATCGTCCACATCTGCATCCTTCGCCGCCGTCGTCAATTTCGAATAGAGGCTGTGTTGCGCGGCGATGCCAGTGCCAAAGACCGGCGCCTCCTTCGGGTGCGCCGCCGCCGAGTGGTTGTGCTCAGTGACCGCCAGGAAATCCAGCTTCGCGGTGCTCCGCGCCATGGTGAAGGCGTTCTTGGGGGCACCACTGCCGTCGGAAAGTGTCGTGTGCGCGTGCAGGTTGCCGAAGTAGACGTTGAACTGATTGAGAAACGCCGTCGAAGAGACCGGCCCCGGCGCGGCGACGATCAGCGCCGCGCACACGATGACCGCAAGGTGGACCACTCGCTGACGGAACATGAGTTGTGATGTCAGCCCGGGAGATCCGGGTCTGTTGAATTAAACGCCAGTCGGCGGCAGTTTGAACAGAGAAGATATGCCGCTGCGTGCAGGCTCTAACCGGCCCATCTCACGCGAGGTCCTCGCTCAATTCAGATCTCACCCGCGACGCCGGAACCAGCGCGCGCGCTTTCCGTCCCAGCACCCGCCACGCCAGCACCAGCGACGTCACGCACAACGCGGTCCCGCCGACCATGAACGTGATGACGACGATGTCCCAGAGCGGACGGTAGTTATAGAGCCAGGGGAAATCGAGCGAGTGGAGACCGTGATAGAGCCAGCGGCTCATCCAGTTGCGAGAGCTATACGTGGTGACGACGCGCGATGTCTTCGGATCGATGTAGAGACGCGTGCTCTCTTCGTCATTGAAACGTGCGAGTACAACCGGCAACGGCCGTTCGCGACGACGGTCGAGGTAATACATGTCGTACTGATCGATCGTCTTAATCTCGGCGAGGCCCTTCTCCCCTGCCGCCTTCGTCACGACTTCGGTGATCCGCTCCGCCGTGAATCCTGCGATCGGCTCACCATCGATCGGCACGATCCGGGTCGTGCCGTCGGCGAGCGTCGCGAGGTAGCCGGGCGCGCCCATGAAGGCCGTGAATTCGAGCTCCTTCACCTGCAGGCCCGCGAGCTGCGCGAGTGCGTCCTTCGGATGTTTCCGTTCGAACGCGTCGAGCGAGGTTCTTCCGCGCAACGCCCCCTGGATGCTGCGCGGGTTGACGGTCACGCCCCGCGCGATCTGCGCGCCACCGTTCGTCGCACGATTCGTTCGCCGCGGAAATGGATCCATCGACAGCATGCCGCTGAACGCCCACGTCGCCGCACCGAGTCCGAACACGAGACCAAAGATGGTGTGCCAGCGCTTCTGCCCACGATACGGGATGCTCGTCGGCGCGCCCGCATTGCGATACTTCTTCGAGGGCGAATACATCCACACGCCGACGACGATGCCGAGGATCGCCGCGCCGGTGCCAATGCCCGACGACCAGATCACGAACGTGCTCCACTCCGCGCCGTGCTTCCGAAGTGGCGTGAAGTAGAGCCAATGCGGAATCGCGCCGACATACGCGCCCCACCGTGATCCCGTCGTCGTGTATTGCTCAACCTCGCCGGTGTTCGCGGAGATGTAGACCTGCTGGCCGTCTGGGAACGAGAACTTGTAGAGCGGCTGCAGATCGCGCAACCGCGTCTGCACGGTCCACTGGTCGACGTCGGTCATCTCGTCGACCGTCGCCGTTTCAACGCGCTGCCCGGTCCACGCCGCCGCCGCGCGATTGACCATATCCATCGGCACAGCGAGCTGCTCTTCGCCAGTATCGGCATACACGATCGACTGTCCGCCGAATCCGCCGACGCGGTACGCCGGACGGCCATCGAACGTATTCAGTCGGATTGCTCCGGGGTCATCGTCCACGCCAAGCACCTTCAGCGCTTCCGCGGGCGACAATTTGATCTTGGACGCGTCAAGCGCCGGCGAGCGCTCGAGCCGATCGTCGCGGCTGACGTCGGGATAGGTCCAATACATCATCCCGATGCCGGACGGAAACCAGAGCAGGAACACCACGCACAGCGCGATGCCCAGCCAGCGGTGAATGAAGATCAGCGAGCGCTTGATGAAGACGGACACGGCCATAACTGCGCGAATGCTATCAGCCGGGCGCCTGACAGAATTCTGAATTCTTTGTCAGAACTGATCTGTCTCGGCATTCGCGTGTGTCGGCGTTGCTGCATCGTGAATCCGTATGGAGGTCAGGACGACACGCTCAGGCCAAATGCCTGGATCAAGACGGTTTTGCGGAGCGACTTACGGTCACGCCCGCCGTGTTCGTCTGACGTCAGACCATCTGGCGGATGACGCGCGGATACTCGGGGAAATACCGCTCGATGACCGGCAGCGCAAACCGAGACAGGATCGAGGATGCCGGCTCGCGTTCGAGTAGAAACTCGAACGACGCTTCGAGCAATCGCTCCGGCGTCGCGCCCGGCGCGTAGCGTGCGACGTCCTCCGGCGTCGCGGTCACATCGTGTGTCGTCTTGTTGCGTCCTTCTGTGACGACGACGCGATATACCGAACCGCCGGAAGACTCGACTGAGACATGCGCCGTCGGCATCACACCTCCGGCGGTCCGCTCATCACCTCGCGCACTTCGATCGCCATGTTCATCGGCTTACCACCTGGCCCAGGCGCCGCCGACGCCTCGCCCGCGATCGCATACGCACGTTCCGGCGTATCGACGTCGACGATCCAATAGCCAGCGAGGAACTCCTTCGCTTCGGCAAACGGCCCGTCGGTAACCTCGGGCACGCCGTTCTTCCCCGCGCGCACCAGCTTGGCCTGCGCCGGCGCTGCGAGTCCCTCCGCGCCGACCAGCTCTCCCGCTTCCTTCAGGCGCTTCGCGAAGTTCTTCTTGAAGCCGACCATCACCTTGAAGTCCTGCGGTGCCCAATTCGTCACGCCCCAGTTTCCATCGCCCTTCGGGGCATTCATCATCAGCATGAACTTCATTGCTCTGCTCCTTCCCATCTGTTTGCGCCCAAATTGGCGCGTTCACCCATAGGTCGGAGCCAATCGTCGTTTCTCGACATGCCCCAGACTGTCATAATTTTCGGCAGATGTTAGCTGGGCTGGCTCACCTTCGCCTGCTCGCCGACATCTGGTCGATGAAGCTGTTCGTCCGGCTGCTTGGCCGGCACGGCGAGCTCCTCGACTCTCACCTCTTCTTCTACGTCCGCTACTGCCAGCTCGCTGAGATCCATGAACGTCACGGACGCCTCGCGCGCGCCGCGCGACTCGACGCGATCGCCGAGCACTATTTCCAGCTCGCGCGTGATGGTGATGATGACGATCCTCGCAAGACAGCAGCGATGGCGATGCCCGTGCCGCGACCACGGATCTTCACCGACGCCATGAGTAAAACGCGCGTGCCGAAGCCGCCGCCCGACACATCGGCCATCGCGCCGATCCCCCGCGAGCTAGCCTAGCTCCCCGGATTCCGCGGCGCTTCTGTTTCGGGACCGTAGAGGGCGATCCTGCACACGACTTGACTTGTTTGAATGAACTAGTACAATAGTCAAACGTCCCATCCAATGGGAGGTGCCCCGTGACCCGGCTCCTGAGACCCAATGGAACTGCTCTCCTGACCCTCATCGCCGCACTGCTCGTGGCGACATGGCCGTTCTTCGGATCGTTCACGATCGCCTCGCTCATCGCCGGCATCGTGATGGGCCTGTCGATGCGCTCGTGGAACAGCGACCACCCAACAACCGTCGCCGTGCCCGACAGCACGCTGCACTCGGAGATCAATCTCGCATCGATCCCTGTGCGCGGCGACGCCGGCGGCTTGTTCTTCGCTATCGGCTCGGTCGTGATCCTGCTCGCGCTGCCGCAGCTGCGCTGGTTCCTGATCGCATCGGTGGTGTGCGCGGTCGCCGCGGGCTATGGCCTGATCGTCTGGCGGCACAGGCGCGTGTTCTCCACCGGCGACGAGTTGTCGCTCCGTCTCTAAAGCCACGGCGAGGCAGTCTCGTACCCCCCAACGTTACACGCCCGCAGGCACGCTGATGGTGTGGGCCGCTCTGAACGAGCGGCCCGCATACTCCTCGGACCCCTGGACCCACAAAAAGGACTGGAGATCGATCATGTCGCGCGGCCTCAGGTCTGTCAGGTCCCTCCGCATCTGTCCGGCAAATCGCAGGAGGTCCTGATACGTGTGCCAGTTGGGTCGCGAGTGGTATCGAAACGCGACGCCATAGCGCGCCGCTGCGATGCGCGTCACGTTGGGTTTGAGAAACATGTGGCGCGCCGGCTCGGCGAGAAAGCCGAAGATCGTGACGACCGGCCAGGTCAGCACGCGTGTCTGTCGTCGCGGTAATCCCGCGACGACATCGCACCAGCGGTTGAACCGCTCCTCTGGATCGCCACCGCCATACAGAAATCCATAAAGGCCCTCAGCGAACGCCCGCGCGCCGGCGGCCGTGCGCGTCGCATCACGCAGCGCCATCTTCTCGAACGAGAAAAGCAAATTCGTATGCGCCTCGATGCGCAGCGCGATGGCGGCGACGTCGCGATACTGCTCCGACTTCAGCATCAGGCCGACACGTACGCGCGAGAGCGCCTCATGCCATTCGCGTGCGGCCGCAGCTTTATAGTTGCGCTCCCACTCGAGGTACGTCTCATCTTTGAATCCACCCGGAAAGAATCGCAGAAACCTGCGTCGGCATTTCTCGGCTGCAGCGGTGCTCATGCGTGATGTCGCTGCACGAGCCGATCCCAACCGTCGATTCACCGCCGCGCGACACGTTGCGCCCGCGCGCAGTGCGACACATCACCCCGACGCACACTGTGTGGCATCAACGGCTTAAATCTGGCACGCGCGCGGTGACCGCAGATCGGTGGCGATCTCAGCATCGAGTGAACCGGACGAGTGTGCGCGAGACGGATTGAGCTCGCACGTGCGTGCGGGAATCGCGCATGCAGCAGAGGCGCTCGCGTCAGAGACCTGACGCGGCATGATGCGTGCTCAAACATGCCGCTTACAGCCGACACTCGATTGCCGGCAGTGGGGGAATTGGCATGTATCACCATGTGAAGAAACTGATGTACACCGTGCGCGTCGATACACCGGATCCGAAGTTCGGCAACATGCTCCTGGAGCAGTTCGGCGGCGCCAACGGCGAGCTCGCCGCGGCCATGCAGTACTCCGTTCAAGGTCTGAACTGTGAGGATCCCGAGCGCAAAGATCTGTTGATGGACATCGGCACCGAAGAGCTCAGTCACCTTGAGATTGTCGGCGCGCTGGCGCGCCTGCACTTGAAGCCGCTGAAGTTTGATCGCGAGTGGGCCGAAGCCGATCCATTGATCGCGATTGCCGGAGGCGGCGGCGTCAACCTGTTCAACTCGCAGGGGAACCCCTGGACCGCCGACTATCTGAAGATCACCGGCGAACTTGATGTGGACTTGCGCAGCGACATCGCCGCGGAGGCGCGCGCCAAGATCGTCTACGAACGCCTGATCAATTTCACGACGGACCCGGGGACCAAAGACGCGCTCCAGTTCCTCATGACCCGCGAGATCACGCACATGAAGGCGTTCGCCGCAGCGCTCGAGAGCCTGAAGAAACCGCCGTTCATGATCGGCCGCATTCCGCCTACACCGGATCTGGTGGACCAGTTCTTCAACACGTCGACGGGTCAGGGTGAGGACGGCGAGATCGATGCGCGCGGGCCGTGGAACGAAGGCGGGGATTTTACGTTCGTCGAAGCGCCGGCTTTCCAGTCGCTGATGCACCGCGGCGAGTCCGGCGACACCGGTGTTGACGATCGCACCACGAGTAGTGCGGCCGACCAGGAGATGATCGAGCCATTGCTGATCGAGCAGTTGCGCGATCTCCTCAACGCCGAAGGTCAGCTTGTCAAGGCGCTCCCGAAAATGGTCGCCGCCGCACGCAGCGAATCGTTGAAATTCGCCTTCGAGAATCATCTCGAGGAGACGAAGGAGCAGGTCGAACGGCTGAAAGAGGTATTCGCGTTGATCGGCGAACCAGCGAAGGGCAAGCCCTGCAAAGGAATGGCGGGCCTTCTCGAAGAAGGTGACGAGGTCATCGAAGAAGCCAGTGAGAAGGACGATGCCGCAGCAGACCTGGCGCTGATCGCCGCGGCGCAGAAGGTAGAGCACTACGAGATCTCCGCGTACGGTACAGCGCGAACGATGGCCGGTCAGATTGGTCTGCCAGCAATCGCGACACTGCTGAATCGATCGCTGGCCGAAGAGGAGATTGCCGACAACCTGATGACGCAGCTCGCGCGCGAGTTGATGTCCGAGGCCAGGACAGGAATGACCAAGGAGCCCAAGCGGGCGCGAACGGCTCTGAGCGTGGACGAGGAGTAACGGATGGCGAGTGCTGGGTCCCTGCCTGTTGGGACCCGGCGTTTACATCAGGAACTTGACCATTCCCGCCGCGCGCTCCGGAAGAACGAACGTCCGGCCGATCACGAGCTCTCTCAGCAGCTCGGTGATCCATTCGCGCGAGGCGATCGCATCGCCGATCATCAACGTCGTGCGCGTATCCTGCTGCTGAATGCTGTAGTTGGTGACCTGAATCTCGATTGGCGTGCTCTCGCCGATCAGCTCCAGGCGCACGCGGATCTCGCGTTTCGACGTGTCAACCGACACGCCCGAGATCTGGCCGAACCGCCCGTACTTCGAATTGAAAAAACTCCGGACGCCGGCGGCAATCATGGCGTCCTTCGAGCCGCGCAGAAAGTCGTTGATACCCAACTGATGAGTGGTCTCGGCCGACGAGCGGCAGCAAATCAATTGCCGTTGCACGTGCGACTGATCCTTACTTCCTGATGATATGTGTCTCGCCGAGCTCCGGAGTGGATCCGGTGATCATGCCTTTGAGTACTTCGAAAAGCACGACCGGCTGCGGTTTGTTCACCTCGAGGAACACCGCCATGTGCACATCGACGCCGATCAACACCATGCGCGGATCGTCTTTTGTCCCGTGCCGATCGTCACCTTCCTTCGGAAACCACGCCTTCCAGTCCGGCGCCCAGAGCTCGTGGATCTTCGCGCGGTCGCGCGTCACGCTCGCGATGCCCGACACCGACACCCACTCGCGCGTGCGATCCTTGTAGTACGACAGGTTGACGTGCGGGTCGTTGTCCAGGTCCAGCAGCTTGGGTGAATCATCGAGTGTGACGAACCACAGATCAGCGCCGAGCACCCGTTTCTGTGTCGCCATCGCCCGCGACTGAAGGTGGCCGTCGGCGCGGCGCGTGGTCATCATCGCCACTTCAATGTCAGCAATGTGGCTGTAGAGCTTTTCCAGATCTGATTTCAACAGTGAGTCCCTCCCTGCAGCACTGGTCATTCAAGTTGCACGCCGCGGTGGACGCTACAGCCGAGTCGGGTCTCTAGCTCATGAGGCGGAGCGTTGCTCAGCCGGTTTGGTCGCGCGGGAGAGATTGTGCGCGGTGTTCACGAGCGCAACGTGCGAGAACGCTTGCGGAAAGTTGCCCACCATGCGATGCCCTTTTGTCTCGCACTCCTCAGGCAGCAGTCCGAGATCGTTTCGTAGCGCGAGCAGTCGCTCGAACAACTCTCGCGCATCGTCGATGCGACCGATCATCGCGTACGCATCAGCCATCCAGAACGTGCACGCGAGGAACGCGCCTTCGCCTGCGGGCAGGCCATCGTCCGAGGTATGAGT
>JBKPRH010000064.1:0-44343 GCA_046765795.1 Acidobacteriota bacterium | reverse complement strand
GTCGAAGGCGGTGCCGCTGCGCTTCAGCATCCCGCTCGACAAGCTCGATGTCGGAAGGTACGACTGCCAGGTAACAGTGCTCGAACCAACAGGCCAGAAGGTGGCCTTCTGGCAAGCGCCGATCGCGCTGGTTCCGTAATCGGTTCTACGACTCGCCCTGCAGCGTCTGCTTGACCGGAACGGTTTCCGGCAGGCGCTCGAGTCCGACCAATTCCCAGCCCTGCGCCGTTCGGCGGAAATGGGTCTTGATCGGCTGCTTCCACGTCGGGTACGCCGCGAGATCCGCTGAGATATCCACCTGAATGTAGCTGCCCGCGGCCGTCGGCAATCCCGCCGGCGCGGTGAGCGTCGTCGTCTGGCTCTCGGTCGTCGAGATCGGCTTCGTGTCACCCGTCGCGTTGTCGAACAGCATCCACGACGCGCGATACGTCGGCTGTCCTTTGGCGACGCCCGCGGCGGCGTTCTCGATGGTCAATCGGCCGGAGGCATCGAGGCGTGGGTTGACGATGGGATTCACCGCGGTGAGATACAGCGCGAGGATCTTGTCGCGCCGCTTGATCAGCACGTCGCCGAGGTACTTCGCGGCATTGGGATCGCTGTACTCACCGGCGCGCACGGCCGCGCGAATCAGATCGTCACTGAAAACCGCCATCCGTCGTGCGGCCCAGAAGGCGTCATCATCACGTGCTTCCATGTACGCCGTCGTCGGTGTCTGCGGCTTCCACTTCTTCGGGTCGAACTCGTCACCTTCGAACTTGCCGATCGACGGGTAGTAGGGCTTGTACGGAATGGTCTGCCACGGACTCAGCGCGAAGCCGAACGAGAACAGACGCTTCTTCGTCGTGTCGCCCTCGTAGAAGTGTTCGTAACTGAGGTCCCACTCGTACAGCTCGTTGCACATGCCGAACGTTGACCCGACGTCCTGCAGGTAATGCTTGACGACCATGCGGCCGTTCTGCGAGACCAGCGTGTCAAGCGTGTTCGCGGCCTTGAGGTCGGTGAGGTTCGTCCATGCGCCGAAGACTCGCAGCGCGCGCAGATCGCGACGATGCTCGTGCGGAACGACGTCATTGGGATCGTCGGGACGCGTTCCCTGAAAGAGATAACCGCCAAGGACCTTACCGGGGAGCAGGCGTCCGGCGACGACGCGATACGTGCCGTCGGGATTCTTGGCCACGCGCTCCAGAATCGCGTTCATGTCGTCTTCGTTGAATCGCGTCCGCTTGCCGTTCGGCCGGCGAATGGTGGCATTCGGATCGAACTCCACCTTCTTCGGATCGAAGCTGGTGAGGAACAGCTCGACCTGGTTGTAGCCGAGCGCCCAGAAGATCCGGCTGGCGACGGCAACCGCACCGGTCGCCCCCTCCTTGTAGTACGGCGGGTCGAACTGCAGGAACCAGGTGTCGCCCTTACCATCCTTCGCGGTAAAACCCGGATGGACGCCGGCGGTTTTCTCGCGCGTGAGAATCCACTTCGACGGATCTGGCGGCGCGCCCACGTTCGCGCCGCGGAACATTTGCTCAGGGGTAATCACCGTGGTCCCAATCCGGTTGGTGAACCAGTTTGAGTCCGGCACCTCGTCGATGGTGTTGATGTTCTGCGCCCGCACGCCCGACGGCATGTGATCCGCCGTGACGAACAGGTTGTAGGTCATTTCGTAGATCGACTTGATGTCGTGCAGCGCGGCCGCGGACGCATCCTGCGATTCGGGCTCACGCGAGAGGGGATCGTCTCTATAGAAACGCTGACGCTGCGTCGAGGCCGTGCTGCCAAGGGCAACACACGCGACGACCACAAGAAGTGTCAGCCAGGCTCGGCGCGGAAGACGCGGAAAGAATGCTCGAGACATACAGAACCCTAGAAGACGGCAGATGTAGCAAACACGAGAGCGAGCCCTTCGGGACTCTTCGCCAGATCGATGCGCAGCGGCGTCACGAGCGGCGTATGGAATCGAACGCCGAACCCGAAGTCGTGCTTCAGTCCGTCCAGATTGAGATCAGCCGTCAATCGCTCGACCTTTCCGGCATCGGCGAAGAACACCGTGTCGAGATAGCGATTGACCATGATGCGCCACTCACCTTGGAGCAGCAGGCTGTTGCGATCGCGAAACCGCCAGCTGCTATAACCACGCAGGTTGCTGCCACCGCCCAGCGAGGGCAGCATGAAGTACGGAATCTCCTGATCGCCCTTCAGCCACGTCGTCTCGACGAGACCTCGCACCGAGATGGCCCACGTCTCGCGAAGGATTGGGAAGTGCTGGATGATCTCGTAGTCCACCTGCTTGAATCCGAACTCGTGATCGTTGTCCTTGTAGTCGTGGAACGTGACGCCGTAGAAACCGCCGCGACGGGCGTAGTCGGGGGACTGACGCCAGTCGATGCCGACTGTGACCTGCGAGTGCAGGTAGGTGATGCGAGCGCCAAGACCTGGCAGCGTCGCGGGGGTATAGACCTCCTCGACTGAAGGATCAGTCCCCTCACCGGGCTTTGTGTTCCACTCCGTGAGCTCGGCACCGCCGCGCAGCATCAAGAACCTGCGTGTCGGCCGAACTGTCAACAATCCACCGCCATACCACCGGTCAAACGCAAAGTTCGCCCGGTCCTCCTTCACGGTATCCGTGCCGATGCCATAGAAGCCGACTTGCGTGGCTTCGCGATAGCCGCCGAGAAGCGAGAGCGCTGCTCGGCGCTGGAACATGCGCGGCGCCATGAACTCGACTTCCGCGCGTTTGTAGTTCCGGATTGAGTAGCTACCACGTACATCGAGCAGGTTGTACGAGCTGACGTGGTGCATGTAGCCGGCGCCGATCGCGAAGCCACCGCCACGGTAGGCGTTGTCGAAGAACGGATGCCAATGCAGACCGCCGTTGACCGTGATGTCCTCGACCTTGTTCATGATCCGCTCACCCGTGCTGACGGGGTACGGATGCAGCGTCTTGGTCTTCTCGGCCTGCTCCTGCTCGATCTGGCCGGCACGGCTCGGCTCCTGCGCCTGCACGTTCCGGTCGGATCCGACCACAACGGCAACACACGCGATCAGCGTGAACACTCGACAGATGCGCATAGATGTGTGGAGGTGTGAAAAAAACCACTGTATCGTACGGCGCGGCCGGCACCAACAGCGACTCCGCGGGTTAAGAGGGATTAATGGCCGAGACGCGCTCGAGCGTAAACGACCAGTCATGAGCTGTGCTGGGTGCGCGAGTGCGTTGGCGTTAAAGTCGCCGTGTACGTGGCTTTACAGAAGTCAAGTACAGTGGGGTTTGCACAGTCTCGCACCAACGGTCGGAGGCATTCGCACCGATACACCTCTTATGGCCAAGAACAACAAGTGGGCAGTGCGATTGCCCGGCATTGTCATCGTCCTCGCTGCCCTCACCGTCTGCACGACCTCGGCCCAAACCGCGGCGACAGGCAAGAGCTTTCTCTGGAAAGTTCACTCTGGGCAGAAGGTGTTGTATCTGGCCGGCTCCGTCCATGCGCTCGGCGCGGACTCCTATCCGCTCTCAGCCGCGTACGAGAGCGCATTCAACTCCTCAGGCACACTCGTTGAGGAGATCAATCTCGCTGAGGCCGAACAACTCGCCGCTGCACCGCTCCTGCTCTCCAAGGGCCTCTACACCGACGGCCGCACATTCGAGAGCGCCGTGGGCAAGGACACTGCCACGCTGGTCGCGACGCGTTTGAAAACCACCGGCATCCCGATGGAAATGATCCGGACGATGAAGCCGTGGATGGTGATGCTGTTGATCACCGCCTTCGAAGCCCAGAAGGCGGGACTCGATGCCGCGCTCGGCCTGGACAAGTACTTCTTCGACAAGGCACGCGCCGCAAGTAAGCCGGTGCTGGCGCTCGAGACTGCGGAGTCGCAAATCGATCGCTTCGACAAGATGCCGGAAACGCTGCAGGAGCAGATGCTGCGAAGCACGTTGACCGAGCTCGACTCTCAGCAGAACAGCGTCGCCGCGATGATCAACGCGTGGAAGACTGGTGATGCGGCTGCGCTCGAGAAGATGTCGCTTGGTTCATTCGATGGCTATCGCGGTGCGTACACATCGCTCATCGTCGAGCGCAACAACAACTGGGTCCCGCAGATCGAAGCCTGCATGGCGAGGCCGCAGCCGTGCTTCGTGGTGGTCGGCGCCGCGCATCTCATCGGGCCAGACGGACTGCTCACGCTGCTGAAGAAGAAGGGCTACAAGATCGAGCAGCAGTAGGTCGTTCGAGTCGTTCGGACGTTCGTGTCGTTCGGAACGTTCGTGTCGTTCGGAACGTTCAGCGTTTGTAGTCCTGATCGGTCACCGCCTCTTTCCAGTTCGTCATCCCAAAGCTCAGAGAGACCTGCGTGATTCCCTTCCCGTTGGGCACGGCGCCGTGCCAGTGCTCAACGCCTGGCGCAACGTGCAACGTGGCTCCCTGATCGAGATCACGCGCTGCCGTACCTCGCTCTTGCACGCGCAAGCGGCCTTCCTCGACGTAAATCACCTGACCGGCCTCGTGGCTATGCCACTTCGTGCGCGCGCCGGGATCGAAGTGATAGCGATTCATCCGGATGTCGGCAGTACCGTGCGGCGTGACGGTGCCGGTGAAGTTGGCGGGATTGAACGCCTGGACGGGTGGCGTCGTCGCGGGTTGCTGAGCTGCATGCACCCAGACGCTTGTCAGACCGATGCCGAGAATCGCGCAGAGCACGAGTGAGCGGCGCATGTCTCGATCCTCCTGATTCCGTTCACGTGCAATTGATGTTCGAATCGTTCGGGGTCCGCGTTATTGTCCCATAGCATCACAGCAAGGAGGGTTCGACGTGGCGCTTTACGCATTCGACGGCACTGGCAACGAAGATCAGGTGGACGACACTCGCGACAGCAACGTCTGCGATTTCTTTCACGCCTATGACGATCCGCTGAAGAACGACGACCCCTCCAAGGCGCGCGGCAGCCTCTATCAAAAGGGCATCGGCCAGTTGGCGAGGACACGAATCGGCGACCTGGTTGCGAGCGCGTTCGGGTTCGGCGGGCACAAACGCGTGCGCACGGCCATGGATCGGCTCGAGAACAATCTCGAGGCCGGTGACACGAACATCGACATCGTCGGCTTCAGCCGGGGAGCTGCGCTTGCGATCTCGTTCGCCAATGAGATTGCCGAGCATATGCCGGGTGTACCGGTCCGCTTCATCGGTGTGTGGGACATTGTCGGCGAGTTCGGTGCACCGGGTGAGCACATCAACGCCGGCCACAATCTCCACTTCCCACCGAATGTCGCGCATTGCTATCACGCGATGGCGCTCGACGAAAGCCGGCTGCTCTTTCCATTGACTCGTCTGGGCAAAGGGCGCAACACATCGCCGAAGTTGGAAGAGGTGTGGTTCCGCGGCGTGCACTCCGATGTCGGTGGCGGCAACAGCAATCGCGGGCTGAACTGGATTGCTCTCAATTGGATGTATGAAGCCGCGAAGCGCTGCGGCCTGCCGATCAATGACGCGGCGATCGCCAAGAACCTGCTCGACAAGGGCATCGCCCAGCAGATCAGCGCGCACAAGCTCGATGCCGGCAACGTCCGGCGGATTCTGGAAAAGGATCTGCTGCACACGAGCGTGGAGCTCACGCCCGGCATCACCGGCCGGCCGCATAACAACCCGACGTTCCCTTGCGCCCGCATCGGCGATGACGATGTCATCACCGACGTGGCCCATACGTAATCTCCCGGCGTTATGTAGTGTTTGGCTTTAGCCGGACAGTGCTACCTTATGACCCTGCGAAAGGGGGCTGCCGATGCGCGCTGTACAGGTCAAGCTCTGGGTCTTCATCGTCCTCGTCGTCCTGACGTCATGGATTCCATCATCAGCACGTGGCGTGCTTGAAACTGGACAGGGTCCCGCACTGACTTCGATCGGACCGTTGACGTTCGGTGCCGACGGGACGCTGTTCGCCGCCGACAATCAGTCGGCCGCTGTCTTCGGACTCGATCTCGGCGCACAGGCCAGCGGCGCGGTCGCGGGCACCAAAGCGCTCGACAACATCGACCAGAAGATCGCGGCGATGCTCGGCACTGGCGCGGGCGACATCTCGATCACCGATCTCGTCGTGCATCCGCGCTCGCACAACACGTTCGTGTCGGTGATGCGCGGCCAGGGTACCGGCGCCGCTCCGGCGCTGCTCCGTGTGGATGGCGCGGGAACGATCGATGTGATCTCCATGCAGTCGATGACGTTCTCGAAGCTCGAGCTGCCGAATGCGCCGACGGCCAATCCCAACGATCGCCGCAGCGCGCGAAGCAGCGCGATCACGGACATGGCGTTCAGCGACGGCAAGCTGTGGATCGCCGGTCTCTCGAGCGAGGAGTTCAGCTCGAAGCTGCGCTCCGTGCCATATCCGTTCAACGGGATCGATCGCGGCACCAGCGTCGAGATCTTCCACGGCAACCACGGCCAGCTCGAGACGCGGTCGCCGGTCTACACGTTCCTGCCGTACACGTTGAACAACCAGCCACACCTCATCGCCGGCTATCTGTGCACGCCGCTCGTGAAATTCCCGATCGCGTCGCTCAAGCCGGGTGACAAAGTGCGCGGCACGACGATCGCCGAGCTCGGCGCCGGCAATCGTCCGCTCGACATGATTCTCTACAAGAAGAACGGCCGCGACTTCCTGCTGATGTCGAACAACAGCCGCGGCGTGATGAAGATCGCCACAGACGGCTTCGCGTCGGCATCGCCGATCACGTCGCCGGTGTCGGCGGAAACGGCCGGCGTGCCCTACGAGACGATCGCGAGCATGCGAGGCGTCGAGCAGCTGGACTTGCTGGACGCGCAGAACTCGATCGTCATCGCCCGTGCGGGCTCGGCGCTCAACCTGCAAGTCGTCCCCTTGCCGTGAACATCCACGTGCTGCGCGTCGCGGCGCTGGCGACTCTCGTCGCCTGCATCGCGGCATGCAGCCGATCGGTGGCGAGTGAATCCCGGCAACCGGGCATTCACATGACGGTGCCCGCGAAGGGCCCTGCATACATCGAGTACGTCGGGCTTCCTTACAAAGAACTCGACGCGCTCGCCGGTGCGCGCTATTCACTGCAACAGTGGTCCGAAATCCTCCATGTGTCGGTGAGCGATGGCCAGAGCATCCAGGTCGTCGGCCGCTACGAAGTCATCGACGACACAGTCCGGTTCACACCGACGTTTCCATTCGATGCGGGACGCTCGTATAACGTCTCGTTCAACCCGGCACGCGTTCCAGGTGCGAGTTCGATTCAGTTAGTCCCGCCCATTTCCACCACGGTCACCCTCCCGCGTCCAACCACTGTGCCTTCCACCGTTGTGGCGCATGTGTACCCCAGCGGCGACGTCATCCCTGAGAATCAACTGCGCATGTACATCGAGTTCTCAGCGCCGATGGGACGACGAAGCGGGATCGAATACGTCGCGTTGCTCGACAAGCGAGGCAAAGCAGTCGAAGGCCCGTTTCTCCCTCTCGACTATGAGTTCTGGAACGCCGATCGGACGCGATTCACCGTGTTCTTCGATCCCGGACGGGTCAAGCACGACATCCTTCCCAATCGACAGATGGGTCGCGCACTGGAGGCCGGCAAGACCTACACGCTGCTCGTCCGATCCGAGTGGCAGGACGCGAACGGTCTGCCACTCAAGGAATCGTTCCGCCGCACGTTTCGTGTCGGGCCGCCCGACACGCATCCGCTCGACACCGCGCAGTGGCGCATCGAACCGCCCAAGGCCGGCGCTCAGACGCCGCTCGTCGTGACATTCCCCGAGCCGGTCGATCACGGCTTGCTGTTTCGCGCGCTCGGCGTCCGTCGAAGTGGAGCGGTCATAGACGGCGACGTCACCGTCGGCGCCAACGAAACACAGTGGTCGTTTACGCCGCACCAGCCGTGGCAGGCGGGCGACTACAATCTGCTCGCGCTGTCGATCCTGGAAGATCGTGCCGGCAATCAGATCGGCCGCGCCTTCGAGGTGGACAACTTCGAAACCGTCGACAAAGGTCCAGACCCACGCACCGTGACCTTGCCTTTCCGGGTACAGTAACCCCGTAGATGACATATCGAGCGTTCGCGATCGCCGCGGCGGCGGTGCTCGCGCTCGCGTCTTCACCCGCACACGCGCAGTCGCTCGATCAACTGCGTCTGATTGCACCGGCCGCCCCTGGCGGAGGCTGGGATCAGACCGCGCGCGTCATGCAGCAGGCATTGCAGCGCGAGGGAATCGCTCGCCTTGCGCCGGTCGAGAACATTCCAGGCGCAGCGGGGACGATCGGTCTCGCGCGTTTCATCGGCAACGAGCGCGGACGCGGTGACGTATTGCTGGTCTCGGGGCTGATCATGCTCGGCGGCATCGTCACGCATCAGTCGCCGGTAACGCTGCGAGACGTCGTTCCAATCGCGCGACTCACGGGTGAGTACGAAGTGATTGCCGTGCCGGCGGCATCGCCGCTCCACTCGCTGCAGGATCTGATTGCCGCGTTCAAGGCACAGCCGGGATCGATCTCGTGGGGCGGAGGGTCGGCAGGTGGCAGCGATCAGATTCTTGCCGGCCTCGTCGCAGATGCTGTCGGCGTCGACCCGAAACGCGTGAACTACATCGCATTCTCGGGCGGCGGCGAGTCGCTTTCGGCCATCCTGGGCGGCGCGGTGTCCGTCGGCATCAACGGGTTCGCGGAGCTCGCTCCACAGCTCGAAGCGGGCACGTTGCGCGCCCTCGCCATTTCCAGTGCCGAGCGGCTGCCCGGCGTGGACCTACCGACGCTACGCGAGCAGGGCGTGGACGTCGAATTCGAGAACTGGCGATCTCTGGTCGCCCCACCTGATATCACGCCGACCGATCGCGCGCGCCTCGAGTCCGTCGTGCGTGCGATGGTCCAGTCGCCAACATGGCGTGAGTCGCTGACGCGGTATCGGTGGCTCGACCGCTATCTCGAGGGTGAGGCATTCGGACAATTCGTCGATGCTGAAGAAGCACGCGTGCGTGTGATTCTGAAGAAGCTCGGGACCGGGGCGACGACGACCAGTTCGATCGTTCCGTCAGGCGCGTATCCACGTCTTGTGCTCGCTGGCCTCGTGATCTTTGGGCTCGCTGCGCTCGGTCGGGCGTGGCGCTCCGCGGCGTCATCGACCGATGCGTCCCCAGGCCTTGCGCCGTTGGGGCTCGTCGCGACTGGTGTCGTCCTGCACCTGCTTCTCGCCGAGCGCGCCGGATTTGTCGTCGCCGCCACGGTGTTGTTCTGGTGCACGGCGCGCGCCTTCGACAATCGTCATCCCGTTCGCGACGCTGTGGCCGCGCTGGCGATTTCACTGGCATCGTACGTGCTGTTTGCTCGCGTGCTGCAGTTGTCCCTGCCATGAATACGCTGAACCTGCTCCGCGAGGGGTTCGCGAGCGCACTGACGTGGGCACACTTGGGATGGGCATTCGCCGGGGTGACGCTCGGCACCGCCGTCGGTGTCTTACCAGGAATCGGACCAGCGCTGACGGTCGCTCTGTTGCTGCCGATCACGTTCACGCTCGATCCGATCAGCGCGTTCATCATGTTCGGTGGCATCTATTACGGCGCGATGTACGGCGGCTCGACGACGAGCATCCTCCTCAATACGCCGGGTGAGACGGCATCAATCGCGACGGCGATCGACGGCTATGCGATGGCACGGCAGGGACGCGGCGCCGCCGCATTAACGACGGCCGCGATCGGGTCGTTCGTCGCCGGCACGCTGGCGACCATCGCGCTGACGTTCTTCTCGCCGCTGCTGGCGAGTGTCGCGCTGCGATTTGGGCCGGCCGAATACTTCGCGCTCTCGATCGTGGCGTTTGCGGCCGTGGCGACGTTGCTCGGCGGATCGTTGCTGCACGGCCTGTTCAGTCTGTTTCTGGGATTGACGCTTGGCCTGATTGGGATCGATCAGCTCACTGGCGACGCGCGCTTCTCGTTCGGCATCCCGCAACTGCTCGACGGCATCGACGTGCTCATTCTCGTCATCGGACTCTTCGCAGTCGGCGAGACGCTGTATCAAGCGTGGCGCTACGGGCGACAGGAATTCGAGGCGGTGCCGATGAGCCGCTTCGTCGGCATGAGCCGCGAAGATTGGAAACGGTCGTGGAAACCGTGGCTGCGCGGCACCGCGATCGGTTTTCCGCTCGGCGTGCTGCCAGTCGGCGGGTCGGTGATTCCGACATTTCTTTCCTACACGACCGAGAAGCGGCTGAGCGATCGACCGGAGCAGTTCGGTCACGGTGCGATTGAAGGCGTCGCGGGACCCGAGGCCGCGAACAACGCTGCCGCCGCGGGTGTGCTCGTGCCACTGCTCACACTCGGCCTCCCCTCGTCTGCTACGGCGGCGGTTCTGCTCGCAGCCTTTCAGCAGTACGGGCTGCAGCCGGGGCCACTGCTGTTCTCGTCGCGGCCGGACCTGGTGTGGACGCTGGTGGCGAGCCTCTACATCGGCAACGTGATGCTGCTGGTGCTCAACCTGCCACTCGTCGGGATCTGGGCGAGGGTCATGCTCGTGCCGCGACCGCTGCTCTTTGGCGGCATTCTGGTGCTCGCGTCGCTCGGTGCGTACAGTCTCAATCGATCGATGCTCGATCTCACGTTGCTGTACGTCGTCGGGGGCGTGGGGTGGTTGATGCGTGTCTATGACATTCCGCTCGTGCCGGCGGTCCTCGGCCTGGTGCTCGGTCCACTTGCGGAACTACAGTTCCGGCGCGCGGTCGCGATCAGTGAAGGCGACCTGTCCGTCTTCGTCACGCGACCGATCAGCCTCGCGTTCCTCCTCGTCGCCGTTGCGACGCTTGTTGGACCATGGCTGCTGAGGCGCGTCCGGTGAGTGCGCCTGGAGAGTACGACGTCGTGGTCGTCGGCGGTGGCAATGCTGCGCTGTGCGCGGCGATCACGGCTCGTGAGTCAGGAGCCCGTGTCGTCGTCCTCGAGCGCGCACCGCGTGATTTTCGCGGCGGCAACAGTCGGCACACACGAAATCTCCGTTGCGCTCACGATGCGCCGACCGCAGTGCTCACCGAGTCGTACACCGAGGACGAGTTCTACGCCGACTTGCTGCGTGTGAACGCGGGAGAGACCGATGAACCGTTGGCGCGCCTGCTGATCTGTCGATCGAAGACGTGCACCGAGTGGATGTCGAGGTACGGCGTCCGCTTCCAGGCGGCGCTGCGCGGCACGCTGCACCTGTCGCGGACAAACGCGTTTTTTCTCGGTGGCGGCAAGGCGCTGATGAACGCGTACTACGCAGCGGCGGAGCGGATGAACATCGATGTGCTCTACGACGCCGATGTCGTCGCGATCGACGTGATCAGATGTAGTGTCCGCCTTCAAGCGGACAAAACAGTCCACGCAAAAGCGCTCGTCATCGCGAGCGGAGGCTTCGAATCGAATCTCGCCTGGCTGAAGGACGCCTGGGGCGAGGCGGCTGACAACTTCATCATCCGCGGCACGCCCCACAACACCGGCGCACCGTTGCGTGCGTTACTCGATGCGGGAGCACAGCCGATCGGCGATCCACGCGCCTGCCATGCGATCGCGGTCGATGCACGCGCGCCGAAGTTCGATGGTGGCATCGTCACACGGCTCGACTGCATCCCGCTCGGCATCGTCGTCAATCAGCTCGGCGAGCGGTTCGCGGATGAAGGACAGGACCTCTGGCCCAAGCGCTACGCGAGCTGGGGCACGCTCATCGCGCAACAGCCCGGACAGATCGCGTTTTGCATCGTCGATGCGAAGACCGCGAACCTGTTCATGCCGTCGGTGTTTCCACCGCTCGTCGCGGACACGATTGCGGAGCTCGCCGTTCAACTCGGGCTGCCGGCCGATCGAGTGAGCGACACCGTCGCGCGGTTCAACGATGCCGTGCGTCCAGGCACATTCAATCTCGAGATGCTGGACGATTGTCAGACGCGCGGACTGACGCCAGAGAAGAGTCATTGGGCGCAGCGACTCGATACGCCACCGTTCTGGGGTTATCCCTTGCGGCCTGGCATCACGTTCACGTATCTCGGTCTTCGGGTTGACGAGGCCATGCGAGTGATGAGGACCGACGGCACGCCGATGCAGAACGTCTTCGCGGCTGGAGAGATCATGTCAGGCAACGTGCTGCGGCGCGGGTACATCGCCGGCATCGGCATGACCATCGGCACGGTGTTCGGTCGCATTGCCGGAGAGAGTGCAGCTCGTGCAAGCCGACAGCAGTAGCGGTCGCCTTCCCTGGGCGCCGAAGCACGACGCGCCAAGGCGGCAGGCTGGCGGCCAGGACGATTTGACGCGGCACGGCGCGCACGTCATGACGGTGTGCAACGCGTGTCGCTACTGCGAGCAGTACTGTCCCGTCTTCCCGGCGATGGAAGAGATGCGGACGTTTGGCAAGGCCGACCTCGCGCTGCTCGCGAACCTCTGTCACAACTGCGGCGAGTGTCTCTACGCGTGTCAGTACGCGCCACCGCACGAGTTCGGGATCAACGTTCCGAACACGTTGGCGCGGATCCGGCTGCAGGTGTATCAGGATTACGCATGGCCTCGCGCGCTGGCCGTCGCGTTCACGCGCCACAGCCTGCTCACCGGGATCGCACTCGCTGCGACGTTCAGCACGATCTTCGCAGTCACGGCGCAGAATCTCTCACCCACTAACTCGGGCGATTTCTACGCCGTCGTGCCGCACAGCGTGATGATCACGCTCTTCGGCTCGGTTTTCCTGTTCTCAATCGTCGCCATGACCGTCGGCGTGCTGCGGTTTGTGAGCCACACTGGGGGTCTGACCCGGGGTCAGACCCCGGGTCAGACCCCGGTCCAATCCGAGACATCGGCAACGACTCGCGGTCCACTTCGAGACATCCTGACGCTGCGGCACCTGCACGCGAGCGGCGCCGATTGCGTGACGGCCGAAGAACACCGCACCCCATGGCGACGATGGCTGCATCACTGCACTTTCTACGGATTCCTGTTCTGCTTCGCCTCGACGACGGTGGCCGCGATCTACGACAACGTCTTCGGCTGGCGCGCGCCGTACGACTACGCGAGCCTGCCGGTCATCCTTGGGACGATCGGCGGAGTGGGCCTCCTGGTTGGATCGTTGGGACTCTGGATTCTGCGCCGACAACGTGACCGTGCGCTCATCGACGAATCGCAGGACGGCCTGGACGAATCCTTTCTCGCGCTGCTGTTTCTCACGACGCTGACGGGACTCGCGCTGCTCGTGCTTCGTCACGAGGCCGTGATGCCGTGGCTGCTCATCGTCCATCTCGGAACAGTGCTCGCGCTGTTCGTCACGCTCCCGTACGGCAAGTTCGTGCACGGGCTATATCGAGCCGCGGCGTTGTGGATTGCGCGTTAGAATCCGCGCATGCGCAATCTGCTGACGCTCGTTGTCTTGCTCGTCGCGACCACTTCGACGCTGTCGGCGGACTGGAGCCCTGAAGCCGCAGCCCGCTATCTCGACGGCCGTCAGAAGGAATGGTTCTCCTGGAAAACGGCGATGTCGGCCGATGGCCCGTGCGTCTCGTGCCACACGGGCATGACATACCTTCTTGCCCGCCCCGCGCTCCGTCGCCGGCTCAAGGAAAGCCAGCCGACGATGTACGAAGTCGGCCTGATGGATCGTCTGCGGGCCAAGGTTGGCGAGAAGCCGCCTGGCGCGCTGCAAAGCGTCGAAACGATCTTCAGCGCGATGTTCCTCAGTCGAGAGGACGCCACAACAACCATGAGCGCCCATTCGCAAAAAGCGTTCGATCAGCTGTGGACGCTACAAGGAGCCGACGGGGCGCTGAAGGGCGGATGGAAGTGGTACGCGGTGAACCTCGATCCGTGGGAGAACGCTGAATCGCATTTCTTTGGTTCGTCGCTCGCCGCGGTGGCTCTCACTCAAGCGCCAGCGGATTACCGCAATATGCCGAAGGTGCGTGACCAGGCGGCAGCACTGAACGCGTACCTCACACAATCTATCGAATCGCGACGCCTGCACGATCGCCTCGCGCTCCTGCTGGCGCGGTCGTTCATCCCGGACTCACTGCGTCAGTCGATCACGACCGCTGCCTTCAGCACGCAACAGCCTGATGGTGGATGGACGATCGAATCGCTCGGCCCCTGGATGGCGCATCCCGATGCGCCGCCCTCGTCTGGAACGAATGCGTACGCGACGGCGTTCACGACAGTGGCTCTGTTGCGCGGCGGCGTGCCCGCCTCTGATCCCAAGCTCGCGAAAGCTCTGAGCTGGCTGCAGACGCATCAGGATCCGACGACGGGAACGTGGGCGGCCGTATCGATGAACAAACGCTACCCCGAGGGATCGATGGAGTCGCGCTTCATGCAGGACGCCGCGACGGCGTTCGCGTCGCTGGCGTTAATCGAAGCGGGGCGTTGATCGATCTAGTGTCCGGCTTTCGCCGGACTCAAAACAGAATCACGCTCGCGAGACCAAGGAACAGAAAGAACCCCGTCGCATCGGTCACAAACGTGAGCAGCACACTCGAGCCGTACGCGGGATCGCGGCCGGCCGCATGCAGACCAAGCGGGATCGCGACGCCGACGAACGCGGCCACAACCAGATTCAACACGACGGCGCTGGTCATCACCACGCCGAGCGCCAGATTTGAATAGAGCGCGAGCGCCACGAGTCCGACGACGACTCCCCATACCGAACCGTTGAGCAGACTGACGACCAGCTCCCGCTCGCTTCAACGCGCGCAGGTCGGCTTCGTGGCGCGCGAGCCACGAAAGACGTGGCGCGAGTCCACGACAAAGACGCGATCGGTCTGCGGCGGCAGCTCGCCCAGTTGGCGCAGCTCTTCGATCGTCTGTTGAACCGTGCTGCTTTCGTTCACCATCACCCACTCGCGCGTCATGTGATGGCCCACTTGCTCCTCGTCGTACTGGATCGAGTCCTCAAACGCCTGCCGGTCCGCGGACTCGAGCGCGTGCGACACGTCCTTGAGGATTTCCTTCGGGATCGATTCCGAGACGTAGCCGAGATCTTCAGGATCGAGCGTCAGGAGCATCCGCACGAGCCCGTCATGCGGCGTCGCCTCGACGAGCCCCTCGCGAACAACGCCGGTGACTTCCACGAAGGCGAGCCCCGCCTGATCGGGCGGCGCCTGCTCCCACACCAGCCGTCGGTCATCTGGCCGCAACGCCTCGAGCACAAAGGCAAGATCGGCGCCGTGCATCGTGCGCACGCGCTTGCCGAGCTCGGCCAGGTTCTGTCGATGCTGCAAGCTTTCGAGGAGATCGCGTTTCGGTCCTTCCTGGCGGTGGGCCAGTGTCTCGAGCACGCGATGCTTGTCGAGGAGACGCGTCACCTCGTCAAGGCTTTGCTGCAGACGCGCTTCGGATCGAAGAGTGGTGGTCATAACGCAAACGTTGTGTGAATGGTACTCTCTGATAACTGAACCATGGACGCGTTGCACGAGGTCATTTCACGGTACTGGGGATACTCCGCGTTACGTCCGTTACAACGCGAAGCGATGGATGCGGTACTTGCCGGTCGCGATTCGGTGGTCGTGATGCCGACGGGCAGCGGCAAATCGCTGTGCTTCCAGGCACCGGCGCTCGTTCGACCCGGCCTCGCTCTTGTCGTCTCGCCCTTGATCTCGTTGATGAAGGATCAAGTGGACACGCTGGTCGGCAACGGCGTTGGCGCCGGCCTCTACAACAGCTCACTCTCGAGCGACGAGAAGTCGTCGGTGCTCGCCGGGCTGCGCGAAGGCCGTTATCGGCTGCTCTATGTCTCGCCGGAACGGCTCGCCGGTGAAGGCAGCGATGGCTTTCTCACGCGGCTGGCTGCCTGGCATCCAAGCTTCATCGCCGTGGACGAAGCGCACTGCATCAGCCAATGGGGCCATGACTTCAGACCGGAATACCGGCAACTCGGACGGCTGCGGCAGATGCTGCCCGGCGTCAGCGTCCACGCGTATACGGCGACGGCGACCGCGCGTGTGCGCCGCGACATCGGCACACAGCTCGATCTGAAAAACCCGATCGAGCTTGTCGGCTCGTTCGACCGGCCCAATCTGCTCTACCGCGTGCTCCCGCGCGCCACGCTCAAACGGCAATTACTCGACGTGCTCGATCGCCATCGCGGCGAGGCGGGGATCGTCTACTGCACGTCGCGGCGCGAGGTTGATGCGCTGGCCGCCTGGCTCGTGGAGATCGGCGTGCCAGCGCTTCCCTATCACGCCGGGCTGTCGGACGAGGTTCGTACGGAGAATCAGGATGCGTTCCTCAACGAACGCATTCAGGTCGTCGTCGCCACCGTGGCCTTCGGCATGGGCATCGACCGATCGGACGTCCGGTTCGTCGTACATGCAGGCGCACCGCGCTCGCTCGAGCACTATCAGCAGGAATCCGGCCGGGCCGGCCGCGACGGCCTGGAAGCCGAGTGCCTGTTGATCTCCTCGAGCGCCGATTTCCTCAAATGGCGGCACATGCTCGAACAGAACGGTGAGTTCACCGAAGCCACGCAGACGCTGCTGCGATTGATGGAACGCTACACGACCAGCGTCGGGTGCCGTCATCGTCATCTGAGCGCGTACTTTGGCGATCACTACGCCAAGGACGCGTGTGCGGCATGCGATGTGTGCCTGGGCGAACTCGAAGCCGCACCTGATCCCGTCGTCACCGCGCGCAAGATCCTCTCGTGCGTCGTTCGCGTCGGGCAGCGGTTCGGCGCGACACACGTTGCGGGTGTGCTCCGCGGACAGACCACTGAGCCGATTGTCGCGCGCGGTCACGACAAATTGAGCACGTTCGGGTTGCTCGCCGACGCGTCGGTCGCTGAACTGCGCGGATACGTCGAGCAACTGATCGGCCTCGGCCTGCTTCAACAAACAGACGATGCGTATCCGGTGCTGAAGCTGACGGCGACGGGCGTGACGTTGCTGAAGGACGGGGCGAGCTTCCCCGGACTCGCGCTTGCGCGGCAGCACGTCCCGAAGAAGGGTGAAACGCGGCAGCGCTCGCGCGCGGAGTCCGAGTCGTGGGAAGGCGTCGATCGCTCGCTGTTCGAACGGCTGCGCAGCCTGCGTCTCGACATCGCACGCGCGCGTGGCGTACCGCCGTACGTCATCTTCCACGACGCGACGTTGCGTGAGATGGCGCGGCTGCGTCCCTCGTCTGTGGCGTCACTGCTGACGGTGAAAGGCGTGGGCGCGCGGAAGGCGGAGGATGTCGGCAGCATCTTCCTCGAGACCATCCGCGAGCATGGGTCGACATGACGCAGACGAGGACTGCGCTCCTCGATCGGGCGCTCGTCGAGCGCTTGTATCGCAAGGCCCGCGGCGAGCGATGGTCGCTGCCGTTGGACGTCTTTGCATCAACGCTCGAGGCCAGCGCGCGAAAGGCGTTCGCCTCATCGACGCCGGATGCGAGTCAGCTCGATCGCTACTGTGAGTCGCTCCATCTCGAGGACCTGGCCGTCGCGTGCGCCTGCGCGCAGGGAGTCGATGCGGCGTGGGAGCACTTCATCCGCGAGTACCGGCCCGGTCTCTATCGCGCGGCTGATGCGATCGATCCGTCAGGTGGATCACGCGATCTCGCGGACTCGCTCTATGGAGAACTGTTCGGGCTGGACGTGCGCGACGGCGAGCGGCGCTCGCACTTTCGCTACTTCCACGGTCGTAGCAGCTTGGCCACATGGCTGCGGGCTGTGCTGTCGCAGCGGCACGTCGATCGTCTGCGGAGCACGCGTCGGCAAGATCCGTTACCAGAGGACGAAACACCGGGGGCAATTCCTGCGACGTCGAACGAAGTGGATCCGCAGCGCGCCGGCTACGTCGGCCTGATGCGTCGCAGCGTCACGGCCGCGGTCGCGGCACTCGAGCCGCGCGACCGTCTGCGGCTGCGCTGCTACTATGCGCAGGATCTGACGCTCCTGCAGATTGGCCGCATGCTGAACGAGTCCGAGGCCACGGCGTCGCGACATCTGAGTCGCGCACGACGCGACGTGCGCGCCACAGTCGAGCGCGACCTTCGCGCGCAGCGTATGACCGACGCAGAAATTGCCGACTGCTTCGCCGCGGTCGTCTCGGATTCTGCATACCTCGACCTCGCCGAACTGTTGGGGTCTGACCCGGGGTCAGACCCCGGGTCAGACCCCGGTGCACAAGCTGCGCGAGCGGGATCGGGCCTGGCGCGCAAGAATGCGAACGTCGAACGTTCCAAGGTTAAGGAGACGTCTCGTGCAGGGCAACGGTAGAGGCACACCGGATACGCGTGCCGCGTGCATCGACGCGGAAACGCTCGCCGCCTGGGCCGACGGCGGTCTGCCGAGGGCCGAGGCCGCTGTCGTCGAGACGCACCTCGCCGACTGCGAGCGCTGCACGGCGATGCTGGCGACGTTCGCGCGAACGATTCCGGACGCGCCTGTCGCCGAACCGCTGTGGAAGCGATGGCATCTGCGATGGCTGGTGCCCGTGGCCACTGCCGCAACAGTCGCTGCGCTGTGGGTGCTGGTGCCTCGTCCCGAGTCACCTCAGATAACGACGTTCAGCGAATCCGCGAGGGGCGCATCGCAAGCCTCCCCCGAATCGCAACCGGCCGCGACCGCCGAACCGGCGCAGCCAGTGCTGGCCGAGCCCAAGGAGCAAGAGGCGCGACTCCGGGCCGCAGAGTCGAAGCCGTCGGGTGCGCTCGCGAAGCGCGAAGAGGCTCAGACTGCGCCGAGACAACTCGCCGACGCGCGAGGTGATCGCGACGAAAAGCGACAGCAACCGCTACCGCTGAACGAGTCAGTCGCGATCGCTCCGGCGGCTCCGGTTCCGTCGCCCACGCGTGAAGCCGATCGCGCCGAGGCGAAAAGCACCGAGGCGCAGACGGAACGGTTCTCACCGACGGCTCCCTCGGCGAACGCCGCCCCGCCGCCCGCTCAGGCGCCAGTCGCTCCAGCATCGCGCGCGCGTGAAGCAGCGGCCGCCCGGGCACCCGCCGCTGCTCCATCGCCGGCACTTGGCGCGGCATCCCCTCAGGCACGTGGTGATACTTCGTTCGCTCGCGAACTGGCCGCGATCGTCGAGATCGTGTCGCCCGATCCGATGACGCGTTGGCGCGTAGTCGGCACAGGCCGGGTCGAGCGATCGACGAATGGCGGCGCACGATGGGAACCGGCGACGCTGCCCGAATCGACGACATTAACCGCTGGTTCATCTCCGTCACCATCGGTCTGCTGGCTGGTCGGCCGCGCCGGCTCGATCTATATGACAACCGACGGCCTGCGTTTCGTGCGCGTGCCCTTTACTGATCGCACAGACTTCGTCTCCATCCGGGCGATGGACGGCCGCCGCGCCACCGTTGTCACGATCGACGGGCGCACGATGCGGACAGACGACCAAGGCGCGAACTGGATTCGGGTCAATCCTTGACCTGAAGGTCCGGCTACAGACCTGAACGTCCGGCTAAAGCCGGACACTACATTTCAAACCCCTTGTCGTGTCCGCGCGTACCAAATACGCTATGGGGCTCACGCACGAGGACACGACATGATCCCAGTCTCGATCACAGTCAACGGCAAAGTGCGCAAAGCGCACGTCGAGCCGCGCCTGCTGCTCGCGCACTTCCTGCGCGAACAGCTCAACCTCACCGGCACCCACATCGGCTGCGACACCAGTCAGTGTGGCGCCTGCACGGTGCTCATCGACGGCCGCAGCGCGAAGTCGTGCACGATCTTCGCTGTGCAGGCAGACGGCTCGAAGATCACCACTATTGAAGGGCTCGCCAAGGACGGCCAGCTCCATCCCTTGCAGGAAGGCTTCTGGGAAGAGCACGGCCTCCAGTGCGGCTATTGCACGCCGGGCATGATCATGTCGGCGGCGAATCTCCTCGCGGAGAATCCCAAGCCCACCGAGGAACAGATCCGCCAGGGCATCTCCGGCAACTTCTGCCGCTGCACCGGCTATCAGCACATCGTCAACGCCGTGCAGTACGCGGCGGGCAAGAGGTAGTCATGTCTACTCCTGTATTGCCGAAGCTGGTTGGTCAACGCGTCAAGCGACGCGAAGACCCGCGCCTCATTCAAGGCCTGGGCACCTACGTTGACGACGTGAAGATCGTCGGGATGCAGCACCTGGCCTTCAAGCGCAGCGATGTCGCGCACGGCCGCATCACGTCGATCGACACTAGCGCCGCGAAAGCCATGGACGGCGTCGAAGCCGTGTTCACTGGCAAGGAGGTGGCAGAGTTCCTTGCGCCGATGCCGATCGGCACACCGTTCCCGTCGCCCGAGCATCGCGCGATTGCCGTCGACGTCGTGCGCTTCACGGGCGAGCCGGTGGCCGTCGTGATCGCCGCGGACCGCTACATCGCTCGCGACGCGGCCGACTCCATCGTCGTCTCGTACGATCCGCTCCCAGCGGTGATCGACACCGAGCAGGCGATGACCGGGAAGCCGACCCAGATCCACAAGGACTTCCCCAACAACCTCGCTCTGCCGTTGATTCCGAGCGGCACGGGTGTGGCGCCGGATGGTTCCTCGGTGGACGATACGGCGATCAACAAAGCGTTCGCCGAAGCCGAGGTCGTGATCTCGCAGCGCATGCTGAACCATCGACTGGCGCCGTCGGCGATGGAACCGCGTGGTGTGGTCGCGCACTACGAGCCCGGCAAGGGCACGATGACGATCTGGTCGTCGACGCAGAACCCCCACATCCTGCGGACAATGATCGCGGCGATGAATGGCATGGGCCAGGATCAGGTCCGCGCGATCGCGCCGGAAGTTGGCGGCGGCTTCGGCGCCAAGATCAACATCTACGCCGAGGAGTACGTCGCCGCAGCGGTCGCAAAGAAGCTCGGTCTCGCGGTGAAGTGGATCGAGGATCGCTCTGAGGCGTTCGTCGCCACCATTCACGGCCGCGACATCCTCTGTTACCTCGACATCGCGGCGAAACGCGACGGCAAAGTGCTCGGGATGAAGATGCGCCTCATCGCCGACATCGGCGCCTACAACATGCTGCTCACGGCGGCGATCCCGACGCTGACGATGTTGATGGCGAACGCGACGTACGACATCCCGGCGATTCGCGCCACGCTGACCGAGGTCTTTACGAACAAGACGCCGACCGACGCCTATCGCGGCGCTGGTCGTCCGGAAGCGACGTACTTCGTCGAGCGCGGCATGGACATGCTGGCGCGCGAGCTGAAGATGGATCCGGCCGACGTGCGTCGCAAGAACTTCATCCCGAAGAACAAGTTCCCCTATCAGACGCAAATGGGGGCGGTCTACGACTCGGGCGACTACGAGAAGGCGCTCGACCTTGCGCTGAAGAACTCGAACTGGACCGAATTGAAAAAGCAGCGCGACGCCGCCAAGGCGCAGGGGCGGCTCGTCGGCCTCGGCCTGGCAATGTACGTCGAGGTCTGCGGGATCGGACCGTCGGCATCGCTGCCAACCGGAGGGTGGGAGCACTCACAGGTCACCATCGAACGCGACGGCCGCATCAGCGCGACGACCGGCGCCTCACCGCACGGGCAGGGCAACGAGACGACGTTCGCGCAGATGCTCGCCGATCAGTTCGGAGTCCCCTTTGAGCACGTGACGATCCTCCACGGCGACACCAGCGTTGTGAAGCAGGGCATCGGCACCTTCGGCAGCCGCTCACAGGCGGTCGGCGGCACGGCGCTGCACATGGCCGGCACGAAGGTCAAAACCAAGATGGCCAAATTCGCGGCCGCCCTCATGGAAGCCAACGAAGAGGATCTCGTCTTCGAGAACGGCAAGATATTCGTCAAGGGCGCACCGGCAACCGGCAAGACGTTCGCCGAGGTCGCCGGCTATGCCTACATCCCGGTGCCGCTGCCACCTGGGCTCGAGCCCGGCCTCAGCGAAGAGGCGTTCTTCGAGCCGAGCAACAACACCTATCCGTTCGGCTGCCTGATCTCGATGCTCGAGATCGATCGCGACACCGGCGAGCCGCGTCTGACCAAGCTCGTCGCCGTGGACGATGCGGGGAATTTGATCAATCCGCTGATTGTCGAGGGGCAGATTCACGGCGGGCTGGCGCAGGGCATCGGCCAGGCGCTGATCGAGGAAGTCGTCTACAACTCGGACGGCCAGTTGGTGACTGGGTCGTTCATGGACTATGCAATCCCGCGCTCGACCGACTTCCCGCGCTTCGAGCTCGACGCCACATATACGCCGACGCCCGTCAACCCGCTCGGCGCAAAGGGTGTGGGCGAGGCTGGCACGCTCGGCTCGACCCCGAGCGTCGTGTGTGCGGCCGTTGATGCGCTGAGCGAGTTCGGCGTGAAACACATCGACATGATGCTGCGGCCCGAGAAGCTGTGGCGCATCATTCAGGGCCAGGGCCAGGGAGGCAAGGCGTGATTCCGACAGCATTCGACTATCAACGCGCCACGTCTGTCGAAGACGCGATTCGCAAGCTGAAGGACACCGGCGGCAAACTGCTGGCGGGCGGACACAGCCTCGTGCCATTGATGAAGCTGCGGCTCAGCGAGCCGACGGCGCTCATCGACATCGCGCGCATCCCCGGGCTCTCTGGTGTCCGTGAGAAGGACGGCCAGATCGAAATCGGCGCAGCGACCGTGCATCACGACGTCGCGACGTCAGCCGTGCTTCAACAAAAGTGTCCGATCGCGTCCGAGGCGGCGGGCGAAATCGGCGATCCTCAGGTGCGCAACCGCGGCACGCTGGGCGGCAGCCTGGCGCACGCCGATCCATCGGCCGACTATCCCGCGGTGATGCTCGCGCTCGACGCGGGAATCGCGATCATGGGCCCGAGCGGCTCGCGTGTCGTCAAGGCCAACGACTTCTTCCAGGATCTGTTCACGGTCGATCTCGCGTCGGATGAAGTGATCACCGGCGTGCAGTTCGCGCCGGTCAAGTCGGCGGCATACGCGAAGCTCCATCAGAAAGCGTCGCATTACGCGATCGTCGGCGTCGCGGTCGCGCTGGACGTGAAGAACGGGACGATCCAGTCGGCACGCGTCGGACTCACCGGCGCCAGCTCGCATGCGACACGGCTCGCGAATGTCGAGCAGGCGCTCGCAGGTCAGCCGCTGTCGCCGAAGACGATCGAGTCGGCGTCGCAGATTGCGGGCAAGGACCTGAAGGAGATCAACGCCGACATCCACGCGAGCGAGAGCTACCGCCGCGCGATGATTCCTGTCTTCACGCGCCGCGCGCTCGAAGGCGCCGCCGCGCGCGCGTAGATGTAGTGTCCGGCTTTAGCCGGACTGGTGGAGGCGGGTCTTCAAACCCGCCTCGCTCCCCTTGCGCGATCGACCCATTTCCGTTTCGTCTGAATGGCGAATCTCATCGAACGGCTTCGAAAAACCGCTGTCTCTCTGTACCGGCGCAGAGTTTCTGAAAAGTGGGATGAGGGCGACTCCTTCTTTGCGCCTGATTCCGCATTCGCCTATTCCCAAAGAATCGCTGCTGCTTTGCCGCCTTCGCACCCAAGCTTCCGAGGGCTTGCAAAAGACATCTTTGCAGAACCAGAGCTGACTGCTCTTGGTCACCGCAACGGAGAACGAGATCCTTTCGTTCTGCATCCCGAAGGCGGAGTGCGTCTCTCTCCAGGCAATCTTGTTGCTGGATTGTTCATCTGTGCCTTTCAACAGATCTACTGGTTCGGCCTTCCGAATGACGAGGACTCATACGCAGGGACAGTTCTTGCCTGTTTCGAGGATCTACGTCGCGCCGCGCTCGGCGAGCCGGTCCTGGCTCATACCTTGACTGGAGTGGTTGGTATGACACTCCCTCAGGGCAAATCAGTGGCAACCCCCTGGGGCACTCTTCGGCCCACCGGACCGATCACTGACCCTCACCATTCGCAACAGTGGCAAACGACGACGACCTGCACGCTGACTGAGTCCCTTCACATCCCCATCAAATTCGATCGTGCGGCCGCGCCGGATAACCCGTTCCGACCGAGAACCGTGGATTCCGAGCGTGTGCGCGTGCTTTTTCCAATCGCGTGTGCACTCGCCTCGAAGGGTATCAGTGGCACAACCGCCCCGCTCTTAACCTGGTCAACTTTCATGCTGCCTTTCTACGGCACTCTTGGCTATTCGACGCCCCGATTGCCCCCTGTCGTCCCGCTCAACGTGGATCTGGCTGATGTCATGGACGAACTCGAAAACTGGAGCCGCGTCGTCGAGCGTCATCACTCGCCGTCGATCGATTTGGCCGCAAAGAGGCTCGTCTCCGCCATCGGTCGTCGCACAGATCGGACAGACGCTCTAATTGACGCCGTGATCGTTTGGGAAAGTCTTGTTGGAACGTCATCGGAGACGAGTTTTCGCGTCACCGGCGCTCTAGCGAAGATGATTGAGACCGAACCCGGAAAGAGACGGTCCTTGATGAAAGAACTACGCGATGTGTACGGCGTCCGAAGCAGGGTCGTTCATGGCGCCGAGGTTCCCCAGAAAGACCTTCAAAGCGCGACGACCCAGGCGATTACAGCGGCCGTTCAAGCGCTCCGCATTTGTTACGAGCGGGGTCCAGAGTGGCAGGCCCTCACCAGCGAGGAGCGCGCAAACAAAGTCCTGTTGGAATGGCCTTGAGAGTCAGACGCCAAAGTGATACGCCGACAGTCGCAGTCCTGTAAACGTGTCGTTGAACGCGACGACGGCACTGTCCTCGCCGGCTGCTCCTGACGCCACCATCAACGGGATGAGATGTTCCTCGCGCGGATGCGCCGCGCGTGCGGCGGGCGCGGTGGCCCAATGCGTCAGCCGCTCGTTCCGCGCGTCGGGATTGAGCGTCATCGTCTCTTGAAGCCAGGCATCAAATGTCTCGGCAACCGGCGCCGCGCGCGGATCACGGAACGCGCGGAGGTTGTGAAACGTCATCCCGCTGCCGATGATGAACACGTCCTCGTCGCGGAGTGGCATGAGCGCGCGACCGAGGGCGATGTGCTCGGCCGGATCGAGCCCACTCTTCAGCGAGAGCTGAATCGCCGGCAGATCGGCTTCGGGATACGTCAGCTTCAGCGGGATGAAGGTGCCGTGGTCGTAGCCACGCACCGGATCGGCAGCGTTCGCGACCCCGGCGTCGTTGAGCAGCTCTTGCACGCGTGACGCGAGATGCGGCGCACCCGGCGCCGGCCACGTGATCTCATACGATTCCGGCGGGAAGCCGTAATAGTCGTAGAGCATCGGTGGATTGTCCGACGTCATGACCGTCGGCACGGGTTCTTCCCAATGCGCGGAGACGACGAGCAGCGCGCGCGGCCGATGTGGGGGAACCGAGCGGACGGAACGAAGGTAGCGCGCGAGGCGCTCGATGTCCTCGCGCGGGAAGCCCATCTCAACGAACGGCCATGGCCCGCCGCCATGCGGCACGAACACAACCGGCATGCGGCGCGGAGTGTCGTTCATGCTTCTGGGTTCTCGCTTCTCAGTTCGTGTTCTGGTTCATGTTCGCTCCGCGCGAACGACATGATCGCTATGAATCGTAGCCAAGCGCCTTCCAGATCATCAGGCGCTGTTCCTTAATCGGATCGTTCACCACGCGGCTGTCCGTGTTGAAGACCATCGTCGGCCGATCGGTCGCGTTGAAGGCCGTCCAGCGCGGCATCTTCGGCTGATTCGGATTGCCGGTCTTCGCAAACGCGATCCAGGTGTCGCTGACCTTGTCGGCAAGCGCCATCGCTTCGGGTCCGCCACCGGTCAGTCTCGTCGCCGCCTTCACGTTGTCGAACGCGAACGGAATCTCGATCGTGTGCGGCGACTTCAAGCGTCCGCCGTCTACCGGCGTCTCCCAGCGGAAGTAGTAGAGATACACAGGACTTTCCCCGAGCGCCGCGCGGCGCTCGGCGATCTTCGTCACCGGTCCGCTGTATCGATAGTCGCTGGCGATCAAGAAGTAGATATCCGACGCCGAGGCGCCGGGATTGACCTTTTGATACACGCGAATGGCTTCGTCGGCGTGATTGCCGAGCAGCTGTCGAATGCGCGTGCGCATCGTCGCGTCGGTCAGCGAGAAGTCCGCCTCCTGCGCGCTCGACGTCAGCTCGGTGCGCGTCGAGCCGAGCATCACCGGCACATCAGACGAAATCGGCGATGCGGTCGGATGGAATGGATGCTTCGGCACGACCATGCCGTCGACGAGCGGAGAGAAGCCCTGCGTCATCTGATCGACGTTCATCTTGCGCACGACTTCGAAGTACGCCGACATCAGACGATCGATCGGAACGCTCTGCAGGTCGCGGACGCGCTCCTTGGGGATGCCCAACGTGGTCATCAGTTCGCGCGCGACGCGCGTCCCCTGATCCGCCTCGACGAGCCGCAGCGTCGCGCCGCTCTCGATGACGGCGCGATGAAACAGTCCCTTCGCGGACGGCATCGCCAGCAGCGTCGCCACCTTCCGTCCGCCACCGGACTGGCCGAAGATCATCACCGTGTTGGGATCGCCGCCGAACTCGGCGATGTTGTCGTGCACCCAGCGCAGCGCCGCAACGATGTCCATCATGCCGACGTCGCCTGAAGAGGCGAACTCCGGACCACCCGCTTCTTCGAGCGACGTAAAGCCAAGGACGTTGAGACGATGATTGACGGTGACGACCACGACGTCACCGCGCCGCGCGAGATTGAGTCCTTCGGTCACCGGTGACGATCCCGATCCGGTCGCGAATCCGCCGCCGTGACACCAGAACATCACCGGCCGCTTGCGGTTGTCGTGCACGGCCGGGGTCCACACGTTCAGGACCAGACAGTCCTCGCTCTCGGCAGGCAGACCAGCGCCAGCGACAGCAATCGCCGACGTGGCACGCCTTGCTCCGGGCTCGCTCTGCGGCGCGCTCGAACCGTAGGCGAGCGCATCGCGTACGCCGCTCCATTTCGCCGGGGCCACCGGCGGCATGAAGCGATTCTTTCCCGTGGTGCTGGCGCCGTATGGAATGCCCTTGAAGACCTTGATGCCGTTCACCTCGACGCCGCGCACTCGCCCGTGCGTCGTCTCGGCGACGACCGAGTCGCCCTGGGCGTAGACCGGCCAGCTGAATGTCGATGCTGCGACCAAGAGACCAGAGTGCCTGAGGAACTCTCGACGTGAACTCATGACGGTCTCCTTGTGCCTAGTCGTGACCTTACTTTTGACCTTACTTTTGACCTTACTTTTGACCTTTGACCTTTGACCTTAGACTTTCCCCTGGAGGCACGAGAAAAATCTGTCCTGCATCATCTTGGACACGTTGCCGATGAGCCGTTGTCCCAGCCGCGCGATCGGCCCTCCGGTTTCGACAGTGCCTTTCACATCCACCATCGT
Source organism: Acidobacteriota bacterium (assembly GCA_046765795.1). GTDB lineage: Bacteria > Acidobacteriota > Vicinamibacteria > Vicinamibacterales > UBA2999 > Gp6-AA40. The sequence goes on along the minus strand of JBKPRH010000064.1, from coordinate 17,132 downwards.
CGTCGCACCGTCGGGGCGCAGCGCAATCGCGGCGTTGCCCTTCACGAATCCGGGCTTACCCTGCCCTTGCACAGTGAGGCGATAGGACTCGTGCGGCACCTTGTCGGTGATCTGCACGGTCCCTTCGTAGCTGCCGGTGATCGCGGCGAGTGCGATGGTCAGCGACGCGCGAAAGCTGTCCTCTCCCACCGGTTCGAGTTTCTCGCAGCCGGGAATGCACGAGGCGATGACGGCCGGATCCATGAGCAGATTCCACACACGATCCGGAGGAGCGTTGAACGTATAAGAGCCGGTGATATCCATTAGCGTCCAGACAAAGTGTTCAAGTGTAGCGCCAGGTCAGCGAGATTCGTCAGCGTCCGCGCCGGCAAAAAGTCGTCGACGTGCGGCAGCGCCGCCTGCAGCCCGCGCGTCAGCGGCTCATAGCCCACGGTGCCGATAAGCGGGTTGAGCCAGATCAGCCGATGACAACTGCGCTGCAGCCGCGCGATCTGCGCGCGGAGAACCTCGGGATCGCCGCGGTCCCACCCGTCGGAAATGAGGAGCACCACTGGGTGTCCGCGCAACGCGCGGCGGGTCCATTGTTGATGAAACTGCCGGATCGCGGCGCCGATTCGCGTGCCGCCCGACCAATCGGGGACGGCCCTCGACACCGCGCTCACCGCTTCGCTGATTCGTCGAGCGCGCAATTGCATGGTGATCCGCGTCAGCTCGGTCGAGAACAGAAACGCCTCGACGCGTCGCTGCCGCCTCGTCAGCGCGTGCGCAAAGTGCAGCAGCATGCGCGAGTAGCGTTCCATCGACCCACTCACGTCGCACAGCAGGACCAGTGGCCGAGGCCTGATTCGTCGTGTGCGGCGCGGCAGCTCGATGACGTCGCCGCCGGTCCGCAGGCTGCGAGCGAGCGCACGGCGTAGATCGATTCTGGTTCCACGGCCTGCGATCCAGCGGCGCGTTCGCCGTTCGCCCGGGCTCCACTCCAGACGCTCGAGCGCGATGCGTGCACGGGTGATCTCATCCGGGGTGAACTCGCCGAAGTCCTTGTCGGCGAGCACACCAACGTCGCTCCACGTCTGCATCGCTTGCGGTGACGAGTCACTCTGGTCAGCTGAGTCAACCTCGCCAAGCGGGACCCACTCGCCCTGACCCTGATCGCGAGCGCGATCGTCTCCCGATCTCCCCTCGCCCTTGACCGACGTGCTGCGACCGACGTGTGCGCGCCAGAACACATCGAACGCGCGATCGAAAATCGCCAAATGATCGTGACGATGGACGAGGAGCGCGCGGCAGGCGTGATAGACCTCGTCGCGCGAGGAGAGATCGACGTGCTGCAGCGCGTCGGTCACGTCAATCAAACGGCCGACGTGCACGTCGATCCCGGCGCGGCGTAATAGACGGCCGAAGACGATCAGGTTGCGCTGAAGGTTGGACATCGACTCGGGCTTTGGGCTCTCGGCTTTGGGCTTTGGGCTTTGGGCTTTCGGCTTTCGGCTACTAGCTACCGGCTACGGGCTACGGGCTATCAGCTAGCGCAAGCAGCTTCAACACGGTATTCCAGTTCCTCGCCGTGCCGCGCGTGCCGAGCTTCTTCTCGCTCAGCGCGCTGGTCAGCTTCGATCGCCCGATGCCGTCTGGATACACGATGTACATGCAGCGTCCTTTGGCGCGCACGACTTCCCGGCCGACGATCGCCTTCTGCAATGCAGCGACGTTCGCCGCACTCACGTCGTCTTTGAGGATTACCGCGACGAGATGACTCGGGTCATCCTTCGCTTCACGCGGGAACGGGTTCGCGTCAACGATCGCCCGCCACTCCTTCGCGGTCCGAACGAGGAAATCGGTTTCGAGTCCAAGCTGCTTGGCGGCCGCACGCTCGAGCGTCTGCTCCAACGCCGCGGTCGTCTTGCTGCCACCGTCGAACACGATGTTGCCGCTGTTCAGCAGCGTTTGCGCATCCGGGAAACCGAGTCTGGCGAGGAGATCACGTAGATCGGCCATGCCAACCTTGTTGACCCCGGCGAGATTGATGGCACGCAGCAAGGCAATGTGCTTCACGCTTCTGCCACCGCGAGGCCGACCAGGTTGGTAATCGTTTCCCCACGCACCGATTCGAGGTCCTCTTTCGTTTTCAGCACGAGACCGAGCGTCTCGTTCACGGCATCGGGATCGAGGGCCTGCCGATCGAGCGCGACGAGCGCCGTGACCCAATCGATGGTTTCCGACACACCAGGCACCTTGTAGAGCTCCTGACGACGGAGGCTCTGGACGAGGCGGGTCATCTGCTCGGCAAGACGCACCGATGCGCCCGGCACTCGCGTGCGCACGATGGCCAGCTCCTTCTCGAACGTCGGGTACTCAATCCACTGATAGAGGCAGCGCCGCTTCAACGCGTCGTGCACCTCTCGTGTGCGGTTCGACGTGAGGATGACGAGCGGCGGTTCTTTTGCGCGCACTGTGCCCAGCTCGGGAATCGTGACCTGGAATTCGGCGAGCAGCTCCAGGAGGTAGCCCTCGAACTCCTCGTCGGCACGATCGATCTCGTCGATGAGTAATACCGCCGGCCGCGTGCGGGCCGGATCGATCGCCTGCAGCAGCGGTCGTTTGATCAGGAACGCGTCGCTATACAGCTCGCGATGCGCCTGCTCGCGGCGCAGATCGCCGGCCACATCGAGGATACGCAGCTCGAGCAGCTGACGGGCGTAGTCCCACTCGTAGACCGCGTGGCTGATGTCGAGGCCTTCATAGCACTGCAGGCGGATCAGGTCGGCGTCGAGCGCAGCGGCGGCAGCGGCGGCGAGCGACGTCTTGCCGACGCCGGCTTCGCCCTCGAGGAACAGCGGTCGTCCGAGGCGAAGCGCCAGAAACAATGAAACGGCCAGGCCCTGGTCGGCCACGTAGCGCTCCTCGCCGAGGCGGGCGCGCAAATCAGAGAGTGAACCTGAAAAAGTGATGGTTTTGCTCCTGTCCGTGATGGTACTGCAAGGTTTCCCGGCTCGCTCGTTCAATAGACAGAAGGAGCTTTTCACATGAATGCGCGTCTCGGGATTGCCGCCATCGTTCTCGCCCTTGGGGCATTAGCCGCTGCCATGCGATTGGGCCTCGACAGCCCGCCGGCCAGCGCCGCCCAGCCGCAGGTACAGGGCAACGATACGTCCACGCTGGACGACCAGACTGAGTTGGCACTGACCGTCTACAACTCGGACCTGGCACTGGTGCGGGATGTCAGAAACCTGCAGCTGCCTCGAGGCACGTTCGACCTCCGGTTCATGGACATCGCAGCGACCGTCAACCCGGCGACGGTGCACATCCGCTCGCTGACCGAGCCCACGCGTCTCGACGTCCTCGAGCAGAACTACGAGTACGACCTGCTCGAACCGGACAAGCTGCTTCGCAAGTACGTCGGCCGCGACGTCACGCTCGTGCGTCTCGTGCAGGACGGCGGCGACACGCGGCAGGAGGAAGTGAAGGCGCGCCTCCTCAGCTTCAACAACGCTCCGGTCTGGCAGATCGGCAACGAGATCGTCACAGGCATGCACGCCGATCACATCCGCTTTCCCGAGCTCCCGGGCAATCTCTACTCGCGTCCCACGCTGATCTGGTCGCTCGAGAACGGCGGTGCGGCGCGTCACCGCGTCGAAGCGTCGTATCTCGCCACCAAGCTGTCATGGAATGCCGACTACGTGCTGACCGTCGCGCGCGATGACAAGTCGGCTGACGTGGACGGCTGGGTGACTCTCACCAACGGCAGCGGCACGGGCTTCCGCAACGCGAAGCTGCAATTGGTTGCGGGCGAGCTGAATCGAGTGCGGCAGATGTTCGGTCGCATGGAAGCCGACATGAAGGTGGCTCAAGCCGCTGCGCCCGCTGAACGCATGGCGCAGGAGTCGTTCTCCGACTATCACCTCTACACGCTCGACCGAAAGACGACGGTCAACAATAACGAGACGAAGCAGGTAAGCATGCTCGAAGCCACCGGCTTCCCGGTCAAGAAGCGCTACATCGTCGATGGCCAGAGCTTCTACTACCGCAACGCGCAGCACCCGGGCTCGCCGATCAAAGACGTCGTGCAGGTCTACTACCAGTTCAAGAACGAGGCGAGCGCCGGCCTTGGCATGCCGATGCCTGCGGGCGTCGTCCGCGTGTATCAGTCGGATTCGAAGGGTGGCGTCCAATTCGTCGGTGAGGATCGCATCGACCACACGCCAAAGGACGAGATGTTGAACCTCAAGATCGGCAACGCCTTCGACGTCGTGTCAGAGCGGAAGCAGGTGGACTTCGAGAGGATCTCGTCGAACGTCTACGAGATGGAGTACGAAGTCGTCATTCGCAATCACAAGACGACGCCGATCAGCGTGGAAGTCAACGAACCGATTGGCGGCACGTGGCGGATGATCCGCACGAGTCACGAGTACACGAAGACCGACGCCTGGGCCGCGCAGTTCAACCTGCCGGTCCCTGCAGACGGAGCAACGACGTTGAAGTATCGCGTTCGCGTGACCTATTAGCTCGCAAGGGCTCGAGCACGTCGTGCTCGAGCCCATCCCGATAGAACAAGTTGTAGGTATCGAACGGGATGATCCGCCCGTCGGGATGCGCGATGTGCACGCACGACTTCTTCACCGACCGCACGTCGAATGCGTGGTGGTCGATGAACTGCATGATGATCACGCGAAAGATGTTCTCGTAGCCGAGATGCTCTGGCACCAGCACGCTCGGCAGACAGCACAACAAGTCACGCAGTGTCGTCGCGCCTGACTGTGCCGAGTGGTTGGTCGCAAACAGCTTGAACACACCGTCACGGACCGCCTCGTCCTGCTCGTAGAGAATCGTGTTCCGCCCGGCATTGATTAGCACATCTGGTTCGATCATCCCGGTGAGCGGCGTCACCTTCCCCGCCAACTTCAGCGCGTAGGCCATCGCCAGCGCGTCGGGGTGACACGGCACAGGGATGACGTCCTCGGCCCGGAACACCTTCGTCTGCTCGAGAATTTTCCGCCGCACTTCCGTGAGCGTCAGACGATCTGTAGACGGGTCGTAGCTCTCGGCTCTTCCTGCGTCCTGAATCGGTTGAAACGTCACGCCGCGCACGCACGGCTGCTCGATCGCAAAGTCGATGACCTTCCCGATCTCGTGATCGTTGAGTCCCTTCTTCAACGTGACGACGAGGGTCGTCGAGATGCCGTGTGCGTTGAGGCGCTCGAGTGCCTTGGTTCGCACCGCACGAAGATCGACGCCCCGGAGTGTCACCAGCGCCTCGCGCTCGAACGAGTCGAATTGCAGGTAGATCTCCAGATCCGGCATGTACGACGCCAGTCGTTCGGTAAATGCCTCGCTCTCGGCGATCTTCACGCCGTTGGTGTTCACCATCAGGTGACGAATCGGCCGCGTCTTGGCGGCATCCAGCACCCGGAAGAAATCCGGGTGCATCGTCGGCTCGCCGCCCGAGATCTGCACGACGTCGGGCTGGCCCTCGTTGCGAACGACCGCGTCGAGCATGCGCTCGATCTCCGCCATGCTGCGGAACTGCTGTCGCTCTGGTCCGCTCGAGGCATAGCAGATCGGACAGCGCAAGTTGCAGTAGTCGCAAATCTCGACGAGTGTCAGACACGAGTGCTGCTCGTGATCCGTGCACAGCCCGCAGTCGTACGGGCAACCCCATTTCACCGGCGTGTTGTAGCGCTGCGGCATCTCCGGCGGCTTGATGAACACTTCCCGGCAGCGCCGGTAGTAGTCCACATCGTCAGCGATCAGTACCCGCTCATGACCGTGATCGGGGCAGCGCTTGAGCATGAAGACGCGATCGTCTTCGAAGACGATCTTCGCGTCGACGCGCCGATAACACGTCGAACAGATCGAGATCGCGACGTCGTAGAACAGATACGGGCGCGTTTTTGCAGCCATCGTCTACTGTCCGCTCTGCGCGGTGAACAACCCGAAGAACCACTTGAACACGCCGGCGATAAACAACACGACACCCAAACACGCGGCGATTGCGCCAACCGCGAACACGATGCCGAGAGTCGCCGCGAGTCCTTCACCGGCGTCGTACGTCGCGAGGAAACCGAGGCAACCGCCGATGCCGAGGAGGCTGCCGCACACGGCAATGACCAGACCGCGAACCATCAGGGGCCATCGACCCACGCCCGGCTCCTTTCAGGTCCGGCTAAAGCCGGACACTACACTCCGGTCCGGCTAAAGCCGGACACTACATTCCGGACATACCACTGCGCGTAATAGACCAACCCGAACACACATGCCCATTGGATGGCGGTCAGACCGAGGAACAGCGCGGCGCCGGGCTTGATTGTATCCACCACCAGCCGAAACGCGAGGTAGGACGCGGTGAACAGCCTGAAGGTGTTTCCTACTGCGCCTCGACGCCATACCGGTATCAGTACGATCCCGAGCGCGATCACGAAGAGTGACTCATACAGTGCGGTCGGATGTCGTGTGATGCCGTCTCCGAAATCGATCCCCCACGGCAGCATCGTCGCCGTCCCGTACGTGCCGTCGGGAAGACCTGAGAGCAAACATCCGATTCGTCCAATCGCGATGCCGGCAATCACGGGATAGACATACAGGTCGCCGGTCGGCCGCCGCACACCCATGCGGCGCTTCTCCAGTTCCGTCGCGATCCATCCACCGACGAGCCCACCGACCAGCGTCTTCCCGTCCATCAGGCCGACGACACCGCGCGACTGCGCGCCCGGGCTGTCGAACCATGCGAGCAGCCGGCTACCAATCAGCGCACCAACGAAGATCGCGGTGACGAGCGACAGTCTGTCTGCTCCGCTCAGTGAATCACCGCGGCGACGCCGCAGCCAGAGAAACACGCCCGCCGCGACCGCATAGGCGAGCACCTCGAAGAACACGTGCGGGTGTACTCGCCACCCGCCTAACGGAATCAGCACTGGAAACGTCATACGAGCGTCTCGTTCGCTTCGGTTGATCTTCTCCGGGCAAAGGAGTAGGTTTGCGCCACTCTCGCGGGGTCGATTGTCCACCAGGACGTGGAGGTGCCAGATGCGTAGTTTCGTCGGGTCCCTGGCAGTCTGGGTCTTTCTCGCGCTCCTTCCCACTACCGCCGCTGCGCAAGCGGTCATCGCCGGAACGGTCAGAGATACATCTGGCGCAATACTTCCCGGCGTCACCGTAGAAGCCAGCAGTCCAGCACTCATCGAGAAGGTGCGCGCCGCTGTCAGCGACAGCACAGGGCAATACCGCATCGAGGATCTGAGGCCGGGAATCTACACGGTCAACTTCACGCTGACGGGGTTCAGTGCGTTCCGCCGTGAAGGAGTCGAGCTGACGGGATCGTTCACCGCCACAATCAACGCGGAGATGAAGGTTGGCGCCCTCGAGGAAACCGTCACCGTCACCGGCGAGAGTCCGATTGTAGACGTGCAGAGCGCGCGCCGTCAGACCGTGCTCACCAACGACGTGCTCAAAGCGATTCCGACCGTGCGCAGCTATAACGCGCTGGTCGTCGTTGTGCCTGGCGTCGTCACGAACACCAATGACGTGGCGACCGGCACCGCCACCACGCAGTTCCCCATCCACGGCGGCCGCAACAACGAAGGCCGCATGACGATCGATGGTCTCAACGTCGGCAACCCGCCAGGAGGCAATCAGCCGCCCGGGTTTTCCGTCGATGTTGGCAACTCCGAGGAGATCTCATTCACGACCTCGGGAGGGCTTGGTGAATCAGAGACCGCCGGCCTGGTGATGAACGTGGTGCCAAAGACTGGTGGCAACACGATCCATGGCTCAGCGTTCTACAGCGGCAGCGGCAAGAACCTGCAGGCTGACAACTCCGGCGGGAAGATTGCGGCCCCCACGCCACTCACGAAGGTGTATGACGTCAACGGCGCCGTCGGTGGTCCCATCTTCAAGGATCGGTTGTGGTACTTCGCGACCGGGCGCACCCAGGGCAGTACGCGGGTTAATGCGAATCAGTTCTACAACGCCAGCGCCGGTAATCCTGCCCTGTGGTCGTATGTGCCGATCCTCGACAAACCAGGATTCTCGGACCGCACGTGGGAGAACATCAGCGGCCGCCTCACATGGCAGATGACGCCGCGCAACAAGATTGGTGGCTACTGGGACGAGCAGTGGGTGTGCCGGAAATGCGAGGGCAACACCATCGGCATCACGACGCCGGCCGTCGTGTCGCCCGAGGCAAACGGTCCAAACCAGACGCTGCCCCTGCGAGTACCCCAGGTGACGTGGACCTCACCGGTGACCAACCGCCTGCTGCTGGACGCCGGCTTCGGCGGCACGTACTACGGCTGGGGCAACTTCGAGCGCGATCCGAACCCGACTCACGATCTGATCAAGGTCACCGAGCAGTGCTCGACGGGATGCGCCGCCAACGGCAACCGGCCGGGGATCGTCTACCGATCGCAGGACTGGGGGGACAACCGCACCGGGTCCTACATCTGGAGAGCGAACCTCGCCTACGTCATTGGCCAGCACAGCTTCAAAGTCGGCTATCAGCACACGCTGATGACCGACGATCGCACGTGGTCCACCAACAGCACAGACCTGTGGTATCGCGTCAACAACGGCGTACCGAATCAACTGACGCAGACGATCTCGCCGTGGATCAACAACGCACGCGCGGGGTGGGACGCCGTGTTCGCGCAGGAGCAGTTCACGATGGGTCGGCTCACGCTGCAAGGAGCCGTGCGCTTCGACATCGCCAAGAGCTGGTTCCCCGAGCAGAACATCGGGCCCGATCGCTTCCTGCCGGTGGCGTATCACTTCGAGGAATCGAAGGGCATCGACAGCTACAAGGACATCACACCGCGTCTCGGCGTGGCGTACGACGTGTTCGGCAACGGCCGGACCGCCGTCAAGGCGAACTTCGGCCGTTACCTCGAAGGCGTGGGCGTGCAGCTCAATTACGCGAACACCAACCCGACCACCCGCATTCCGACAAACACCGGTCCATTTGGAGTACCAGGCGTCACGAGAACGTGGGTCGACGCGAATTCGAACTTCGTGCCCGACTGCGATCTGTCGAATCCGCAAGCCAACGGCAACGCTGCGGCGACACCTGGCGGCGGCGGACCCGACTTCTGCGGCCAGATCTCGAACCTTCGCTTCGGTCAGCCGGTCCTGACTGGCAACTACGATCCGGACCTGCTGAGCGGGTGGGGCGTACGCGCCGGCGACTGGAGCTTCGGTGTCTCGGTGCAGCAGCAGCTCCTTCAGCGCATGTCGGTCGAATTCGGCTATTACCGTCGCTCGTTCGACGGCTTCAGCTTGAACGACAACCTTCTGCTGACGCCCGCCGACCTGACGCCCTACAGCGTCACGGCGCCGTCTGATTCACGTCTTCCGAATGGCGGCGGATACACAGTCGGCACGCTGTACGACGTCGTTCCCGCGAAGTCCGGGCAGGTCGACAATCTCGCCACACTCGCCGACAAGTACGGGAAGGAGTATCAATTCTTCAACGGCTTCGACTTCACAGTCAGTCTGCGCGCGAGCGGCTTCACGTTCCAGGGCGGCACCAGCACGGGACAGAACGTCGCTGACGCATGCGACGTGAGGGACAACCTTCCTGAGTTGAATACCGGCATCGGCGCCGGGCTGGTTGGCTCGACGGTCAGCCCGACGAGTCCGTACTGCCACGTCGCCTACGGCTGGCTGACGCAGCTCCGCGGATTGGGTTCGTACACAATCCCGAAGATCGACGCGCAGGTCAGCGCCGTGTTCCAGAGTAAACCGGGTGCGCTGCTGTCGGCGAACTACGCGATGCCCGCAGTTCGAACCGCGACCACACCCGCCAATCTTGCTGTCGTCGCAGATTTCCTCGGACGAGCGCCATCAGGCAACGTGCCGAACGTGACGATCAACCTGATCGAGCCGGGCTCGCTCTACGGTGATCGTGTCAATCAGCTCGATTTCAGGTTCGCGAAGAATTTCCACTTCGGCGGAAGGCGCGCAATGGTTTCGCTCGATCTTTACAACGTCGCCAACGCCAACCCGGTTCTGACGTACAACAACAGCTTCACGCCCGGCGGGCCGTGGCTGCAGGCGAACTCGATTCTCACGGGACGACTCGCGCGCATCAGCGCGGAGTGGACGTTCTGATCAGCAGCGCAGGGCGGGTCCTGGTCTTCGGACCCGCCCTAGACCTCTTGATGTTGCCTTAATCGATGATGATCCGGGCAGTGAGCAGGCCTGACGTCTGCGGGTCTACGTCGATATCCCTGCTTCCGCGCGGGCGCTTGTACGCGAAGGCCGCGTGATCGCGCTCCCGCTCGGTCGGCGCGTCCGCGATGTTCGAACGGCGGATCTGTGGGTACATCAACGACCCCTGCATGTTGACGTGAAAGAATCCGAGCGTATGGCCGATCTCATGCGCGAAGGTTGCTTCGAGGTTGCAGACATTATCTGAATGCAGCCAGATCTGCCCTGCGGGGTCGCCAATGGTCGCTTGCCCGCAGTACTGAGGTCCGAGATCCATGCGCTCGATCACAATCCAGCCGGCTTGCGGCGCGCGCGGCGTCGGCCCTGTTTCCCAGCGCGTCACCTGGAACTTGCCGCCGGTCAGCGCAGGTACCGTACGGCGGGCCACCGCCTCGAGACGCTGGCCGACTTGTGCTGACACGCCGTTCGCGCCTTCTACTTCCAGGTAGAAGCTGGGCGCCTGTTCCAGAACCCACGACGGCTCGAGAAAGCCGCGATTCTTCTGAAAATCGTCGCGCACGAGTTGTCGATAGAACGCCAGGTCGAAGCCGCGCTCGGGAAATAGATCAACGGTGGGTGTCGTCGTTCGCACCACCGTCTCACGCGTGATATAGCCGGGCGCCGAGACACTCACGCGAACCGGCAGACTCGTCGCGGTTTGCGTGAACGAGCCGACAGATGATCCCGTGACGGTGTCGGTAATCGTTCCGTTAATCGTGACCAGCGTCGGAGCTGGCGGCGTCGGAGCCGGTACCGGCGGGGTCGGCGCAAGCGGCGCCGGTGACGTCGAACCGCCCCCACACGCCGCGCCCATCAAAGCGATAGTGACTATAGACAGCAGTCGCATAGACACCTCGGCTGCATAAACGCCTCGTCGGGACCGATGGAACACCGAACGCCCCGTGCTTCTTTCCTGTGGTGATCGCCACTTCTGTGAACGACGTGAGGTGACCGCGCTTCGCCAGAGCACCGCACTCGCGCACCGAGTCAGTCGTCTCGTAGATGTTCAGCAGATCGCCACCCAAGACGAGCGGGGCGCCGTTCGTCGTGACATCGCCGTTCGAGCACGATCCCAGCAGCGCAGTGTGAATCCCGGTGTCTCGTAAGCGATCCGCCGCATACGCCGTGATGTAGCTGCCACGCGAGAAACCCACGATCGTGATCCGCGACGCCGGCACGCCAGCGGCGAGCAGCTGCCGCACCCAGCGTTCGTGAAGGAAGATCACGTAGCGCTGCTTCGCGTGGATCTCAGTCGGAAACGTGTCGTATAGGTGGACCTGCCGGCTGGCGCCTTGAGCCAGTACGCTGACGAGCAACGCGAGGGCCAGCATCACGCTATGTCGCGCTGGGACGCGCGACGAAGCTACGCATCGCCATCGCTTCGTCGTCAAACGCCTCGAACGTCGAGCGCAGCTTGAGCAGCGTGAGCATCCGCTGGCCGCGTGAGTTCAGGCGCATCAACCGCATGTCGCCGCCGCGTTGCCGCACCGTCTTGAGCTGCGCCACCATCATGCCCACACCGGAGCTGTCGATGTAGGAGACTCCGTCGAGATCGACAAGGATTTTGATCCGGCTCTCATCGAGGAGCCCAGCGATGTGACGACGGAACGCCAGGTCGCCATCGTCGAGCAGCATTTGTCCAGAGAGGACGACTACGGTCACGTCGTCAACGCGACGTTCTTCGATCTGCAGTTTTGACATGGAAGGGATCACCGAATTGTAAGTCGCTTTCTTCCCAGTCGAGCCGTCAAACCGTAGCAAGGCTGTGCTAGCCTCGCGGGTTGCACGCGCACATCACGCGATTCGTAGAGCACAGGCTCAGGGCCTGGGCGGTCGCGTCACGATCGGAGAAGACATCTATGTTCACGTACACACGTTTGCTCACGGGTCTGGTGATGGTCGGCTCTCTGATGGCCACGACCGCTATCGCGCAGGAGCGCAGCGCCTGCCAGGGCCTGCCGTCCCATCAGGAACTGCGTGAGGCGCTCACGGCGGCCCAGGGACAACCAAACGGAGGATTTTCTTTGGAGATGTGGGCGACGGTGGTCAACCGCGATGGCGTCGTGTGCGCGGTGGTGTTCACCGGTCAGTCGCGCGGCGATCAGTGGCCGGGCAGCCGCGTGATCTCGGCGCAGAAGGCCAACACGGCAAACGCGTTCAGCTTGCCGCAGCTGGCACTGTCCACCGCAAACCTCTATAGCGCCGTGCAACCTGGCGGCAGCCTGTTCGGTCTGCAGGAAAGCAATCCCGTTAACGTGGCCGTGGCGTATGGCGGCAATCCCGCGAACAACGGTCGCGCGAATGATCCGATGGTTGGTGGACGCATCGGCGGCATCAACGTGTTTGGCGGCGGGCTCGCGTTGTACAACGCGCAAGGACAGCTGCTCGGCGGAGTCGGCGTCAGCGGTGATTCGTCATGCGCCGATCACAACATCGCCTGGCGCACGCGGCATTCGCTGGGCCTCGACCACGTGCCTGGCGGCGTGAGTGGTGACGCGACCCGTCCGGACAACATCGTCTATGACATCACGCCGCAGCCAGGACAGATGCCGGGCGTCAGCGCCAGCGGGTGGGGACATCCGACGTGCAGCGTCGCAGCGACGAACATCGCTGCGAATCTCGATACCGTGCCGTAATCGACTTTGATGTAGGGCCGGTTATGGGACAGGCCGGATCTGAGTGGTGACGTACTAGGAGGCTTTTTTACCAGCTTCGAGGCGACGCTGCGCGTTGGTCGCGTAGTTCGCTTCGAGGTATTCGGCGCCTTCAACGGTGATCACCAACTCGGCGCTGTCCGAGCGGGTCACGAATCTCTTCGCAGTCAGGTACCAGACGGTGAACTCGAGTTGCTCGCGGGCGCGCCCAATCAACTGCTCGAGATCCCACATCGAGATGCCGGTGAGATTCGGCTCGGTGCGGCGTCGTGTGTAGAGCACTTCGAGAACGGTCAGCCGAATCAGCTGCTCCATCTCGAAATCATTCGACGCGTTCGCGCCATTCGCGACCAGGCGCCATCGGGCCTGTTTCAGCGCGGCATGGCTGATGTCGTACTGAGCCCGTCGGCCCGGGTCGCTGAGCACGTAATAGGCCTCGGACAACTGCCGGAATTGCGCCTCGTCCCCCGTGTCTTTGTTGTCAGGGTGGCAGCGCTGGGCCAGCAGACGATAGACCCTGTGGACCGTCTCCGGCTCGGCCGTCGGGCTAATCTGCAGGATCTCGTAATAATCGGGCGTTTCGCTGGCCATATCGAACTTATCGGATCTGTTGGCTGCCGCCATAGGTTTCGTCCGCGTGCGAGACGCCCAAACCAATGCCACACGGTTTGAGCGACCCTGGTATACGCTATTGGGCGCTTTGCAAAACTGTATCATCCTCCTGGAGAGAGTTGTCATGAGTGCACGTCGCGCGACTGGATTGCTCATTGTCACTGCCTTCGTCGCTACGGCCTGGGTCGCTGCGCACGCGCAGGCCACGACGAAGCCGTTTGAACCCACAGTCGGCCAGGCCGGAAAAGATGTGGTCTGGGTGCCCACGCCGCAGGCTCTGGTCGAGAAGATGCTCGACCTCGCCAAGGTCACGCCGCAGGACTTCGTCATGGATCTCGGCTCAGGCGACGGCCGCACGGTGATCACCGCGGCCAAGCGCGGGGCGCAGGCGCAGGGCATCGAGTACAACCCTGACATGGTCGAATTGTCGAAGCGGAATGCTGCGGCGGCCGGAGTCACCGGCAAGGCCAATTTCGTGAAGGCTGATCTCTTCGAGACCGACTTCTCGAAGGCGCAGGTAGTCACGATGTTCCTGCTGCCCTCCATCAACATGCGGCTGCGTCCGCAGATTCTGAAGATGCGTCCCGGCACCCGGGTCGTCTCCAACACGTTCACGATGGAAGACTGGGAGCCGGACACGAGCGAGACGATCGGCGGCGACTGCACCAGCTGGTGCACGGCGCATCTGTGGATCGTCCCGGCGCAGGTCCAGGGCACGTGGCAGGCTGGTCAGAACGCGCTGACCCTGACGCAGAAGTTCCAGAACGTCACTGGCACGCTCGGCTCGACGGCGATCACCGGCGGCAAACTGCGCGGCGACGAGCTCACGTTCAGTGCCGGCGGCACCAAGTACACCGGCAAGGTGAACGGCAACTCGATCTCGGGAACGATGAGCGGCGGCAGCAGCGGTTCCTGGTCGGCGACCAAGAAGTAACGCGTCGCGGAGGAGACGTGTCGGGCTGGTCGCAGCTACTGGTGAGCGCCCTGTTGCTCGTGGCAATGCCCGGGCAGCAGGCCGGTACCCCTGCCGACACGCGCTTCTACGCCGTCTCCTATGTTGAAGCGATGGCCTCTTCCACAGGAAAGGCCATCGCGCTCCTCAAGCAGTATCGCGACACCAGCGCAAAGCAGGACGGGTTCGTCAGCATCGAGGTGTTCGAGCAACTCGGACGCCCCGGACACTTCGCGCTCTTCGAAGTGTGGCGCGATCAGAACGCGTTCGACGCGCGCGACGCCGCCCTGCAGAAACAACTGCGCGACGCGCTGCAACCCATGCGTGTCAGCGATTACGATCAGCGACCCTACAAGACGATCAGCGTTGACGATCGGCGTGGCGGCCGACCGGCAGCGTCTCAGGTGATCGTGCTCTCGCATGTCGATGTCGCGCCCAATCCACAAGTCGCGGTGATGTTGAAGGACCTGGCCGAAGCGAGCCGCAAGGAACCCGGTAACGTCCGCTTCGACGTCGTCCAGCACACGATGCGCGCGAACCATTTCACGGTCGTCGAGGTCTGGCGCGACCAGAAGGCGCTCGACGCACATGTCTCAGCGCCACATACCAAGCAATACCGGGACACGCTGCAGCCGATGACGGGCAGCCCCCTGGACGAGCGCGTGTACAAGTCCATCGATTAATACTGGCCTCGAGAGGCCGGGATACGTTTGTGAGCCGGAGGCGTTCCATGACTGATTCCACCGTTGCCACGTTGAAAGCCAACCTGCGAGGCGGCCTGATCACGCCGACCGACTCGGGCTACGACGAGGCTCGCAAGGTTTACAACGGCATGATCGATCGCCGTCCGAAGCTGATCGCGCGCTGCGCCGACGTGGCTGACGTCATCGCCGCGGTGAACTACGCTCGCGACAACAAGCTGGTCGTCTCGATCCGCGGCGGCGGCCACAACGCTGGCGGCCTCGGTGTGTGCGATGGCGGGCTGGTGATTGATCTGTCGCCGATGCGCTATGTGCGCGTCGATCCAAAGAAGAAGACCGTCATTGCCGGCGGCGGCGCGCTCTGGGGCGACGTCGATCATGCGACGCATCCGTTCGGCCTCGCCGTGCCAGCCGGGATCATTTCCACGACGGGCGTCGGCGGCCTCACGCTCGGCGGCGGGATCGGACACCTCACGCGTCAGTGCGGGCTGACCATCGACAATCTGCTCGGCGTCGAGATGGTGCTCGCCAACGGCAAGTTCGTCACCGCGACGGCCAAGGAGAACCCCGATCTGTTCTGGGCGGTTCGCGGCGGCGGCGGCAATTTCGGCGTCGTGACGTCGTTCCTCTTCAAGGCGCACGACATCCACACGAACTACGCCGGCCCGATGTTGTGGCACATCGAAGAGAGCGTCGACATCCTGAAGTGGTATCGCTCGTTCATCACCAAGGCACCTCGCGACATCAACGGGTTCTTCGCGTTCCTCGTCGTCCCCCCGGGACCGCCGTTCCCGGAGCACCTGCACAACAAGAAGATGTGCGGCATCGTCTGGAACTACACCGGCGGACTCAAAAAGGCGGAGAAGGTCTTCAAGCCGATTCGCGCCTTCCGTAAGCCGGCGCTCGACTTGGTCGGACCGATTCCGCATCCGATGCTGCAGAGCATGTTCGACGCGCTCTACGTGCCTGGCCTGCAGTGGTACTGGAAAGCCGACTTCGTGCACGAATTGAGCGATGAAGCGATCACCCACCACGTGATGCATGGCTCGCGTTTGCCGACCATGTTCTCGACGATGCACCTGTATCCGATTGACGGCCAGGCGAGCCGCGTGAAAAGCAACGCGACGCCGTGGGCGTATCGAGATGCGAAGTGGGCGTCGGTGATCGTCGGCGTCGATCCCGATCCGGCCAACAAGGACAAGATCACGAACTGGGCAAAGGACTATTGGAACGCGCTGCACCCGTACTCCGCGCCTGGCGCCTACGTGAACTTCATGATGGACACCGAGGGCGACGATCGCGTCAAGGCGAGCTACGGCAAGAACTACTCGAGGCTCGCCAAGATCAAGAAGCGGTACGACCCGAGCAACTTCTTCCGGGTGAATCAGAACATCAGGCCCGGGGGGAAGTAGACGTGGTGTCCGGCTTCAGCCGGACTTGAATTTCAGGTGGCTGCCGGAGCGTCTGATACACGACGCAGTAACGCTCCGTCAGCTTCAGCAGCGTCGCAATCTGCTCAGCGGATGCATCGGTATCGAGCGTGATACTCAACCGGATCGCGCCGAAGCCGACACGCGCGTCTTTCGCCACGCCAAGCGTTCCGCGAAAATCCAAATCGCCTTCGGCCGTGATCGTCGCGTCGCGCAACTCGACGCCGATCGCCGTCGCCACCGCGTTCAAGGTCACACCGGCGCACGCCACGAGCGCTTCGAGCAGCATATCGCCCGAACAGGCCAGCGTCCCATCTCCGCCCGTCGCCGGGTGCAGTCCTGCTTTCACCAGCGCACGTCCGGTCTCGACGCTGCACGAAATACCGTCCGACGCGCGACCCGTCGCACGCAACGTAATCATGGCAGCCGAGGGTTCTGCCTTGTAACGTTCTTTCAGCGGCGCCTGTAACGCCTTGAGCTCATCTGTGTTCACGCGGCTCAGTCTACTGAATCCTGAATCCTGATTCCTTCCCATCTGATTCCTGATTCCCGATTCCTGATTCCTACTACGATCACTCAATGC
>JBKPRH010000063.1:0-5985 GCA_046765795.1 Acidobacteriota bacterium | reverse complement strand
GCAACGACCATTACGGCAAACAGGAAGATCTGCTCGCCGATATCAGCAATGCGATGCGCGAAGAGCTGCTGGAGTTGTCGGGCGCAGGATGTCCGGTCATCCAGATGGAGGAGCCGAACATTCACCTGATCGGCATTCAGCGTGGCGGCACCAGCACCGGCCTCGGTGTGGACTTCTTCGTCAACATCTTCAACAACACCGTCAGAGGACTTCGCGAGAAGACCGAGGTGTGGTGCCACACCTGCTGGGGCAACCCCGCACAGCAGCGACTGTTCGCCACCAATCAGTCATACAAGGACGCGCTGCCGCACTTGAACAAACTCGACGTGGACGTGATCACGTTCGAGTGCTGCACCAGCGACGGCATGGACCTCGAGCTGATTGGCCGCGAGATCACCGACAAGAAGATCGCGATTGGTGTGGTCAATCACCGCGACCTGCAGGTCGAGCGACCCGAGCAGGTGGCCGATCTCATTCGCCGTGCGCTCAAGCACATTCCCGCCGAGCGCTTGATCCTCTCGAGCGACTGCGGATTCGGCCGCGAAGGCATGAGCCGCCGCATCGCGTTCTTCAAGATGGTCTCGATCGTCCGCGGCACGAACATCGTCCGCCGCGAGTTGGGGCTCCCCGAAGCCCCGTGTCTCGCCGCGGACGGGCGCTACGCCATCGCCGACGTCATCGAATAACGAACCACCGCCACGAACCACGAACCACGAACCACGAACCACGAACCACGAACCACCAACCACCAACCACCAACCACCAACCACGAACCACGAACTAGTTCATGAGCGTCAGCCCATCGTTCGTCGATTCCCAGATCGTCTGCAGCTTGTACTGATTCTCGTGCCGCACGAACGTCAGCGACGGCTGGTTGCCCGATGGGTCGTGGCCCGCTGCTGGCACCGTTGTGACGAATGTGCCGGCCTTGTCGCCGCGAATCATGAACACGGACGAGGCCATGTTGTCGCGGGTGATGGTGTAGTTACCCGCCGGCAGCATGTGGCCGTTCGCCACGAAGTCGAAAGGCACTTTCACTTCCAGCGTGTCCTGCGCGCGCGCGTTGCCCGCTGTGGCGGCCAGGCACATCAATGCGCCGAGCCCAATCACCAGAATCCTCCGCATACATCCTCCTTGCGTCGAAACGCCGATCGTCTACTGGTTAGGACGAGCGGCATTCTGAGGAAGCGGTGAAGGCGGGATGAAGAATGTGTGACTACGGCAATCTCACCGTAAACGTCGAGCCTTCACCGACGCGGCTCTGCACGGCAATCGTGCCTTCGTGCCGATCGACGATCCACTTCACGAGACTGAGGCCCACGCCGGCGCCGTCGTTGCCTGATGATCGCGCCGGGTCGGCCTGGAAGAAGCGTTCGAAGACATGCGGTGTCACATCGGGTGGCATGCCGATTCCGGTGTCGCGCACGTCGATGCGTGCCCGGCCGGCCTCGCGAGAAACGCGCAGCACCACATGTCCGCCTTCACGCGTGAACTTGATCGCATTGTCGAGGAGATTCAACAGCAGCCGCTGCAGCCAGCCGGCGTCGCCGTTGACCATCACCGTGCCATTGCGCTCGCAGCGCAGATCGATCGTGCGCGCCTGTGCGACCGGCTCCAGTTGCTCGACGAGAGACGACGCCAGTTCGCCGACGTCCACCGGCTTGAACGTCAGGTGAATTTGTCCTGATTCGGCGCGCGCAAGCGTGAGGATCTGATCGATGAGACGAGCCAGCCGATCGAGCTCCTCGATCTGACTGGCGAGCGTCGTGCGCTCGTCGGCATCTCGTCCCGAGCGACGCAGCGACAGCTCGATCTCGCCACGCAGCGCGGCGAGCGGTGTTCGCAGTTCGTGGGCGAGCGCGGCGCTGAACTGCCGCATCTCGCCGACCGAGTGTTCGAGTCGCGCCAGCGTGTCGTTGAACGCCGTCGCCACGTCTTCGAGTTCGTCGGCCACGCCGCGTGTGGGCACGCGGCGCTCCAGCGTGCGCACGTCGATCTCTCGTGCCGCGCCGGCCAGGGCGGTAAGTGGTCGAAGCGCGAAACCGGCGAGCCACCACGACGCGGCGGCCGACCCGAGCAGAGCAGCAGGCAGCAGCCACAACAGCAGATCGCGATAGCGGCTCAACGCGTTGTCCATCGTGTTGAGCGACACGCCGACCTGCACGAGATACTCGCGTCCGCGTCGATCGCGAATCGCGCTATTGGAAATGCGGACGCGTCCGTACCGCGTGGATACATCGAACGGCTGCAGATGCGCGCGATTGGCGCGCACCTGCTCCGGCGTGAGATGCAGTCCCATCGGAGCGAAGCCGTCGGACTGGAACAGCAGCCGGCCGCTGCCGACGTCGTAGATGCGCATGTAGCGTGTGGCTTCCTGGACGAAGGCCACCTGCGCACCATCAGCGTTGTTGTGTTCGACGGAGGGGAGCTCGGTCTCGAAGCGCAGATACCCGTGGAGTCCGTCGGTCAACTCCATCAGCCGCATCGTGACATCGGCGTCGAGGAGCCGCCCGAGTACCCCATACGAGACGACGCTCAGTACGCTGAGCAGGAGCCCGCACACCAGCGCAGAGAACACCGCGAGGCGTGCCCGAAGCGGGAGCGTCACATGAGAATGTTACGCCGGAGCGTCGGTCAACATGTAACCCACACCTCGCACGGTGTGGATCAACTGCACGCCATACCCTCGGTCGATCTTGTTGCGCAGCGAGTTGATGTGGACTTCGACGACGTTGCTGATGCTGTCGAAATGGATGTCCCAGACGTGCTCGATGATCAGCGATCGCGTGAGCGGCCGGTCGGTGTTGCGCATCAGGAATTCGAGCAGCGCGTACTCTTTCGGTTTGAGCTCGATCAGCGCTCCGGCACGGCGAACGAGACGACGGACGGTGTCCATCTCGAGGTCAGCGACGCGTAGCACGCTTTCCCGCGGGGCGCCACGACGCAGCAAGGCGCGCAGACGCGCCGAGAGCTCGGCCAGCGCGAACGGCTTGGCCATGTAGTCGTCGGCCCCGGCGTCGAGCCCGGCGACACGCTCGTCGAGCGAGTCCTTGGCAGTGAGGATGAGGACGGGCAGCTCCGCTTTTCGCGAACGGATGTCACGCAAGACCTGGAAGCCGGATCGGCCGGGCAGCATGAGGTCGAGCACGACCGCATCGTAGTCCACCGTTCGGGCCTGCTCACCAGCGCCGCTGCCTTCGTGTAGCACATCCACGGCGTAACCCTCTTGCTGCAGGCCGGTTTGGATAAAGCTGGCGACCTTCCGATCGTCCTCGATCACCATGACTCGCATGCAACGTCCTCCGCGCTCTCTATGAAGAGCCTACTCCCATCTCATTGGACGTCAACGCTGCCATTTCAGCATTAACGAGACTTAATGTCGGGCTCACGTCCGTCTCACGCGCTTCACGTCGAATCTAAGTGTCGGGTTTGATGACAAAAGGAGACTGAAGATGCGTTACATCGCAACAACTCTTGCGCTGGTCGTGGCGCTCGCCGTCGCAGGCAGCACCTTCGCGGCAGTGCCCCAGGCAGCGAAGAAGACGAGCACGCCGGCAACCCATACGGTGAAGGGCACTGTGAAGTCGTTGGACAACTCGTCGCTCGTGATCTCGCACAAGGGCGGCGACATGACGTTCGTCGTGGACAACGCCACCGCGAAGACGGGATCGCCCGCGGTCGGGTCTGAGGTGTCGGTCAAGTACCACACCGAGGGGAAGACGATGATGGCCACGGCCATCACGGCACAGCCGGCCAAGCAGGTGGCATCGGCGAAGCCGGCGGCGTCCAAGAAGAAGTAGCGTTGGCGACCGGCCGTGCTCGCTCTCTTTCTCGCCGCAGCCGTCTCGACTCTACCGGTCGCGCCGCACACCGATACCGTGGTGCTGCGCGGCCGGCCGCAGATCGTGCATGTCTACGGCGAGAGGGGCGGCACGCCGGTCATCGTCTCGAGTGGTGACGGTGGTTGGATGCATCTGGGACCGCACGTGGCCGACACACTGGCCGCGCGCGGCTACTTCGTCGTCGGCTTCAACGTGAAGGCCTATCTCGAGAGCTTCACGAAGGACGCTCAGACACTGGGCGTCGCTGAGGTGCCGAACGATTACCTCTCGCTCGTCGAGTACGCCTCGCGTGGCTCGGCGGTGCGACCAATTTTGATTGGCGTGTCGGAGGGCGCCGGGTTGTCCGTGCTCGCGGCAGTGGATCCCAATATGCAACGACGCATTGCGGGCGTCGTCGCACTGGGCCTGCCCGACCGAAACGAGCTGGGATGGCGATGGAAGGATTCGCTGATCTACGTGACACACGGCGTCCCGAACGAGCCGACGTTCAGCGCGAGCGACCTCGTGGGGAAACTGACGCCAGTGCCGCTGGCAGCGATTCACTCGACCAGCGACGAATTCGTCCCCGAATCCGACGTGCGGAAGCTGATGGCGCGGGCGAGCGAGCCGAAGCGGTTGTGGATGGTGACCGCCTCCGACCATCGGTTCAGCGGGAACGTTCCCGAGTTCGATCGACGTCTTCTAGAGTCGATCGAATGGGTGAGGCAGAACCAACCGCGAGCGTAGGCATCGACTGGATCCGCCGGGTGCTGCCGGCGGTGCTCGCGCTGGTTTTGTTCATTGCCGCACTCGAGGTGCTGCGCCGCGAGCTGCACAGCGTCAGCTGGCATGCGCTGTCGGCTCGCGCGCTCGGCACGCCGCCGTGGCTGATCGCCACGGCATTCCTCCTCACCGCCCTCAATTACCTCGTTCTGTCCGGTTACGATTTCATTGCGATCGCCTCAATCGGACGACGGGCCTCTCCGCATGGCTTCAGCGGAACAGGGCTGTCGATCAAGAACATCGCGGTCACGTCGTTTCTCGCCTACGCCATTGCCAACAGCGTCGGGTTCGCGATGCTGTCAGGTGCTTCGGTCCGGTATCGCTTCTATTCGCGATGGGGGATCACCGGACAGCAGTTCTCGCGCATCGTCATTTCGTACTCGGTGACGTTCTGGCTCGGGCTGCTCGCGCTCGGCGGTCTCAGTCTCGTGTTCAGCCCGTTGCTCGCCGACGTCGCGTTCCCGCGCACGATTACGACGGTGGGATTGACGCTGTTGTCGATCAGCGTTGCCTACGTCGTCGCGGCCGCGCTACGCATGCGCCCAATCAGCCTGTGGGGATTTGAACTGGCGCTGCCGTCGGGCCGGTTGGCCGTGTTGCAGTTGCTGCTCTCGTCACTGGACTGGGCGCTCGCCGGCGCCGTGCTCTACGTCTTGTTGCCGCGCGGTGCTGCACCGTTTCCAGTTGTGCTGAGTGCGTTCGTTGCGGCGCAGATTCTCGGACTCGCCGCACACGTGCCCGGCGGTGTCGGCGTCTTCGAGGGTGTCATCGTGCTGCTGCTGAAGCCGTATATGACGTCGGTCCAACTGGCCCCAGCGCTCGTGGCGTATCGGGTGATCTATTACCTTGCGCCGCTGTCGGTCGCACTCATCATTCTTGCCGGCGCCGAAATTAGCGAGCGACGCCACCATGCTGCGCGCCTGACGCGCGCCATTGCCCGTGTGGCGCAGAGGCTTACGCCGCGCATTCTTGCCGCACTCACGTTTGTCGCCGGTGTCGTGTTGCTGTTCTCTGGCGCGACGCCGGCTGCGGCGCATCGCCTCGCGCTGCTGGATCGATTCGTTCCACTCGGCGTGATCGAAACCTCGCACATCCTGGGCAGCGTCGCTGGTGCGCTGCTCCTGCTTCTGTCGCAAGGATTGTCGAGACGGCTGGATGCCGCGTACTACCTGACCACGGTCGTCATTGCGGCCGGTATCGCCGCATCGCTCTTGAAAGGCGCGGACTACGAGGAGGCCATTGTGCTCGGCCTCCTGTTCGTCATGCTGCGTCGCGCGCGCCCGATGTTCGATCGCGAGGCGGCACTCTTGGCGACGCGCTTCTCTCCAGCGTGGACGGCGGCAGTCGTGGCCGCGCTCGCCGCGTCGGTGTGGCTCGGGCT
>JBKPRH010000062.1:0-10856 GCA_046765795.1 Acidobacteriota bacterium | reverse complement strand
CCGGAGACCGTTGAGTTCGGCACGCGGTACGAGACTGACGAACAGCGGATGCGTCTGGCGATCGAGCTGTCGCGGCAGAACGTGGTGCGCGGCACCGGCGGTCCATTCGGTGCCGCCATCTTTGAGCATTCAACCGGCGCGCTGATCTCCGTCGGCGTCAACAGCGTGGTCCGGTTGAACAACAGCGCGTTGCATGCCGAGATGCTGGCGATCATGATGGCGCAGCATCGGCTCGGGTCGTACACGCTCGCTGCGTCCTCGTCTGCCTCGTACGACCTCGTGAGCTCGTGCGATCCATGCGCGATGTGTCTGGGCGCAGTGCTCTGGAGCGGCGTGCGCCGCATGGTCACCGGCGCGGACCGCGACGACGCGACGGCGTTGAGCTTCGAGGAAGGGCCGGTGTTTCCGCAGTCGTACGCGTACTTGCAGGAACGGGGCGTCGCGATTACGCGCAGCGTCCTGCGTCAGGAAGCCGCCGCTGTTTTGGAGATGTATCGTCGGCAGGGCGGGCAGATCTATAACGCTTAGAGCGTTCGGATCGTTCGGAGCGTTCGGAGCGTTCGGATCGTTCGGATCGTTCGCGCCGTTCGAGTCGTTCGAGTCGTTCCCGGGACGGCCGAGCGGTTGCCCGAACGACCCGAACGCTTCGAACGGCCCGAACGATATAATCGCAGTCCTACGAGGAACCCACTGATATGGTCAATTTGACTGTAAATGGCACTGCCCGCATGTTCGACGGCGACGAAGACATGCCGCTGCTCTGGTATCTCCGCGACGACCTGCGCCTCACCGGCACCCGGTTCGGGTGCGGCGCCGGATTGTGCGGTGCCTGCACGGTGCATCTGGATGGCACCGCCGTCCGCGCGTGCCAGACGCCCCTGAAGGGGCTGAACAACAAGAAGGTCGTCACCATCGAGGGCCTCAGCCCGAACGGCACGCACCCGGTGCAGGCCGCCTGGGAGAAACACAACGTCGCGCAGTGCGGCTACTGTCAGACGGGCCAAATCATGCAAGCCGCGTCGCTGTTGTCGCGGACGCCGAACCCGACTGACGCCGACATCGACCGCGCGATGCAGGGCAACATCTGCCGGTGCGGCACCTATCAGCGCATTCGCGCCGCGATCAAGACCGCGGCAGGGAGGCGCGCATGACCGTCATCAATGTCAGCCGTCGTCAGTTCCTCGGCGGCGTGTTCACGACGGGCGCATTCGTGCTCGCCTCGCGCGTGCTGCCCGAATCCGCCTGGGCGCAGACGCCCTCGCCGATCTTCAAGACCAAAGCCGATCTCGCCTCGCTCAATCCGAGCGTGTATCTGGGCATCGAACCGGACGGCACGGTGTTCATCGTCACGCATCGTTCTGAGATGGGCACCGGCATTCGCACCACGCTGCCGATGGTGGCGGCCGACGAGCTCGATGCCGATTGGGGTCGCTGCCGAATCGAACAGGGCGTTGGTGATCCACGCTACGGCGATCAGAACACCGACGGCTCGCGCTCGGTGCGCGACTTCTACGAAGCCTTCCGTCGCGCTGGTGCGTCGGCGCGCTCCATGTTGGTCAGTGCAGCGGCCGCGCAGTGGAACGTTCCCGCGGCGCAATGCGTCGTCCGCAATCACGAAGTGATTCACGAGGCGAGCAAGCGTCGCGTCGGCTTCGGCGCACTCGTGCCCGCGGCGGCGAAGCTGTCGGTGCCGAAGGCAGAGGACCTGCGCTTCAAGCCCAAGACGGCGTGGAAACTCGTGGGCCAGCAGACGTCGACCTACGACCAGAAGGACATCGTCACGGGCAAGGCGCAGTTCGGCCTCGACGTGTATCGAGACGGCATGGTGTTCGCCTCGATCGAGCATCCTCCAGTGCTCGGTGGTACGCCGAAGAGCGTGGACGACAAAGCGACGCTCGCGGTGAAGGGCGTGCAGCAGACCGTCGCGCTCGACACCTTCAAGCCGCCACATCTCTTCCAGCCACTCGGCGGTGTCGCCGTGATTGCCAACAGCACGTGGTCGGCGATCAAGGGACGTCGTGCGTTGAAGGTGGAGTGGAACGACGGCGCGCACGGCGTGTTCGACTCCGACTCGTTCAAGCAGCAGATGCTGGCCACCGTCAAGCAGACGGGCAAGGTGTACCGCAATCTCGGAAACGTGGACGCCGAGTTCGCGAAGGGCGGCAAGGTGATCGAGGCGATGTACTCGACACCGATGGCGGCGCACGCGTCGATGGAACCGCCCGCGGCGGTTGCCGAGTTCAACAACGGCAAGGCGACGATCTGGGCGCCGACACAGAACCCGCAGGCGGTGCAAGAGGCGGTGTCTGCGGCGCTGGGGATCAAGAAGGAAGACGTCGTCTGCCACGTGACGCTGCTCGGCGGCGGCTTCGGGCGCAAGTCGAAGCCCGATTACGCGGCGGAGGCGGCGGTGCTCGCGCGCAAGCTTGGCAAGCCGGTCAAGGTGATCTGGACGCGCGAAGACGACATCCGCTTCGACTACTACCACACGACCGCGGCGGTCTATCACAAGGCTGCTGTGGACGGTCGCGGGAAGCCGACGGCGTGGCTCCATCGATCGGTGTTCCCGCCGATCGCGTCCACGTTTGCGCCGGGCGCGCGTGAGCCACTGAGCTTCGAGTTGGATCTCGGTCTCACCGATGTGCCATTCGATATCCCGAACATCCGTGCCGAGAACGGACCGGCTGACGCGCACGTGCGCATTGGATGGTTCCGCGCGGTCAGCAACAACTTCCACGCATTCGCCGCGCACAGCTTCGCGGACGAGATGGCTCGCGCTGCTGGACGTGATCCGCTCGAGTTCCTGCTCGACATGATGGGCCCTGGCAAGGTCCTCGATCTGAAAGCGCAGGGTGTGAACTACTCGAACTACGGCGCGCCGTACGACAAGTACCCAATCGACACTCGTCGTCTTCGCCGTGTGCTGGAGATCGCCGGCGAGAAGTCAGCATGGGGCAAGAGCAAGTCGGGCGGCGGACGAGGCATGGGCATTGCCGCACATCGCAGCTTCAACACCTACGTCGCCTCTGTCGTCGAAGTCGAAGTCGATGGCAGCGGCCAGTTCAAGGTGCCGAAGATCCATCAGGTCGTCGATGCGGGTGTGATCGTGAATCCCGATCGCGTGCGTTCGCAGCTGGAAGGTGCGGCGGTGATGGCGGTGGGCCTGGCCCGAACTGGTGAAATTACCGCGAAGGGCGGCCGCATCAACCAGAGCAACTTCCACGACTTCCAGGTGGCGCGCATGTCCGATGCGCCGTTCCAGGTGGATGTGCACTTCGTGGATAGCGAGGCGCTGCCGACCGGCGTCGGCGAACCGGGCTTGCCGCCCGTCCTATCGGCGCTCGGCAACGCGATTTTCGCTGCGACGGGGAAACGAGTCAGGGAATTGCCAATCTCGAAGATGAAGTTGGTGTAGGGCTGGTGTAGTGTCCGGCTTTAGCCGGACCATCAGGGCGGGTCTTTTCGGCCCGCCCTTTTTACTTTCCGCTGTGACTCGCCATGAAACAACTGCTCGCGATCGTCGCTGTCCTCGCGCTGATGGTCGGCGTTAAGGCTGTGCCACTGGCAACCATTACCACCGAGGGCTCGAGCGCCCTCACGACGTTCCTCGGCGATGCCGTCGCTCGTGGCGACGTGCCTGGCATCGTCGCCATCGTCGTCGATCGCGACAAGGTTCTGTATCACGAAGCGTTCGGCAAGCAGAACGTCGCGAAGAACGTGCCGATGGCGAAGGACACGATCTTCCGCATCGCCTCGATGACGAAGGCGGTGACATCGGTCGGCGTGATGCAGCTCGTCGAGCAGGGAAAGCTCGGGCTCGACGATGACGTGTCGAAGTATCTGCCGCGATTGAAGAATCCACAGGTCTTCAGCAAAGTGGACGAGAAGGCGGGTAGTTACCTCACGCAGCCCGCGAAACGGCCGATCACGATTCGTCAGCTGCTGACGCATACCTCCGGGGTCGGCTACTCGTGGTCGGATCACGGACTCGCGATCGCGCAAAAGAAGACCGGCGCGACGAATGACTCCGAGCTGCCGCTCGTGAACGAACCCGGCGCGCAGTGGACTTACGGCGCCAGCACGCGCGTGCTCGGCGAGGTGATCGAGAAGATCACGGGCGAGCGGATCGACGCCTATCTCGAGGCGCACATTCTCGGACCGCTCGGTATGCGCGACACGAGCTATACGGTGCCGCAGGACAAGTACGCGCGCGTGATCACCGTGCACCAGAAAGCCAACAACGCGATCACGGAGACGCAGAACCCGACGCCGATCCCGGCAACCATCCGTGGCGACGGCGGACTGTTCTCGACGGCGTCCGACTACAGTCGCTTCGTGCAAATGATTCTCAATCGTGGGCAGTTGGGTGGCGTGCGCATTCTCAAAGACAGCACCGTTGCCGAGATGTCGAAGAACCAGACCGGCAGCGTCAAGGTTCGCCTGCAGCCCAGCGCTGATCCGCTGCGCTCGAAGCCGTATCCGCTGGGTGCTGGCGAGGATGTCTGGGGACTTGGCTTCCAGATCGCGTCACCAAAAACGCCGAATGCGTCGATGCGCAGTCCGGGCAGTCTGAGTTGGGCGGGGATCAACAACACGTTCTACTGGATTGACCCGCAAAAGCAGGTTGGCGCGGTCATCCTCATGCAGATGCTGCCGTTCTATGACGACGCGGCGTTGCGCGTGTTGAACGGATTCGAAGAACGCGTCTACCGGAATTTGAAATAGGGTCCGTAGAGGCGAGTC
This sequence comes from Acidobacteriota bacterium, assembly GCA_046765795.1. Taxonomy (GTDB): domain Bacteria; phylum Acidobacteriota; class Vicinamibacteria; order Vicinamibacterales; family UBA2999; genus Gp6-AA40. Next base: position 6,113 of record JBKPRH010000062.1, on the reverse strand, counting down.
TTCAAACTCGCCTTGATCCGCTTGAAAGGGATCTATGCGCAGACTCGTCGGCGTTCCCGTCGCGCTGGTATTCGCCGCTTTCGCCGGCCTCGCCGCTGAAGAGCGTTCCGATGAGGCGATGCTTTGGAAGATCCGCCAGGAGGCGACGGCGCGTTCGCAGATCCTTCAGACGCTGCACGTCCTCACGGACGTCTACGGACCGCGGCTCACGGGCTCGCCGAATCTCAAGGCGGCGGGCGAATGGGCCGTGCAGCAGATGACATCGTGGGGTCTGAAGAACGGCCATCTCGAGCCGTGGGACTTTGGCAAGGACGGCTGGGCGAACGAGCGCGTCACCGCGCATCTCGTCGCGCCGGTCAAAGACGCGCTGGTCGTCGAAGTGCTGGCGTGGACGCCGAGCACCACAGGTGTGGCGCGCGGTCAGGCGATGCAGATCACGTTGCCGACGCGCCCGAGTGCGACGGACCTGACCGACTACCTCGAGAGCATCAAGTCGACGGTCAAGGGCAAGATGGTGCTCGTGGGCCCGCACCAATCGGTGCCGGTCACCTTCAATCCCACCGCGCTGCGCCGTGAAGACGCTGACGTCGTGGGCTTGCTGAATACGCCTCCGGCGCAGACGCCGCCGATCGTCGCACCGCCGCGAGCCGACCAGGCGGCCCAGCGCGTGATGACCAACGCGCAGATTCAAGAGCGGGTCAATCAGTTCCTGCGCGACAACGGCGCGCTCGTGCGCATCAACGATGCCGGCCGCGACCACGGCCAGATCCGTGCGTTCGACAACGCGACGCGCGACGTGACCAAAGCCCCACCCACCGTTGTGATGCGCAACGAGGATTACGGCCGCATCTCGCGCCTGCTGGCCGACAAGCGTCAGGTCGACCTCGAGTTCGAGATCGTCAACCGCAGTTATCCCGAGGGGCGCACCAGCTACAACGCCATCGCCGAGATTCCAGGTACCGACAAGGCTGACGAAGTCGTCATGCTCGGCGGTCACCTCGACTCATGGCATGCAGCCACTGGCGCCACGGATAACGCCATCGGGTGCTCGGTGATGATGGAAGCGGTGCGGATTCTGAGCGCGATTGGCGCGAAGCCTCGCCGTACGATCCGGGTTGCGCTGTGGAGCGGAGAAGAGCAGGGCCTGCTCGGTTCCGCCGCCTACGTGCGTCAGCACTTCGGCACATTCGAGGATCAGAAGCCGGAGTACTCGAAGTTCTCGGCCTACTTCAACATGGACTCTGGCACTGGACGCATCAGGGGCTTGACCGCGTTCGGTCCATCGGCGACGGGGGATGTCCTTCGTGAAGCGACGGCATCCTTCAAAGATCTCGGCATGCTTGGCGCCACCACCACGCGATCGCGCGGCACTGGCGGGACCGACTCGACCAACTTCAATGCCGCCGGGTTGCCAGGCATCAACACGATGCTCGATCCGATTCAGTACCAGACCCACACCTGGCACACCAATCTCGACACCTACGAGCGCATCGTCGAAGACGATGTGAAAAAGGCGGCGATTGTGATCGCAGGTGCGGTGTATCACCTGGCGATGCGTGACGAGCTGCTACCGCGGTTCTCGAAGGACGACATGCCGCGGCAGTTTGCGCCCGCCCCGCCGCCGGCACCGGCGCCAGCGACGTCTGGCGCTCCCGCTCCGGCGACGCGCTCGAACTGAGGAAGTCGTGACGCCACGCAGAGCGAATCGACGGACGTTCATCGTTCTGCTCGCGGCGAGTCTCTCGTGTGGCTGGTCGATTGCTGCGCAGACGCCGGCGACGCAGACGCCCGTATCGCGGCCTGTCGTCGTCCTGGGTGTGCCGGCAGAAGTCAAAGATGTCGAGGCGCGGCTGACCCGCGTCACCGTCGAGCGCGTGCAGGGTGCGCCGTTCAGTGTCGGCTTCATCGGCTCGACGCGCGTGATCCTCGGCAAGACCAACGCGGGCAAGGTCAATGCCGCGATGATGACGGCGCTGGCTGTGAATCACTATTCGCCGTCCGCGGTGTTCTTCACTGGCACCGCGGGCGCCGTGGACCCGGCACTCAAACCTGGTGACGTGGTGCTCGGTACCGCAATCGGGTATCACGACTTTGGCGCAGCAACAGCAGGCGGGTTCATCCGCCGGGCGACGAATAATCCCGTATCGGGTGGCGTCAATCCGGCATTCTTCGCTCCCGACGAGCGGCTGGTGAGCGCGGCTCGGCGGCTCGCACCGGCGCTGATGCTCACGCCGGTGCCGGGCACGACGCGGGTGCCAGCGGTCCACGAAGGGGTCATCGTGACTGGCGATGCGTTCGTGGCCAATCCCGCGCAGCGCGATGAGATGCGCCGGTCGTTGATGGCGTCAGCGGTTGAGATGGAAGGCGCCGCCGTGGCGCAGGTATGCTCACAGTTGGGCGTGCCGTTCATCGTGATTCGCAGCATCACTGACAACGCCGACGGCGGCACGGTCGACGACTATCGGACGAATCTCGACGCAGCAAGCCGCAACGCGGCGACGCTGACGCTCGCGGTGATTACCGAGGTAGTCGTCCGTAAGTAGGGCGGTCCGCCTTCGCCGAGGTTACAGCGGGACCGGCCGGTGTGCACCATGGACATCAATCTGCTTCGTCAACTGATTCACCACATGGAATGGGCGGACGCGGAAGTGTGGCGAGCTGTACTCGCGCACGAGCCCGCCGGCAACGATCCGCGACTCCGTGAGCTCCTCACGCATCTGCATCTCGTGCAGCGTCTGTTCCTGATCGTGTGGCAGACGCAGTCGCTCGATCCGTCGCGCAGACAACCGCAGTTCGCGACAGCGGCAGACCTGCGGAATTGGGCACAGACCTACTACGGCGATGCCAATCGATTCCTCGACACCCTCGACGCGCCGGCGCTGCAGCGCGAGGTCGTGATGCCGTTCGTCAAGTTGATGGAAGGGAAGCTCAGACGCACCTTCGCGACGCCGACGCTGGGTGAGACGATCTTTCAGGTGACCAGCCATTCGACGTATCACCGTGGGCAGGTGAATGCCCGGCTGCGTGAGGTCGGCGGTACCCCGCCGCTCGTCGACTACATCGCGTGGATCTGGTTCGGCCGCCCCGCACCGAACTGGTCGTCCGCTCCTGCCGCGGTGTGACGACACCTCAAGGGATCGGCCGCGAGCTGCGAGCGCAGTTCGGCGACATCGACATCTACCTGTTCGATCAGCTGCTCCGCGGACGATTCGACGCCCGCTCGCGCGTGCTCGATGCGGGATGCGGTGACGGGAGAAATCTGATCTATCTCCTGCAGCGCGGATTTGAGTGCTACGGCGTCGATGAAGATGCGACGGCCATTCAGGTCATGCGACGGACAGCGGCGCGCGTCGCTCCGGATGCTCCAGTCGCCAACTTCGTCGTCTCGTCGATCGATCATCTTCCCTATGGCAGCGGCAGCATGGACGTCGTGCTGTCGAGCGCGGTCTTGCACTTTGCCCGCGATGAAGAACACTGGACGCGGATGGTGCAGGAGATGTGGCGTGTGCTGGCCCCGAATGGACTGCTGTTCGCGAGGCTGGCGTCGAACATCGGACTCGAGTCGGTCATTGGTCCCGCGGGCCGTGTCGTCCGGCTGCCAGATGGCTCGACGCGATTTGTGGTGGACGAGGCGATGCTGCTCGGCTGGACCGAGCGGCTGGGTGGACGGCTTGCCGATCCCATCAAGACCACGAACGTTCAGCAGCAGCGCTGCATGACGACATGGTGTGTGATCAAGACGTAGTGTCCGGCTTCAGCCGGACGTGTAGTGTCCGGCTTCAGCCGGACCCTGCATTGTTGATTTAATGATTGTGGATTGGTGAGTGGTTGATGATTGGTGATTGGCGATTGTTGATTGGAGTTGGGGGTTGCATGGGGCGAGTGAAGGTGCTTGGTGGGTTGTTGGCGTCGTTGTGTCTCGCGATTGTGGTCACGTTGTCCGCGCAGGCGCCTCCGACGTCTGGCACTCCATACACGCCACCGAAGACGCCATGGGGCGATCCCGATCTCCAGGGCATCTGGCCCGGCACCGACATGGTGGGCGTGCCCTTCGAGCGGCCCGCGCAGTTCGGCAACCGGTTGTTCCTCACCGAAGAAGAGTTCACGGCGCGCGAGAAGCAGGCGCAGCGGCAGGCTGAAGTCGATGTGCTCGACTTCGACGTCACGAAGCCTCCTGACGAGATCGTCGCGCTTGGCGACGTCGGCGGCGTCACGTCGCCACCGCCGCACTGGCTCGAGCGCGGCCTGCCGTCACGGCAGTCGTCGTTGATCGTCGATCCTGCGGACGGCAAGATGCCGCCGATGACGCCTGAAGGTCAGGCGCGACAGAAGGGCGCCGGCGGCACGTATGCGAAGCAGACCGGCTTCAAAAGCGCCGACGAGCTCGGGCCGTACGATCGCTGCATCTCGCGCGGCGTCGTCGGCTCGATGATGCCCGTCGTCTACAACAACGGCAACGAGATCATTCAGGCGCCGGGCCTCGTCGCGTTTCGCAACGAGATGATCCACGAGACTCGGATCATCCCGCTCGATAACCGTCCATGGCCGCGTGCGAACATGAAGACGTGGATGGGCACATCCCGCGGACATTTCGAAGGCAACACGCTTGTCGTCGTCACGAAGAACCTGAATGGCCGGACCGGCATGCAGGGCAACGGCATGATGCTGATCCCCAGCGACGCCATTGAGATTACCGAGCGCTTCACGCCGCTCAGCGCCAACATCCTGCAGTACGAAGTGACCGTCAACGATCCGAAGACCTGGACCAGGCCGTGGAAGGCGTCGTTCCCGCTGCGTCGCGACAACAACTACCAGATGTTCGAATACGCGTGTCACGAGGGCAACTACGCGATGCGCAATACGTTGTCGGGTTCCAGGGCTGACGAGAAGCGGTGACGATCAGGTCAAAGGGCAAAAGGCAAAGGGCAAAAGAGCGCACCCACATCTCACCGACGGTGATGCCGGCGCGGGTCGTCGTCTCGCGGATCGGTCCAGACTGCTTGCCGGCAATGATGGTGAACGAGCCTGTCGGCTTCTGTTGCGCGGCCGCGCTGAGTGTGACGGAGCAGGCGAGCGCTGTGCACAGCCGCCACTTCGTTTGACTCATGCTCTCATTTTAGAGGGCATCCAATCGATGGCGTCGAGTCACCGTCGCCGAACTGAGAATCGATTACGGAAGCTCGCGGATTCGTCCCGCTGACGTGTCCGCACAAAGGTGAATGCGCGCCTCGACGCGGTCGATCACGTCGTCCGGTGTCGAGGTGCCGGCCGTCAGTCCTACCACCTGCGCAGCATCGAACCATTCGGCGCGAACGTCTGCGTCGGTCTCCACGTGATACACGCAGGCGCAGTAGCGCGCGCAGGTCTGGACGAGCTCGCGCGTGTTGTTGCTCGACCGGCCGCCGACCACGATGACGACGTCGGCCTGTCGCGCCATCTCCACAGCTGCGGTCTGCCGCTCCTTGGTGGGCTTGCAGACCGTGTCAATAAAACGCACGTCTGATTGCGGGAATCGACGTCGAATCAACGCGACCAGGCGCCGCACTTTCTCGAGAGGTTGCGTCGTCTGGGCCGCCACGCCGAGGCGCGGATGGTCGTCGAGGGCGAGTACGTCATCGTCTTCGAGCACGACGTCGAAGCAATCGAGATCGCCCGTCAGGCCGCGTACTTCCACGTGGTCGCGTTGTCCGACGATGACGACGTGATAACCCTGGAGCGCGAGGGCGGTGACGGCGCGATGCGCGACGCGTACGAGCGGGCAGGTGGCTTCGATGGTCGTCAGGCCGAGCGCGCGGGTCCGCGCGAGCGTCCGCTCGGACGTGCCATGCGCCGTCACCATCAAGGTCTGTGTTGTGACATGCGCGACGTCGTGCGCGACGGCGACGCCCTTTGATTCGAGCGCGCTCAGGACGCTGGGATTGTGGACGAGGTCGCCGAGGATTGTCAGTGGCCCGGCCTCGGCGTGCTCGACCGCCAGCGCGATCGCATCGCGAACACCGAAACACATGCCGAGGTGGGCGGCTCGGAGAATCCGCACACAACTAGTCCACACAGAGAACTTTATTCAGTAAAGCCAAACGCGCCCGCGGGCGTCTGACGAGACGCCAAACGGT
>JBKPRH010000061.1:0-9625 GCA_046765795.1 Acidobacteriota bacterium | reverse complement strand
GTGTAGGGCTCGCCGACGGCCGCGAGGGCGCGTTTCAGCTCCGATTCGGCGTGGTTCCACTGCTCGATGGTGCCGAGATATTCCGGGGGCCGGGTCGACAGCTTGAGGTTCGGCTTCATCCCGAAATCCGAATACACCCGCTGGACCAGCCGCAGGGCGAGCTCCACCTCACTCCCGATCTGCGACTCCATCACGAAGCAGTGGCCATCGTCCTGGCTGAACTGGCGGACGCGCGTCAGCCCGGACAGTACGCCAGACGCTTCATTGCGATGCAGCGGCGTCTGCTCGTGATAGCGGATCGGCAGATCTTTGTAGCTGCGGACCTCGCTGCCGAAGATCAGCATGTGGCCCGGGCAGTTCATCGCCTTGAGCGCCATTTGTTCGCCGTCAGCGCTCTCGACGAGGAACATGTTCTGGCGATAGTGGTCCCAGTGGCCTGACGTCTCCCAGAGTCCCTTGTTGAAGACGATCGGCGCTTTCACTTCCTCGTAGCCGGCCGGCAGGATCACGCTGCGCATGTAGTTGGCGAGCGTGTTGTAGAGCACCGTGCCTTTCGGCAGCCAGAAGGTCGCGCCGGGCGCCCAGCCGTGAAACATGAACAGTCGCTGGTCGCGGCCAATCTTCCGGTGATCGCGCTTCTTCGCTTCCTCGAGCCGGCGCAGATGATCCTGCAACTCCTTCTCGGAGAGAAACGCCGTGCCGTAGACGCGCTGCATCGGCTGATTGCGCGCGTCGCCCTTCCAGTACGCGTTCGACGTGCTGAGCAGCTTGAACGCCTTCAGTTTGCCGGTCGAGGGAACGTGCGGACCGACGCAGAAGTCCACGAACGTCTCCTTGTCCTTGATCGTGTAGCAGGAGACGTGCGTCTGGCCTTCGGTCTTCTCGTCGATCAACTGGACCTTGAGCGGCTCGCCGCGGGCACCGAAGAAGCGCTTCGCTTCGTCTCGATCCCACATCTGGCGCTCGAAGATCAGATCCTGATCGGCCATCTCGCGCATCCGCTGCTCGATGGCCTCGAGGTCCTCGGGTACGAACGGCCGCGGCACAACGAAGTCATAGAAGAAGCCTTCGTCAGTGGGCGGACCGATTCCGCACTGCACGCCCGGGAACATGTTGGTGACCGCCGCCGCGAGCAGGTGTGCGGTGCTGTGCCGGTAGAGAGGCAGCGCGTCCGTCGCGTTCTTCGACGTGATGATCTGGACCGACGCGTCCGCGTTCAGTGGGTACGACAGATCGACCAGGCGATTGTCGACCTTCCCCGCGAGCGCGGCCTTGGCCAACCCAGGGGAAATCGACGTCGCGAGATCGGCGACCGTCGTGCCCGCGGGCACACTCCGACTGGATCCGTCGGGAAGTGTGATCGTGACCTGGCCCATAACGAAAGTCAGAAGTGCAAAGTGAAAAGTGCCAAGTTGGGCCGGCCAAACGTCGTTTCACTTTTCACTTTGCACTTCACACTTCACACTTTCTACTTGGTTTGGTGGTAGGCGCGGGTGGACTCGAACCACTGACCTCCTCCGTGTCAGGGAGGCGCTCTAACCAACTGAGCTACGCGCCTAGGCTTGCGAAATCAGGCCAAAAACGAATGATCAGTATAACAGAAGGGCAAAGGTCAAAGGTCAAAAGGCAAAGGTGAGGATGAAGGGCGCCCTTTGCCCTTTGACCCGCGTTCGCGTCAGCGAACGTGTTCTTTCAGGGCTTTTCCGGCGCTGAAACGAACCACGCGGCGCTTCGGAATCTTGATGGCGGCGCCGGTCTGGGGGTTGCGAGCGGTGCGCGCCTTGCGCAGCGCCGTCTTGAACGTACCAAAGCCGACGAACGTGATCGAGTCACCCTTCTTGAGCGACTTGGTGATGCCGTCGATCATCGAATCGACCGCGGCCGCCGCGCCCGCCTTCGACGAACCAGTGTCCTTGGCGATCTTGGCGATCAAATCCTGCTTGTTCATCGAGATCTCCTCCCCCGACCGCAAGCGCGTGACGTGTTCACGCGCGCGCGCATCATGGCTCGCGGTTATACGCGACGGTCATGGAAGAGTCAATCACGATCCGTTCGGATCGTTCGGATCGTTCGGATCGTTCGGATCGTTCGGATCGTTCGTGCGTTCGGATCGTTCGTGACGTTCGACGTGTGAACGAACCGAACGACTCGAACGGTTCGAACGACTAGGCTGCTTTCTTGTCGGCGAGTCGCTCGAGTGCTTTGTCGAGTGTCTCGTCTTTCGCAGGTGGCGTCGCGCCGAATTCGACGTCGGGTTGATCGACTTCGACGTCAGGTGTGAGACCGCGCTCGTGAATGCCTTCGTTCTTCGGCGTGAGATAGCGCGTGGACGAGAGCAGCAGTCCGCTGCCATCGGGCAGCTTCACGAGCTGCTGACGCGCCGCGCGTCCGAGCGTGCGCTCTCCGACGAGTTCCGCACGATCGTTACCGGCCAGCGCCGACGCAAACACTTCAGCGGCTGCCGACGTGCCTTGATCGACGAGCAGTTCCACCGGCGCATTGATGACCGCGTCCGCCACCTGCGCTGCGACGGTATCGCGCCCGGCCTTCGTCTGCTTCACCGTCAGGATGCCGGCGCGCACGAACAGGCGTGCCGCAGCAACGCCTTCGTCGAGATCGCCGCGCGCGGTGCCGCGCAGATCGATGATGTACCGCGTCGCGCCCGTCTTGCCCAGCGCGTCGAACGCCTGCTTCATCTTCGCGGGCGACTCTTTCGTGAAATCGATGACGCGGACGTAGCCCGTCGTGGGATTGGCCATCCGCGACGTCAACTCCGGTCCGCCAATACGCTCGCGTACCAACGAAATCTCGTGAGGATCGGCGGCGTTCCCGCGGAAGACGAGTAGCGTGACTTTCGAACCGGCGGCGCCGCGCAGGAGACGCGCGCCTTCGTACGCCGACATGTCGCGCGTGGGTTTGTTATCGATCGCGCGGATGAAGTCGCCAGTACGGAGACCAGCCTTGGCGGCCGGAGACCCTTCTCGGGCCGAGACGACTCTCAAGTAGTACTGTCTGACCAGTTCGATGCCGACGTCGGCGGGTCCGGCGCTCGAGTTGCTCTCGACGGCGCGAACCAGGTCGGGTGTCAGAAACGCGCTGTCGGCGTCCAGCGCGTCGGCCATGCCGCGCATGGCGCCGCGCATCGCCTGCTTCAGATCGACTTCCTCGACATAGTTGTTGACGACGTGGGTCACGACATCATCGAAGACCCGAAGGTGCTGATAGGTGTCGTCTTTCGCCAGCGCCTGCCCAAGGTATCCGCCCACCAGGACGAACACGATGATCGGCGTCGATATGGCGAGAACCCAAAGGCGGGTGCGAGCAGTCATCAAGAACTCCGATGTGGGGGATTACCGAGGCTTGAGCCATTGTACGGGATCCGTCGGTTTACCGTCGATCCGAAGCTCGAAGTAGAGGGCGGGCGGTCCAGCTGGTGACGCACCGACGCGGCCGATTTCGGCTCCGGTTTCCACGGTCGCTCCCGCTTGAACCCCGACCGATCCGAGATACCCATACAGCGAATAGTTATTGCCGCCGTGGTCGAGAATGACCAGCGTCCCGAGGCCCGTAAAAGCATCGGCATAGGCCACCTTGCCGCCATGTACCGCCGTGACAGGAAGGTCTTCCGTCGCTGCGATCTCGATGCCATTTTTGACCGCGCTTCCACCCAGCCGGCCTTCGGCCTGGCCGAAGCGGCTGCCGAGCCGACCGGTCGTCGGCCACTCGAGGGCGCCTCGGAAGGGAAGCAGTGGGACGCTGACAGCCGCGTCGCCCCGCCCGTCGTTCGCTGAGAACTGCTGCTGAACCTTGTCGTAGGCCACCTGGAGTTCGCCGACGTATTGAGCCGTCAGGTCGCGGCGCGAGTCGATCTCCGCCATCCGCGCGGTGCGAGCCGCAACCGCGCGCTCCGCCTCGGCACGCGCCTGCCGGGCCGCAGCGTCGCGCGACTGCAACTCGCGCGCTCGTTTCGCGAAATCGGCTCGCTCTTTTCGGAGCGCGTCGAGGGTGCGGCGATGTTCCTCCATCCGCTTCTGATTGATGGCCGTCAGCGATCCGATGGCCCGCGCAGCCCGCGCAAACTCGCGCACGTCTCGCGCGTCGAACAGCATCCGGGCGTATCCGCTGCGACCGCGTTTGTAGACGTCCACCAGTTGCTGCTTCATGTCGGGCAATTGGGCCAGGCGTTGGAGTTCGAGGCCGGCTAATCGATTGGTGGTCTCCCGCAATTCGTCTTGCGCGGCCGTGGCCTCGGTGGCCGCCTGCTTGGCCTGCTCGGCCTTGAGGTCGCGTTCGATCTCGAGCTTGCGCAGATCGCCCACCAGCGTCCGCGCTTCACCCGCCAGTCGATCCGCTTCACGCTGAAGCGCCCGAATGCGATCGGAGATGCGCTCGCCCTGATTCGCAGAGGGCGGTGGAGTTTGTGCCGGCTGGGCGGCAGCCGCCGCAAGCGCAGCCGTCAGCGCAAGGGCAGTAAGCGCCACGGGCGCTCGACCGAGAAGAGAAGATGGCTGAGGAATGCGAGAATTATACGACGTGGGACGCGTGGCGGGACTCGATGTCGGCGAGCGGCGGATCGGTGTGGCGGTGAGCGACCTGACCGGCACATTGGCCCGGCCGGTCGGTGTGCTGCAGACCTCCGGCCTCGAGGGCGACGCCGTCGATCGCGCTGTGACTGAGCTGACCCGGCTCGCAGCGGAAGAGGATGGCCTCACGTCGCTGGTCGTGGGTCTTCCGAGACGACTCGACGGATCGCCAAACGACATGACGCCGCGGGTTCAGGCGTTTGCCGCCGCGCTCCGCGCTCGCCTTGCCGTGCCCGTCGTCCTTCAGGATGAGCGCCTGACGAGCCGTGAAGCGGAGAGCCGTCTCGCGCTGCGCGAGAAGGACTGGCGTGCCCGAAAGAAACAACTCGATGCCGCGGCCGCGGCGATCATTCTTCAGGACTATCTGGACGAACAGTGATTCGTAAGCTCCTGCTCGCCCTCATCGCCGTTGTCGTCATCATCGCAGTCGCCGGAGGCCTGGTGGCCTACCAGCTTCGGCAACGTCTGCAGGAGCCGTACAAAGGCTTCACCGGTAATGAAGTCTTCGTCGAGATTCCGCAGGGCGCAGGCTCAGCCGAGATCCGTCACCGTCTGGTCGAGGCGGGCGTTGTCTCCGACGATTTCACCCTTCGTGCGGCGATGTGGTGGTCGGGCCGATCGCGCGCACTCCAGGCAGGGGAGTACCGCTTCGATCAACCGAACAGCCCGCTTGCGGTCGTCGAGAAGATCGCCAGCGGCGACGTGTATACGCAGCGACTCACGTTTCCCGAGGGCCTGACCATCGCGGAGATGGCGAAGGTGTTCGAGGCGCGAGGCTTCGGGCCGGCGCGAGACTTTATTAAAGCGGCCAACGACGGCTCATTGATTAAGGATCTCGACGCCAAGGCGAGGGACCTGGAAGGCTATCTGTTTCCGGAAACCTACTCGCTGCCTCGTCGAGCCGATGCGTCGCGCCTCGTCGGCATGATGGTCGAGCGATTCCGCGCCTCGTACGACGAGACCCTGCGCGCTCGGGCCGAGGCGCAGCAGTTGACGACGCGACAAGTGGTGACGCTGGCGTCGCTCATCGAGAAGGAAACTGCGAGAGCCGACGAACGCCCGCTCGTCGCAGCGGTCTACAGGAACCGCATGAAGCAGGGCATGGGGATGCAGGCGGATCCGACAGTCGTCTATGCGCTGATGAAGGCTGGCAAGTATGACGGCAACATCAGGCGCGAGGATCTGAGTTTCGACTCGCCGTACAACACGTACCGCTATCCGGGATTGCCGCCCGGCCCGATCGCCGCGCCGGGCCGCTCGTCGTTGGAGGCGGCGGTGTCGCCTGCTGATGTGCCGTATCTCTATTTCGTCAGCCGCAACGATGGCTCACACGTGTTCGCGGCGACGCTGAAAGACCACAACGCGAACGTGTATCAGTACCAGGTCCTGTACTTCCGCAATCAGCGCGCGGCGGAGAAGAAACGCTAGCCTCTACTCGACGAACGCCGGCGCTTTGGGCAGCTTCGCGTGCGTGGCGATGTCGTGTTCGATCCACAACTGCGCGCCGGCCTGCTTGATAAACGCTTCGATCTTTCCGCGCGATGCCTTCGACTGCTCGGCATTGAACTCGAAGGTCGGGACGCGTCCGGTCGTGCGTTCCTCCGGGTAGTGATACAAGTCACCCGCGAGCAGCACCGGCCCTGTCTTCGGCAGCTTCACGAACAGCACCTGATGGCCTGGCGTATGTCCGGGCGCTGATTTGATCACGACCGCGCCGTCGCCAAATACGTCGAAGTCCTCGTTGTTCAAGAGCTTGGTCTTCGCACCTTTCAACGCGCTGTATTGTGCGGGTTGGATGATGCCTTGCGGCTTGTCAGCGAACATGAAGTCGCGCTCGGCCTTCTGAACGATCCACGTCGCCGACGCAAAGGCGTTGGCGTTGGCCGTGTGATCGGAGTGGTAGTGCGACATCGCGAAATAGGTGATGTCCGACGGCGTGTAGCCGGCCGAGGCGAGCTGCGGCAGCAGAGGCTTGGTGGCGGTCATGATGCCTTCGGTCACCGGCCCGCCGCCCTTGAAGTGACTGTCCTCGACGGCACCCGAATCGAACATCAGCGTGCCCTTCGGGTGCACGATGAGATAGGAGGTGTTGGTGAAGTCCACCTCCTTCAGTTCTTCGCGAGTGAAGTTGAACAGCTTCGGGTCGAGCCCTCGAATTGAGCCGTTCTCGAAGACGTAGAGTCGCACGCTCTTCACCGCGGCCGGACGCTGTTGCGCGGTTGTGAGCGTGAGCATTGCCAGTGCGAACGCCGCCACGGAGAACACAGTTCGTCTAAACATCACGACTCCTCTCGACGCGCACACTGACGCGGTCATTCCCGGCCGCCGCGTTCGCCCCACTTGAGTTTTTCGCGCAGGAGTTCGAAATAGCTGCGCGGCGCTTTCACCAGCGTCAGCGTCCGCTCCGATCGACGCACCCGGACGATGTCGCCCTCCTGCAACGGGTAGCCCGATTGCCCGTCGTAGGTGACGAAGATCTCGTCCAGCGTTCCCTGCACCTGCGGACGGATTTCGATCACTTCGCTGCCCGGCACGATGATCGGCCGATTCGTTAACGTGTGCGGCGCGATCGGCGTGAGCACGATCGCGTCGGCGCGCGGATGAATGATTGGTCCGCCCGCTGCCAGGTTGTACGCCGTCGATCCGGTCGCGCTCGCGATGATCAACCCGTCGGCTTTGACCTTCATCACCAGGCCGCTGCCCACCGATACAGACAGCTCGATGATTCGCGACAGCGCGGCCTTCGTGAACACGACGTCGTTCAGGACGATCCGCGAGTCGAAGTGCTCGCGTGCGCGATAGGCGTCGGCGGCGAGCATCGCGCGTTCATCGAACGTGGCCGTCCCATTGAGAACCGATTCGAGGACGGTGTAGAGCTCGTCGATGCGCGCTTCAGTGAGGAACCCGAGGCTGCCGAAGTTCACGCCGAGGATCGGAATGTCGCGGCCCGATTGCGCGGTCCGCGTCGCCATGCTCAGGAGCGTGCCGTCGCCGCCGAGGACGACGATCAGATCGACTTCAGCCGGAAGCGTCTGGCGTGAGTAGGTGGGCGTCGCTGCGGCGTCGCCGGCGAGCGTCGCAGTATCGGTCTCGAACACCGCCTGCAGTTGGCGGTCGCGCAGCCATTTCGCAAGGCGATGGAGATGGTCGGCGGCGGCAGTCAGGCCAGTCTTGGCCACGATGCCGACGCGGGAGATGTGTCCCTGGTTCATGACGCGCGGAAGTGAGCGAGGAACTCGACGTTGCCTTTCTGGCCCGTGATTGGTGACGGAGTCGACGCTACGCGCGTCAATCCTACCTCAGCGGCCGCAGCCGAGACCTCGTCGAGCACCCGTGCATGAACGGCCGTGTCGCGAATGATGCCTTTGCGCACCTCCTCGCGGCCCGCCTCGAATTGCGGCTTGACCAGCGCGACGATGTCGGCGCCGGGCTGCAGGACAGGAGGAATGACCGGCAGGATACGCGACAGGGAGATAAAGGAGACGTCGATGGTGACGAGATCCACTTTGCCCGGCAGCATGTCGAGCGTCAGGGTGCGCGCGTTCACATGCTCGAGGACCACGACGCGCGGGTCTTGTCGCAGTCGCCAGTCCAACTGGCCGTGACCGACGTCGAGCGCGACGACGCGTGCGGCACCCCGCTGCAGCATCACGTCGGTGAAGCCGCCGGTCGATGCGCCGATGTCGAGGCCTTCACGGCCCGCCACCGGGATCTCAAAGGTGTCGAGGGCGTGTGCCAGCTTCAGTCCACCGCGGCCGACGTACGGATGATCCGGCACGACGAGGGCGACATCGGCGGAGTCGTCAACCGCAGTGCCCGCTTTGGTCACGAGCTTGCCGTCCACCGTGACCTGACCGGCGATGACGAGCGCGCGCGCGCGTTCCCGCGACGGCGCCAGCTGCCGATCGAGCAATAACTGATCAAGGCGTACTCGCAAGTGCAAAGTCTAAAGTGCAAAGTGCAAAGTGGTTTCAGAAGTCGTGGCTCGAGCCACTTGCAAACTTACTTCGCACTTTCCACTTTGCACTTCGAACTTCATTTCGACCTCTCCACGATCCAGCGCCCGATGCCGAGCAGACGCGCGTCGGCCAGGTTCGCGCCGGCGAGAACCTGCTCGGCGCGTTCGAGGCATTCGCGCGCCATACGCCGCGACGCGTCGAGCCCGTACAACTGGGGGTACGTCGGCTTGCCGGCGGCGGCATCTTTGCCCGCTGTTTTACCGAGTTCGGCTGACGCGCCCTCGACGTCGAGAATGTCGTCCACGATCTGAAACGCGAGGCCGAACTCGCCGGCCGCGTGATCGATGGCTTCCACCTGCGCGGGATCGCCGCCACCCATGATGGCGCCGGCCTTTGCCGATCCCCGAATCAACGCGCCGGTCTTCTTGCTGTGCATCGTCTTCAGCGCACTCGCGTCGAGCGGCGCAGGGATCCGTCCCGATCGATCGGGTGTGACCGACGCGAGATCGATCGCTTGTCCGCCGACCATTCCGATCGCGCCCGCGGCGCTGGCGATTGTCTCGATGACGTGAAGCTTTCGCGCGACGAGATCCGGGTCAGACGTGCGCGGCTCACGGGCGAGCACGTGAAACGCTTCCGTGAGCAACCCATCACCCGCTAGGATCGCCATCCCCTCGCCGGCGACGACGTGCAGTGTCGGACGTCCTCGCCGCATCGTGTCATCGTCCATGGCAGGGAGATCGTCGTGAATCAGCGAATAGGTATGAATCAATTCGATGGCGCACGCCGCCGGCATCGCGAGCGAGCGGTCGCCGCCGACTGCGTCGGCGCTGGCAAGGCAGAGAATCGGACGCAGACGTTTGCCGCCGGCCATGAGGCTGTATTGCATCGCCTCCAACACGACAGCAGGGCAGTGCGGGCTGGACGGGAGGATCGATGTGAGTGCCGCTTCGACTTCAGCGAGGCGCGCGTCGAGATACGCGATGAGCTCGGTGGCCGTCAAACCTTCGACTCATCGTCAGAGGTCAGCGTCGCGGGCGCGGGTTTGAGCTGGCCCCGCTCATTCAGGATTTCGATACGCCG
>JBKPRH010000060.1:0-17609 GCA_046765795.1 Acidobacteriota bacterium | reverse complement strand
GTTCGTGGTCGAACCGCGCGAGCAGTACGAAGTACGCGCGCAGTCCCAGATATAAGACCACCGGGACCAGCAGCAAGCTGGCGATGGGCCAGTATGGCAGCTGGTTCATCCCCCGAGGATCCTTTCCGTTAGTGCTGTGCGCTTGGCAGCCAAATGATCGTAACGCGAGTTCTCATGACGTCCTTCTCAGAAAGAGGCAGCAGGCCAGAGGGCCTGCGCAACCGTTGATACGCTCCAGACGATGTTGCTGTCGTCGTTGACACTCCAGACGATGTTCCCGTCGTCGTTCACGCTCCAGACGATGTTGTCGTCGTCATTCACGCTCCAGACGATGTTCCCGTCGTCGTTGACACTCCACACGATGTTGTCGTCGTCGTTGACGCTCCACACGATGTTGTCGTCGCCGTTGACGCTCCACACGATGTTGTCGTCGTCAGCGGTCCCCATCACGACGCCGTTCTTGGTTGATCCCCAGATGGCCTTCTTGCAGTCAGCGCCACCGCAGTCGGTGCCCCACACGACGTTCTGCAGCGAGGAGACGCTCCAGACGATGTTGTCGTCGCCGTTGACGCTCCACACGATGTTGCCGTCGTCGTTGACACTCCAGACGATGTTGCCGTCGTCGGAGACGCTCCACACGATGTTGTCGTCGCCGTTGACACTCCAGACGATGTTGTCGTCGGTGTCGACGCTCCAGACAATGTTCTCGTCGCCGTTGACGCTCCAGACGATGTTGCCGTCGTCGGAGACGCTCCACACGATGTTGTCGTCGCTGTCGACGCTCCAGACGATGTTGTCGTCGTCCGCGCGCGCGCCCCACACGACAGGCTGCCCGGTCTGCGTCTTGATGGCGCCCCACGTCTGATTGGTCGCCCAGGCGTTGCTGCCCGGGAGCGGCATGCCGCCTTCGATGAGGTAGTTGCCCCAGACGATGTGACGTGACCAGTTGATCGTTTCGCTGTTGATCACGTCACTCATGTAGCCGATGCCGTTCTGCGGCGCCGCGAAGAATCGCGCCATGCGCACGGCGCCCTTCGCGTTGAGGAAGCCCGCCCCCTGCGCGAGCACGTTCTCATTCGCATGCGATTCGGCGGTGAATTGCAGGATCGCCTTTACAGCGTTGGGCGTCAGGCTCGGGTTCGCCTCGAGCATCAACGCGACGGTGCCGGCGACAACCGGGGTCGCCATGCTCGTGCCGCTGAGGCTCAAATACGGCTTGTAGCCAACCGAGACCGTGCCGTTGAGGAGGTACGACCTGAACGTCCCGTACAGCTCGCTCCGCGGATCTGACAGCGATTCGATGCCGACGCCCGGCGCAACGATGTCGGGCTTGGCCGCGAAGTCGAGCCACGTGGGCCCGTGTGAGCTGAAGTTGGCGATGATGTCGTCGCTTCGACGAATGGTGCCTTGATGGCTCGACGCACCGACCGTCAGCACCCACGGCGCGTTGCCGGGTGACGTGATGCCGCCCCACTGCTGGCGTCCGTTCGCATCGAGGCCGTGATTGCCGGCTGCGGCGACGACGACGATTCCAGCCTCGGCCGCGCGCTTCGCCGCAAGCGTGAGCGGATCGTTCCAATACGACTCGAACACACCGGAGGCTACCGAGAGATTGATGACGCGGACGTTGTAGGTGGACCGGACAGAAATTGCGTAGTCGATCGCCGCAATCACATCGCTGACATACCCATGGCCTTCGCCATCGAGCACTTTCAGGCCGACCAGTTTGGCTCCAGGCGCGACGCCCGTGCGACGGCCGTTCGAGTCGTAGCCGCTGCCGGCGATGATGCCGGCGACGTGCGTGCCGTGGCCGTAATCATCCGACGCCTGTTCGCTGAACCAGAGATTCGGGCTGACGTCGCGGGTGAAGTCCTTGAAGTGCGCGACGCGGCGCGAGGAGGTGCCGTTGATTGAACGATACAGGTCGTCGTGGTAGCTGGTGATTCCGGAGTCGATGATTGCGACGCCGACGCCTCTGCCGGTCACGCTGTACTGACTGCGCGCGAGCGTCGCGCCAATCGCTTGCCCGGTGCGTTCCATCGTCGCGAACGCCGGGCGATCGATCATGACGCGCTCAACGCGCGGATCGGACGCCATCGTGGCCAGCGTGATGTTGTCCACCTCGCCGACCTGGGCGCCGTGGTCGAGACGACGACCGACAATGCCGCGCCCGAAGACGCGCACGTCCGCGTCACCCCTGAACTGCACGATGACGCGTGAACGTCCCGCCAGCTGTTTCGCGCGGTAGCGAAGAACAGAATCCAGTTTGTCGCCGGGCCGGCCGTGGTTTTGTGCAGACGCCGTCGAGGCCGTGAGTGCAACGAATGCAACCGCGAGACATCCCGAGAAGAAGGAACGCAACGAGAGTGTGAACCGCATAAGCAACCACAGCGGTAGGGGCAATAAATCTGCCGGGCTTGTCTGCGTATGCGGTTGTGCTGGTTAACTCGTTGAGCTTGGACCGCTTACGGTGTGCAGTGCGCTCAGGTTTGATTGGCGTCGAATGCGCGTGTGTGCAGAACCTGCACACCGTTTTTGAGCTCGGATCTGCGTAAATTGCTGCTGCGCTTGGAGTAGTCGCGAGATCGGCGAGTGTTCCGGATCGAGACCCCAGATCACGGTCTCGAAATCGACGGGCAGATCTCCTAATGTTTCCGCGAAAAACGAGCTATTGCGCTGCTCTGTTTCGCGACAGGCGTGTGTTCGGCTCGAGGCCGTACTCGACGATCTTGCGATAGAGCGTTCCGCGACTAATTGCGAGGAGGCGCGCGGCCTCCTTCTTATTCCACGCGGCAGCATCGAGCACGCGGATGATGTGCGCGCGTTCGGCTTCTGCGAGCGTCGGCAGACGCGGCGGTGCTTCTGCGGAGGGAGCGGCGACCGGATGCAGGAACTCGATGTCGGTGTCGCGAATGATTCGCCCGGGCGCTGAGAGCGCCGCGCGCGAGACAGTGCTCTCGAGCTCACGAATGTTGCCAGGCCACGGATAGGAGTTCAGCCGCGAAATCGCTTCGGGCGAGAACGCCTTGGCGTCGAGGGGCAGCCCGTTCGTGGCGCAATAGCGGGCGACAAATCGATTGGCGAGCACCGCGATATCGGCCGGCCGCTCGCGCAGTGAAGGTAGCCGAATCGAGAACGCGTTGACGCGGTAGTAGAGGTCCTCGCGGAAACGGCTGTCGCGAACGAACTGGTCGAGAGGCCGGTTGGTCGCGGAGATCAGGCGGAAGTCCACCTGCACGGAGCGTTGTCCGCCGAGACGCTCGAATCGACGATCCTCGAGAACGCGAAGCAGCTTGGCCTGCGCGACGAGAGACAGGTCGCCGATTTCGTCAAGAAACAGCGTGCCGCGATCGGCGAGCTCGACGCGGCCCGGCTTCCGATCGTGCGCGCCGGTGAACGCGCCTTTCTCGTAGCCGAAGATTTCCGATTCGAAGAGCGTGTCGGGGAGCGCGGCGCAATTGACCGCCTGAAAGTTTTCTCCGCCGCGCCGACTCAGCTCGTGAATCATGCGCGCGACGACTTCCTTGCCCGAGCCGGTCGGCCCGAGGATCAGCACCGAGATGTCGGACTTGGCAGCAGTGCGGATCCACTCGAAGACGATCAGCATCTTCTCGTCGCGCCCGATCATTTCGCGGAAACGCTGGACGGAAGGAGCCTGATCTTCGGTACTGATGTCCGCTCGCCGCTCGAGGAACGTGTCCAGCAGGCGGTTGATCGCGTCGCCTTCGGGGCGGACCGCCGCAAATTGCGCTGGTGGACCCGGCGCGCGCCGAATGATGCCGAACTCGACGAGTTCGCGAAGGCAGTTTTCAACGTCCAGGCGCATGCGCCCGAACGTGGCCATCAACGCCTCGACTTCGAACGGCTCGCCCGGACGTGCACTCAGGAATCGGAGCAGACCTGCACGCAACGGCGACTGAACGAGGGTACGGAATCGTGCCTCGACGTCGCTGGTCGCGTCGGTCCTCGACCCTAGTGCACGGGAGGTGGCAACACTCATATTTCTTCAGACACTGACACGTTCTAAGGGGCTCGCCAGCTTATCGGCGCATCTCGCCGGCACCGACAGCGCGTCACGGATTCAACGGAGGGGTGATGCTAAGCTACATCCCTGATGCCCCACCGCTCGCCCGGTGCACCAGAAAAACCCCGATCCAACCACCTGAGTGGCAAGCCCATCCGGTACTACCGGCCGCGGGGCAGCGCCGATCTCAGGCAGCTCATCGATGAAGGCTTTCAGGCCTTCAATGCGGCGCGCCTCGGCGAGGCCTGCCGCATCTTCGCGGAGAAAATGCTCCTGCCCGAGCACGACACGACGATCGGGCTCACGGTAGCCGGCGCGTTGACACCGGCCGGACTGGGCGGCTGCATGGTCGAGCTGATGGAGCGTGGTCTCGTCGACTTCGTCATCAGCACTGGAGCCAATCTCTATCACGATCTGCACTACGCGTTGAACTTCACGTTGCACAGAGGTTCGCCGTTCGTGGACGACGTCCAGCTTTACGAGGACGGCGTGATCCGCATCTACGACGTGTTGTTCCCAGCGACGGTGCTCCTCGAGACCGACGCGTACATTCGCGACTTCCTCGTTCGATCGGGCTTAAATGGCCCCATCTCTACGGCCGAGCTGCATTACGCGCTCGGACGCGACCTGATCGCGCGACAGCCGGGATGCGAGCAGTACTCGGTCGTCGCCGCTGCCGCGGCGAACGGCGTACCCATTTTCACCTCGTCTCCCGGTGACAGCTCGATCGGCATGAACATCGCCTTCCACGAGCTGATAAACGAGAGCCGCCTGATGATCGATCCGAACAAGGACGTCAACGAGGTGTGCGCCTTCATCCTTGCCGGAAAGAAGAACGGCTGCGTGATCCTCGGCGGGGGATCGCCGAAGAATTTCTACTTGCAGGGGCAGCCGACGCTCTGGGAAGTGTACGGCATTCCCAAGGGCGGCAACGACTTCTTCATCCAGATCACAACCGATCAGGTCGTGTGGGGCGGACTCTCCGGGGCAACACCCGCAGAGGCGGTGAGTTGGGGCAAGGTGAATCCGGGTGTGCTTCCCGATACCGCCGTTGCATATGTCGATTCGACGATTGGATTTCCGCTCTTCTGCGAGTACGTTGTGGGTTCGCCCAACGGGCGCCGCCCTCGCAAGGAACTCGTGCACAAGCGCGATCAACTCGTCGCTGCGTTGAAGCAGCAGGCCACGGAGGCCCAACGCTAGTGGGCACGCTGGCGTCCGAGCTCGGCGGCCACGCCCAGCAGCTGTCCGGACAGCCGCGAGTTTACGTTGACGCGAATGTCCCTGCCGGCCTCGTGTCGTACATGCGGGCGACGCTGTCCTGGGATGTGATGTTCGTCCTCGAACATCCTGACCTGCGCCGCGCGCCTGACGGCGAGCACTATCGCCTCGCGCGACAACTCCGCCGCACGTTGATCACACTCGATCGCGACTATCTCGACGATCGCAAGTTTCCGCCCGATCGCAGCGGTGGCGTCGTGGTGATGATGGCGCCGACGCAAGGCGGATTCATTCATCTGCTCAAGCGACTCGATCGCGAGGTGCTGCGCCCGGCGACGCGCGGCGGGTCGACGCGCGAAGCCGACACCGTGCCGTGGCCAGAGCATTCCGACGATCCGCTTCCTCTCGAAGGCCGCAAGCTGCACGTGCACGTTGACTGGGACGGCCGATGATTGTTCTCGCAAAGGGCGACGTGGTGCTGCCAGACCGCGTCCTCAGCGAAGGGACGATCATCATCGACGCGGGACGTATCGCCGCCATCGAGCCGGGCGCCGTTGACCCAGGACGGGCCACAACGATCGACGCCAGCGACTGCTACGTCGTACCTGGATTCATCGACGTACACGTGCACGGCGTCGAGGGATACGACACGCTCGACGGAGGCGAGTCCGTTGCGGAAATTGCATCGCGGCTTCCGCGGTACGGGGTCACGGCATTCTGCCCGACGACGGTCGCGTGTCCTCCGAAAGAGCTCCGCGGTTTTTTGAATCAGGTCCGCGATTCACGCGTTGCCGCAGTCTCTGGTCGGGCTCGCGTGCTTCCCGCGCATCTCGAAAGCAACTTCATCAGTCCCGACTTTTGCGGCGCGCAGCCGGCGTCGTGTCTGCGTGTGCCCGGAGCGACCGCGAGCGAAGGCGATTTCTCGGCGCGTGACATCCTCGACACGATCGCTGCCTCGCGGCCCGACGTCGGCATCGTCACCCTCGCACCGGAACTGACCGGTGGGCTCGATCTGGTTGCGTCACTTGTCGCGTCTGGTCATCGAGTCTCGTTGGGGCATTCGGGTGCGGACTACGACACAGCCATCGCAGCCATCGAAGCCGGGGCGAGGCACGCCACGCATCTGTTCAATCGGATGACGCCGTTGGCGCATAGGGCGCCAGGTCTCGTCGGTGCCGTGCTCTCACGCGAAGAGGTCGCCGCGGAACTCATATGCGACGGCTATCACGTGCACCCCGCGATGTGTCGGATGGCGATAGCGGCGAAGGGGGCGCAGAGTGTGATGGCGATCACCGATGGAACAGGCGCCTCCGGGCTTCCGATCGGGTCTCCCGCCCGCCTTGGCGGCCGGCGAATCGAGGCTCGCAGCGAGGCAGCCTTTCTCGAGGACGGCACCCTCGCGGGCAGCGTTCTGACAATGGACCGGGCGTTTCGGACTATCGTGACCCGGTTCGGCAGCTCGATTGTGGAGGCCGCGACCATGTGCTCGACGACACCCGCGCGCGAGCTCGGCCTCACCGGTTTCGGGGTCATCGCCGTCGGAGCTGTGGCCGACCTTGTTGTGCTCGACCGTGGATTTCGCGTCATGAGGACTTTCATTGGCGGAGAACAGGTCGGCTCACTGAACACCCCTACACCGGCTCCCGTCTAACGCCGCTGAGAGGACGAGATGCAAAAGACTCCTGTGCTTGCCGGGCTCGGTATTTCACTGCTGTCCATGGCCGCTTCCGCGTGCAGCATCGATGTGCGCGGCGAAGGGGTCGTCACCCGCGAAGAGAAGCGCTTCGTTGTCACCGGCCAGGCTGAACTGAGCCTTCGCACGTTCGATGGTTCGATTCAACTCAAGTCGTGGGACAAGAACGAAGTGCTTGTCGAGATCGAACGGCACGGACCGGATCAAAAAGCGGCGGAATCGTTGACCGTGAACACGAGTCAGGAGGGCAACCGCATCGTCGTGGACGCGCCCTCACCACGCGACCAACGCGACGGCATCCACATCGGGTCATTCCAGTCGCCATCAGTGAGCCTGATCGTGACGGCGCCCCGGAAGGTGTCCGTGAATGCGCGGACCGGCGATGGATCGATCGAGGCGGCCGACCTCGCCGGCACGGTTGAATTGAACAGCGGCGACGGCAGCATTCGAGCCCGTCGGATCGAGGGCAGCCTGCGGGCCCATACGGGTGATGGGTCGATCTCAATCACCGATGCCGCCGGCCGTGTCGAGGCCGATTCTGGCGACGGTGCTGTCGAGCTGACCGGTCGCTTCGATGCCATCAACGTCAGGACTGGCGACGGATCCGTTCGGCTCGACGTCCTCGACGGCAGTGCATTGAAGAGCGATTCGAGCGTCAACACCGGCGACGGATCGATCACGCTTCGGTTGCCCGCGAATTTCGATGCCGATCTCGATGCTCACACCGGCGATGGTGGTGTGCACGCCGATGGTCTGTCTGTGCAGGCCGAGCGAGACCCCGAGAATCGCGACCGCAAAGAAAAGGATTCGCTCCGCGCGCAACTCGGAAAAGGTGGTCGCACGCTGCGGCTGAACAGCGGCGACGGCTCGATCAATATCTCGCGGTAATCAACGCACCGGGCGCGACGCGTAGGACGTCGGATCTTCGATCCCCGCCTCGCGAAACGCGTCACGCCGCTCGCGGCACTTGCTGCACTGACCACAGTGCAGCCCCTGCCGCGGGTTCATGCACGACAGCGTCAGCTCGAACGGCACGTGTAACTCGGCACCCAGCCGAATCACATCGCTCTTGTGCATCGTGACGAAGGGCGCGTCGATGGCGACCTGGTACGCGAGTCCAAGCGACAGCGTCTTCGACATGGCCGCGAAGAACTCCGGCGTTGCATCCGGAAAGGGATTGCCCGCGAGAGGCCCTATCGCAATCCGCGGCAGCTTGTGCTGCGCGCAGTAAATGCCGGCTTTGGTCAAGAGCACGATGTTGCGGCCCGTCAGATAGACATCTTCGTCCGGCGTATCGAATGCCGGAGGCGTCCCGCGCAGCGCCCAATGTGTCGCGGGATAGAGATCCTCGACGGTGAATGTCAGGCGCGCGAGCGGCGCCAGATGTCGATAGACGGGCGTCGCGAGCAGGCGATCGACAGCAGCCAGTTCCTCACGTTCCCACGCGAGTCCGGCGCTGACATAGACAGGATGGACCTTGCGCGTTCGTGCCTCGGCGGCGGCGAGGACGGCGCTGTCAAGCCCCGACGAGAACAGGACGGCTGTCGTTTCCAAACTGGACATCGATAAGATACAGGCTATGTACTCGGTCACCAAGCGCATCGACTTCTGCTACGGGCATCGCCTGCTCGACTACGACGGCATCTGCAAGCATCCTCACGGACACAACGCCGTGGCAGAGATCGAGATTCGCACCGACACACTCGACCGCCGCAACATGGTCGCCGACTTCAACGACATCAAGCGCATCGTCAAGACCTGGGTCGATCGCGAGCTCGATCACAAGATGATCCTGCGCCGCGACGATCCGCTGGTGAAAGCGTTGGAAGCGCTGGGCGAACCGATGTATCTCGTCGAGAGCAATCCGACCGTGGAGCGCATCGCCCGTCTGATCTATGACATCTCACGCGAGCAAGGACTTCCGGTCGCGCGCGTGACCGTGTGGGAAACGCCGACATCGTGGGCCACCTACACCGCCTGATAGCCTTCGATCTCGACGGCACCCTCGTTGACTCGCGACGCGATCTCGCCGATTCAGCCAATCAGCTGATCGAAGAGCTCGGTGGGCAGGTCCTGACCGAAGAACAGATCGGCGGGATGGTGGGTGAGGGTGCAGCGTTGCTCGTTCGACGCGCGCTTCAGGCGTCAGGCCGCGGCGAGCGTGCGCATGCGCTGGAGCGATTTCTCGAGATCTACGACGAGCGCCTGCTGAATCACACGCGCGTGTATGACGGTGTCGCTGACGTCGTTCGTCATGCGCATGGCCGGGCTCATCTCACAGTTCTGACCAACAAGCCGACGAAGCCGACCGAACGCATTCTCGCCGCGGTCGGCTTGCGTGACCTATTCGACGACGTCATCGGCGGTGATGGTCCTCATCGCCGCAAGCCGGATCCGGCCGGGCTCAAGGCCATGATGAGCGCCACGAACACCGGGCCTGAGCGTACGATGCTCGTCGGCGATTCTGGCATCGACCTCGAAACTGCGAGGCGCGCCGAGGCCAGCTGCTGCCTGGTCTCATACGGCTTCGGATTCAGGCGTGAGTTGCTCGATCGAAAGGACCCCAGTCTGGTCTTCGCCGCCAGCGCAGCGGAATTGAGACAGGCGATCGATACCTGGTTAGAGCGATCGTAGAAACGCGAGCAGCGCGGCGCGTTCTTCCGCGGTGGCCCCGTAGTAGCCCTGTATCGCGAGCCCAGCTTCGCCGGCGTGCCTGGTGAGCGCGTCCTCAATCGTCGCTGCCGCGCCGTCGTGCAGCAGGGGACGACGGAATCTCAAACCCCACAGGGCGGGTGTGCGGATCTCCTCGGGCATGCCGGATGCCTGTTGAATGCCGTCGCCAGTGCCAACGTCGTGCAACAGCAAATCCGAGAACAGCGGTACCGCGACGCGGTTGAACAATGGGTTCGAGCTCGGTCCCGTTGTCAGCGTGGGTGTGTGGCAGGCGCTGCAACCGATCGCGCTGAAGACGCGCTCGCCATTCCGGGCGGGTTCGTCAATCGGGCCGCGAGCGATCGGCGCGAGGAACTTCATGAAGCTCGCGAAGTTGTCGATACCACGACGGCCGGTGCGCGGATCACGGATGTCCTCGGGTTCAGGGTGCGGATCACACACGCGCATCCGCTCGTGTGAGATCCCCACCGCGACCTCGTGCGGAAAGAAGTCGTTGGTGATGCCCATCTCGTTCCGATAGGCGTCAGCGCTGAACGCGAGCAACGTCGCGTGTTGCGACTTCCAGCCGAACCGGCCGACTCTCCGCTCGCCGGACGCGAGGTCGGTCACCATCGCTGCGCGGCCGCTCACGCCGTCTCGATTGCGATCGCTCGGATCCTCGAGGGCGAGTAGCGCCTCGTCCGGGATCGCTTCGACCAGGCCAGCTCCGAACACCGGGATCGGCACGCGACGCACGATGATCGTCGCGTCGGCGGGAATGACAGGCTGGCAGGCATGTCCCGGCACCGAGAACAGATGGAAGAGCGATTCGCCGGACGGGTCCAGCGCGATGAATTCGCCGTTCGGGCCGCGCTTGCCGGCTCTCACCTCCGCGATCGCGCTCATTCCGCCGACCGCGGGCACGCTGTGGCACACGGCGCAGCTTGTGGCGTTGAACGCCGGGCCCAGCCCTTCATCGGATGTCTCGACTTCGAGGAAGTCGTCCAGGCCGAGCCGAAACTCCTGGAACTCGGCCGGCGTGATTCCCGGCAGCGCATCGCCCGGCACGGGCAGGCGCGTCTGAGCGACCAACATCGCCGTAGCAAGCGTGACGAAGCAGACAAGCGAGGTCCACGAGAACCACGCTCTACGCCTCTGCTTGTCCCGCCGTAGCGTCGCGGAGGCGGATGCCTCGGTGTGTCGTAGGCACCTGAAGTCCACTGCAGTCACTCCGCGATAAGCACGCCGCGCATGAACTCGTGTCCTGCGCCGCAAATGCGTGAACATTCGAATGTGTAGCGGCCCGCTTGTGGCTGGAAGTTCACGGTCGCCACACCGCGTCCGCGTTTTGGCAGCTCGATATCGACGTCTGTGCCGACGATATGAAAGCCGTGTGCGGTGTCGTCGCTCTGCAGTCGAATCTCGAGTGGCGTGCCGGCTTTGACGCGGATCTCGGAAGGCGTGAAGGCAAATCGCTCGGCGGCGATTTCAATCACGCGCGCGTCCTGTCCCGCCTTCGCTGACGCTCCGGCGGGCAAGGCCGTGCCCTCGGACATGACGACGCCGATGATGACTACCAACGTCAGCAGTCTGATTGAATGTCGCATCAGAACCACCATCCCAACCCGACGTTGAACGAATTCGGCGACCTGATCACCGAGCTTTGATTGCGGACGATCGAGTAGTCCACCTTCACCGCAACATCGGGATCGGGCCAGTAATTGGCACCGACGACCCAGGCATCGCGATCGAACTCCTGCAGCGGCACATATCCAGCCGGCATTCGGTACTGGGTATCGAAGTTCTCGTAGCGGGCGAACCCGCCCACTTCTCCGAGTCGCGAACCTGAAAAGAATCGACGGCTGCCTTCGAGCGAGAAGCCGCGAAGCGCGCTGCCGATATTCGGGTTGACGCCGACGCGTAGCGCCAGCGTGTCATTCAGCTGGCCGGCGTTGTCGATCCAGACCTGCGCGAACTGCCCGCGGAATTCGAATCCACGGCGGGAATAGCGCGCATCGGCTTCGGCCAGCGAGACCGGCACGTCGAAACGCGGACGGAACTCAAACCCCGATCGGCCGGACCATCCACTTGCACCGAGTGTCAGCCCTCGGAAGCCGACGTACTCGATACGTCCCGTGACTGCTGGCCGGCTCACGTTGGACTCGGAGCCCTTCTGACGACCGTCGCGAATCCCGATGTTGGCACTGAACTCCGCGGCATTGAGTGGGGCAACGATGTAGGCGCGATAGCGCCAGCCGCGGCCAACCTCACCGTGCACGCCGGCGCCCACCTCGAACCACGTGGTGGGAATGATCACCGTGTCGATGAACGGTCGCTCGACGCCGTAATACACCGGCGGCTCGTGACGCTCGTTGATGATGCCGATCGGCATGAGCATCATCCCGGCGCGGACGTTGAACGATCGATCGAGGAGAAAATCGACGTACGCCTGCTCCAGCTCGAGTTCGCCACCTTCTTCGAGACCCTCGACAAACGCGTGTTCGAGCTCGAGCTCGCCGACGAACCGGATGCGCGGCGAGAACGAATGCGTGACGAGCAGGACGAAGCGGTGGAAATCCAGACGAGCGTCCGTGAACTCCTCGTTGTTGAAATGGAAGTCCATGTAGCCGGACAAGTTCGTGCGCGGAGCTTCTCGACGTGCCTGTGTCGTCTGCGCGTCCTGCGCGAACGCGGGCAGCGCCAGGATGCACAGCAGCAGCACCTGTACGACCTGGACCAGGAGCTTCGACGCCGCACGCGTGCCGATCGTGATGCGCTGATCGTTCTTGCCACGCACGCGCACACTGTCGGCTGCCGCGTCCCGCGCTTCCACCGCGATGGCCTCGCCGGGTTTGAGATGGTGGTGCTCGATGAAACGCAGGAACTCTTTGTCCTGATCGATCACGCGCGTCACGGTGACGGTCGTCTCGAGCGGACACGAGAGCAGCGTCTGCGCGTCCTGTGCCTTCACGAGTCCGTCGGCATTGGGAATCGGGTCGCCGTGCGGATCCGTTTCGGGCCGTCCGAGCATCTCGTCGATGCGTTCGATCAGCCGATCGGTGACGACGTGCTCGAGGAGTTCGGCTTCGTCGTGCACCTCGTCCCACGAGTAGCCCATGACCCGGACGAGAAAAAGCTCGATCAGGCGATGGCGCCGAAGGACGAGCGCCGCCAGCTTCTGCCCTGCCGCAGTGAGCGCAACGCCCGCATACGGCTCGTATTCCACCAGCCCCGACTCCGCCAGGGTCTTCACCATCGTCGTCGCGGTACCGGGCGTGACGCCGACGGCGGCCGCGAGTTGCCCCATTGGCAGAAGCCGCTGACCGTTGCCGAGGCTGGCGGCGCCTGTATAGATGGCCTTCAGGTAGTTTTCGACAGTGCTTGACGCGAGCATACTCACCCGGACGCGATTAGTTTGAGCCGTAAAAGTCTGGGTATGCTATCATCCACATTGTAATTTTGAAAGCTCAAAATCGACTGAATCTAAATGGCTTCAGACCATCGAACTGATGCATCCCTGACCGGCGCCGGCTTGCCGAGAGCTGGGTCGAGTGGGGGTTGGAAGAGTGCGCCTTCAGCGCCGAGCTTGCGTGAAGTTCATGGCTCGATCGCGGTGCCGTCCGATGCGGGTTTCTGGCGGAAGCTGTTGGCGTTTGCGGGTCCGGGGTATCTGGTTGCCGTCGGTTACATGGACCCGGGCAACTGGGCAACCGACCTTGCCGGTGGTGCGCGTTACGGCTACACGCTGCTCAGCGTGATCCTCATCTCCAACCTGATGGCCATCCTGCTGCAGGCCCTCGCCGTCAGGCTCGGCATCGGCAGCGGACGCGATCTCGCACAAGCGTGCCGCGACAGCTATTCCAGGCCGGTGACGATTGCGCTCTGGATCGTCTGCGAGATCGCGATCGCCGCCTGCGATCTCGCAGAGGTCATCGGCGCCGCGATTGCGCTCAATCTGCTCTTCGGTCTGCCGTTGATCTGGGGTGTCTGCATTACGGTGCTCGACGTGTTCATCGTGCTGTTCCTGCAGCACAAGGGATTTCGCTACGTCGAGGCGCTGGTCGTCGCCTTGATCGTCGCGATTGCAGCGTCGTTCGCGATCGAGATCTGGTGGGCATCGCCCAATCCAGCCGACGTCGTCTCCGGTTTCATTCCTCGCACGGAAATCCTGACCAACCCGGCAATGCTCTACATCGCGATCGGCATCCTGGGCGCGACGGTGATGCCGCACAACCTCTATCTGCACTCGTCGATCGTGCAGACTCGCCGTTATCTGGATACGCTCGCCAGCAAGAAGGAGGCGATCCGTTTCGCATCGATCGACTCCTCCGTCGCGCTCATGTCGGCGCTGTTCATCAACGCCGCCATCCTGATTGTGGCGGCGGCCGTGTTCCACGGCACGGAGTACGAATCGGTGGCCGACATTGGCGACGCCTATAAGCTGCTGTCGCCGTTGCTCGGCACGACGGCGGCCGGTGTACTGTTCGCGGTCGCGCTGTTGTGTTCAGGCCAGAATGCGACGCTCACTGGCACGCTGGCCGGTCAGATCGTGATGGAGGGTTTCGTCAACATCCGGCTGCGCCCGTGGCTGCGGCGGCTCATCACGCGGCTCGTGGCGATCGTCCCCGCGGTGATCGTCGTCGTGCTGTATGGCGAGCGAGGAACGGGCGCTTTGCTGGTGTTGAGTCAGGTGATTCTCAGTCTGCAGCTGCCGTTTGCCGTATTCCCGCTGGTCAGCTTCACGTGCGATCGCCGAAAGATGGGTGACCTGGTTGCGCCGCGATGGATGCAGCTCCTCGCGTGGATGGTCGCGGTTATCATTGCGGCGCTGAACGCATACTTGCTGTATCAGACGTTCACCGGATAACGATGTATCGATCGATTCTCGTTGCCGTCGAGAACTCGCCGGCGGACCGCACGATCCTGACGCACGTGCGCGAGCTGGCGTCGCTGACCGGCGCTGAGCTGCTGCTCGTCCACGTCGCCGACGGCTGGGCGGCGCGCAACTTCGATCAGCTCAAGCTGCGCGAGTCCGAAGAGATGAGAGCGGATCGGGCGTATCTCGAGCAGCTCGCCGCCGAGCTCACTGGAGCATCCCTCAAAGTCAGCACCGAGCTCGCGATGGGCGATCCAGCCACCGAGCTCATTCGGTTGTGCGGGGAGCGCAAGGTCGATCTCATCGCGATGTCCACGCACGGGCACCGCTTTCTCCAGGATCTGCTGCGCGGGACGACCGTGGACAAGGTGCGCCACCTCGTCAAGATTCCCGTCCTGCTGCTGCGCGCGCAGTGACACCCGCCCGCGCGCCATCCTGAGCACGTCGACGGATGACACTGCGTTCGGATATCGCCACGCCCGACGGCAAACGCCGCTACGTGCGGCGTCTCTTTGCCACCATCGCCGATCGCTACGACTTCATCACCGGCTTTCTCTCCTACGGCCAGGATCGCCGGTGGAAGCGCCGGTTGATTCAGCTCGCGGAGCTGCGCGCGAGCGACCGCGTGCTCGATCTGGCTTGCGGTACCGGCGACATTCTGTTTGCTGCCGTGCCACCAGCGCGATCGGGCGTCGGTCTCGACGTCACGCACCGGATGCTGCAGCTCGCGCAACAGCGGCGGAACGATCCGCGCACGCCGCTCGTGACCGCCGACATGTTGGCGCTGCCGTTTGTTGATGGCCGCTTTACTGTGGTCACGACTGGATATGGACTGCGCAACGTGCCCGACCTGGAGCAGGCGCTGCGTGAAATCCATCGCGTGCTCGCGCCCGGCGGTCGTCTGCTGTCGCTCGACTTCAACCGCCCGGCAAATCCGATCGTTCGTGGCGCGTATCACGCGTATCTCAGCGTCGTCGGCTCGCTGCTCGGTCTCGCGTTGCATGGCGATCCGGACACGTATCGCTACATCCCCGAGTCGATCCGGAACTATCCCGGCGCGAAAGCTGTGGCGGGATTAATGACGCATCACGGTTTCAGCGACGCGCGTGTGTTACCCGTGCTTGGCGGCCTCATGGCCATTCACATCGCACGCAAACCGCAGTAACCGCCTTCCGCTTCTGATCCAGTCGCAACCCGCCGATACACTATCGACGGAGCGACATACGTGCGCGTGCTCATTGCAACCGTAACCGCAGGCGGTGGACACCTTCAGGCCGCTGCCGCCCTCGACGAGGCCTGGACGACGGCCTATCCTTCCGATGAGGTCAAACGAGTCGATCTGTTGGACCTCGTGCCGAAGCTTCAGCGGAAGTTCTACGCCGAAGGCTACGTCAAGCTGATCGCGCACGCGCCGGAGTTGTACGAGCTGTTCTTCAACAAGACCGACAACCCCAAACGTCTGCGCGAGCTTTCCACACTGAGAAGGCGATTTGCGGAGCATACCAACCGCAAGTTCGTTCGTCTCGTGGACCAGTTCAAACCAGACGTCGTGTTATGTACGCACTTCCTGCCGCTCGAAGTGCTCGGTTCGCTCAAGAGCCGCAAGCCCGCCGGGCGCGCCGCGGACGGCGGGGGCGCCGCGGAGGGCGCGCGCCACCATCCTTACGTCGTGTGCGTCGTCACCGACTTCGAGGCGCATGCGCTGTGGATGGAGCCGGGAGTCGATTTGTATTGCGTCGCCGCCGAGGAGACCAAGGCTCGTCTGGTCGCGCGCAAAGTCGATGGCGAGGGCGTGGTCGTCACGGGCATTCCGATCGGCGGACGCTTCTCGCAGCCGATCGACGCCGCACTCGTCCGGCGACGCCGGGGGCTTCGCGACGATCTGCCGACGGTCCTCGTCCTCGGTGGTGGTTTCGGGATGGGACCGGTGGCCGAGATCCTCGAGTCGTTGGACCAGATCGAGCGCGAGTTTCAGATCGTCGTGGTCGCGGGCCGCAACGTGGAGCTACGGCGCGAACTGGCGGCGCACGATCGTCGTCACCCGACGCACGTGCTTGGCTTCGTCACCAACATGCACGAGATGATGGCGGTGGCCGATCTCATCGTCAGCAAACCCGGTGGTCTCACGACTGCCGAGGCCCTTGCGCTGGGCAGACCACTGTTCATCATCAATCCGATTCCCGGGCAGGAAGCGGCCAACAGCGATTTTCTGCTCGAGCGTGGCGCCGCGGCCAAAGTGAACCGCGTCGAGGATCTGCCGTTCCGGATCGATCGTCTTCTTGGTTCGCCAAAGCTGAAGGACATGGCTGCCTCCGCCCGCGCCCTTGGGCGGCCCGACGCGGCGCCTGCGGTCTGTAAGGCCGTCAGAGCCGCCTGCCGTTCGTGAAGTCAGATCGCCACGTCTTTTTCTTCCCGTCGCTCGCGCTCCCCGTCGACGAGGGCTGGCAGATCGAGGTGCACGCGTGGTGCTGCCGCCTGCGATCGCATCGCGTCGTGATTCCGGTGGTACGAGAGGCGTTCGGTTTCACACGCGCGCGTCTCAATGCCATCGAGAAACAGACGTTTGCCGAGCGCGCACGGTGGATGTTCGCTGACAACACACGCGGCCATGCCATTACAGTCACGGCGGGCGGCGAGACGTTTGTTCTCGGAAAAACCAGACCGAACGGAAGGCTGCGCACCACCATCACGGTGAAGGCGCCGCCCGAGGACTTCGACATTCATTGTCTGGCGCCAGAAGGTCTCTCGGTGTTTTCTGATATCGACGACACGATCCGGGTCAGTCACGTCCAGGATCGCGCGGCGCTTCTGCGCGGGACCTTTGTGGAGCCATTCCGATCTGTGCCCGGGATGGCTGCGCTGTATCGCTCGTGGAGTAACGGCGGCGGGCAGTTTCATTACCTCTCGGCCACGCCGTGGCAGCTCTACGTTCCGATTGCGGCGTTTCTGGACAGCGACGGCTTCCCCAAAGGTACGTTCCACCTGAGGGACTTCCGCTGGCATGACCGTTCGTTCTTCAACGTGCTCGCGTCCGCGGATCGATACAAGCGACGCAATATCGAGCCGCTCTTGCAGCGGCTGCCGCGTCGCCGCTTTGTGCTTGTCGGCGATTCAGGTCAACGCGATCCGGAGGTCTTCGGCGA
>JBKPRH010000059.1:0-8941 GCA_046765795.1 Acidobacteriota bacterium | reverse complement strand
GGCATCATGCCGGCGCGCACCTTGCGAATGACTTTCTCCCACGTCTCGGCGTTGCCGTCGATCGGCAGGCCTTGCAGAGAGAGACCGCCGGTCTTCAGGCGATCGTTGTGGCAGGTTTCGCAATAGGTCCGGCTAAAGCCGGACACTACATCTGTCCCACTAAAGCCGGACACATCTGTCCGGCTAAAGCCGGACACTACATCTTTCTGATCCTTCTGCTGACCAGCAACGGATGCCCAAGCCGCCAGCACGAACGCGACGAGACTCGCCAGTAGGATCCGATTCATTTCGCGCCCAGCTTCTTCAAGAGCTCGATCGCTTCAGGCTTGGCCACCGGCGGTCGAATCGCGAGGAACGTGCCGTTGGCAAACACCAGCGGTGTGCGGCCGCCGACATCAGCGACATCGAGCTTCGCACCGGCGTCGGCGAGGAGTTGGATGATCGACGTCCAGCCACGGTTCGCCGCACCGTGAATCGCCGCCAGCTGTAGCGAGTTGGTCGCATTCACCGGCGCGCCCTTTTCGAGGCACAGCTTCACGGCTTCGACGTAATCGGCTTCCGGGCGCGTGAAGGTCTGCGCCGGAATCCAGTTGATGCCCGACGCCGCCATCAGCGCCGTCGATCCTTCTTTCGTTGCGATGTTCGGATCCGCGCCGTGCTGAAGCAGCAGACGCATGACCTCGATGTCGCCTGAAAGCGCCGCACGGATGAACGGCGTTTGGCCGTCAAAGTTTGCCCACGAGCCGTCGAACTGCATCAGCCCGTGCACCGGCGTCGTCTCGCTGCGCTGATTGGTATTCGCGCCTTTCGCGAGCATCGCCTTGATCAAATCGAGGGGATCGCGTCCCTCGTCATAAAGGAACGGGTACTTGTCGTGGTTGAAGTTGCGCAGCTCGATCGCCGCGAACAGTGCGCCGCGCTTATAGTCGTCGGTGATATTCGGGTCGGCGCCTTTCTCGAGCAGCTCCGTCGCCAGCGTGACCTGGCCATTCAAGAGCGCGATGAGCAGCGGCGACGTGTGGTTCCCGGTCGTCTGATTGATGTCGGCGCCGAGCTCGAGCAGCAGCCGCGTCATAGCGACGTTGCCATCACGAACCGCAAAGAGCAGCGGAGACATGCCGCCGTCTTTCGTCGGCAGCGCACGCTGCCGAATGATGCCGTTGCCCGATGCGCCGCCTGCCCTCGCTGGAACGTACTCGCCCTTCGGTGTGTTGATCGTGGTCTGCGCCTTGACGTCCGCGCCGCGCGCGACCAGCAGCTTGACGATGTCGGGGTGGTTTTCGGTGACGGCCCACATCAAGGCCGTCTGCGAGCGGACGGCGTCCTTGGCGTTGACGTTGGCACCGCGATCGAGGAGCAGCGTGACCGCATCCGCTTTGCCCGTCCGCGCCGCAGTCATCAGCGCCGTCTCGCCGCCAGGCGTCGCGGTGTTCACGTCGGCGCCGGCGTCGAGCAGCCTGCGAAGGATCACGGCGTTGCCATTGAGCGCGGCGACCTGAATCGGGGTCACTCCGTACCGCGTCACGGCCTTCACGTCCGCGCCGCGTTTGATCAGCGCATCGACACTCTTGAGGTCATTGGCACGGACCGCCTGATGCAGCGGCGTCGAGCCATCAGAGATGGCGGCGTTGCCGGAGGCATCCGAAACGACGCGAGCAACCTGGGCGTCTACCGAAGGGGCCAGGAGAAGCGCAAATCCAATGAGTAGCAGATGGCGAGCAGGCGTCATGGCGGAAATATTATGCCCCCGCTGCACCTCCGCTCAGGGCGGATTCATCGCACTCAGCCGTGCCAGGAATCAGCTCGCGAGATACTGCCGCCACCCCCCGAAATGGGTGATCTCGGTCGCGTCGTGCAATGCGATCGGCTCGCAGACAAAGCCTTTTACCCACTGGCCGTCGCGGAGTCGGACATTGCCGATCCCGAGCGGCGGTGGCACTGCGGCGACGAACCCACCGAAGCGGTGCCCGGCAATCGACCACACTTCGACGTCGATCCCCGGGCCATCGTAGCTGTCGTCGCACACGAGGCCCGGCTTCGCCGGCTGTGTGCCGCGCAAGGCGTACAAACGGTATCCCGGAGCTGTACGTGTTGCGCAGACAAGCCGCGCACCGCGCTCGGTCAGTTGACGATTGAGCGGTTGTCCGCTCAGATGCGCGCCGACGACCGCAAGAGACACGCAGCCCGGGGCACTCGCTCTCGTGTCGCGTGGTTCATCGAGCACTGACCTCGCAAGGGCGAGCAGCGCGGGCTCGGAGAACGCGGGGGCGATCAACGAGACGCCGAACGGCAATCCGTTCGATCGGAATCCGGCTGGGATGGCGATCGCCGCGAGGTCCATCAGGTTCACGAAGTTCGTGTAGTACCCCAGATTGGAATTGAGACGAACCGGATCGGATCGCACGGCATCTCGTGTGTAGATCGTACCGGTCGTCGGTAGGAGCAGCACGTCCATCGCTTCCCAGTGCTTCAGCGCTTCGCGCCGCAGTTCCTCGAGCCGATACGACGCGCGAAAGGCGTCAGTCGCCGAGTACTTCGATGCACTCGAGATGATCTGCGCCACCGTGGGGTTTACGTCGGGCGCGCCCCGCTCGATAAATTCGCCGACGGCCGCCCACCGCTCGGCCACCCACGGACCGCTATAGAGAAGCGCCGCGCATTCACGGAACGGTGTGAAATCGATTGGTGTCCGTATACCGCCGATGGCCTCGAGTCGTTCGATCGCGTCCGAGTACAGAGCCGCGGCGTCGGCGTCGCCGAAGAATTCGAGATCGCGTTCCCCGGGTACGCCAAATCGAAAACGCGTACCCACCCACGGCGCCGCTCCGGTATCGGCATCGAACGGGCGCGAGTAGGAATCGCGATCGTCGGCGCCTGCTGCGACCTGCCACACGGCATCGGCATCTGCAGCCGTGTTCGTGAACACCGACACGCAGTCGAGCGATCGACACGCGGGCACGACGCCGGCTGTACTCAGCACGCCACGTGTCGGCTTCAACCCGATCAAGTTGTTGAACGCCGCTGGCACGCGTCCGGAGCCGGCGGTGTCGGTGCCCAGTGCGAAGGCGCACAATCCCCGTGCCACTGCGACGGCAGATCCCGAGCTCGATCCACCGGAGATGTACCGCGAATCGAAGACGCTCGAGCACTCACCATGTGGCGTTCGCGTGCCGACCAGGCCGGTCGCGAATTGATCCATGTTCGTCTTGCCAATCAGGATCGCGCCCGCATCAAGCAGACGCTGGACGACTGTGGCGGAGCGCGTGGCGTCGTATGAAAACGACGGGCACGCCGCGGTCGTGGGCATGCCCGCGACATCGATGTTGTCCTTCACCGCAAACGGCACGCCCGCCAGCGGCAGCGACAGGTCTACTTGTCTCGCTCGTGCCAGCGCCTGCCGCCGGTCAGCAAGCGAGATCCAGATCGGCGACAGCCCATCTGTCTCGATCTGCGCAAACAGACGATCGATCACCTCTGCGGCCGAACGTCTGCCGGCCTGATAGTCCGTGCGTAGGCCCGCAACGGTCAGCATCGATCAGGCGCTCATACGATGTGCTTCGTGCTCGTGTTCGACGCTCGATCGAGCGGTCACCGTCGCGAGTTTTGCGCATCCCGCGAAAACGAGTGCGACGGCGAGATACCCGCCGGCGAGCGCCGGACTGGCGCCGATGCCGATGCGTTCGCCGTGCATGAGGCCGAAGAACGTAAACACGGCTCCCGCTGCTGCAAACGCTGCCGCGGCGAGCAATTTCCTCTCGATGACGTACACGGTGGCTGCGCCGAGAATGATGCCGGTCAGCGCTGCGCCCCCACCCAGCACCTCGAGGCCGTGCATCAGCACGCCCTGGCCCGCCATCGCCGCAATCAACTCCGGCGACTTGGTCACGTTCGCTGCCGCGAGAACGCCATTCAGCTGATTGAGCACCCACGAGGCGATGTTAGGCACCATCGCCAGCAGGATCGCGGGAGCATGCCGCGATGGTGTTTCCTGAAATGCCTGCGAGCCGATGAGCATGCCGATGTAGAGGAGGATCGGCAGGATGGCGACGACGGGCACGAGGGCGAGGATGAGCGGCACGATTCCGAGCCAGCAGAGAATCAGAACCATCACGCCCGTGCCCAGTGAGTAACCGACACGTCCGCCCATCTGCTTCCAGCCGGGATGACCGATGTAGACAGCGAGCATGAACGGACAGCCGACCAGACACCCGATCATGCTGATCACGCCATCCGCACACAGCACGCGCGTCGTCGGAAAGCTGTCGCCTGCGACCGCCGCGCTCTCGACATTGTCGAGGGCTTCGATCAGGTCGTAGAGACCGAACGGGATGGCGGTGACGAGCAGCACGCCTGCGAACGAGAATCCGGAGAAGACGTGATCGATCGCGGGTATCGGCACGCTGAAACCGAATTGCGTAATCGATTCCGCGACGCCAGCCACCGAGAGCCCGCCGTAGTTCAAGTCGACGTACGTCGAGGTCCACGCGATGGCGGTTCCCGCAAGCAGTGCGACGAGTCCGGCTGGCAACCCCCGGAAATAGCGCACGCCGCCAAACCAATTGATCAGGAGGACGGCGAAACAGGTGAGACCGATGACCGGTGTCAGGAATATTTCCAGCGCCGGACGCATCGAGATGAATGTGATCGATACGCCGGCGAGCGTGCCGAGCAGCGCCGCCCGCGGCGTCACGCGCCGAACGAACGGACCGAGAAAGCCGCCGAGGATGAGCACCACGCTCTGCATGGCGACCCATGTCAGCCCGGCCTCCCAGGCTTTGATCGGATCGCCGGTCTGCAGTTTGATCGGCAGCATCACGGCGAACACCACGATGAACATGTGGCCAACGCCGGGACCCGAGGGCAGGGCACAGACGTCGAGTCGTCCAGTGCGTCGCGCGAGGCTGTAGGCAAGCCACGCGTAATAGCTGCTCGAGAGGAACAGCATCAGCCCAACGGCGGGCAACACGCGCCCGAAGACGAGATCGTCAGGGAACCCGACGCCGAACCGCAGCAGAGCGGTCAGCGTCAACAGGTTCACCAGGATGTTGGTACCGAATCCGAAGAACGCGTTCCAGTCACCCGGCACCCAGAGTCGCGGCCGGAATGGTCGATCCGCAGTGAGCGTGGTCATGATGGGCGTGTGACCGGCGAACTGACGATGCCCATGTGTTCCAGCATGCGGGCGACGCGAAGCGCGTTCGCTTCCTGATAAGGCGCAGCAATCACCTGCACGCCGAGCGGCAGCTGGCCGGGGCGCTGAATGGGGACCGAGACGATTGGCAGGCCGATGAACGAGAGCGGCTGCGTGAAGATACCCACGGTCGGTCTCGCGGGAAGCCGCATGCCGTCGAGGACGATCTGGTCCTGGCCCACTTCTGTCGCCGGGCACGGAGTTGTCGGCGCCAGGATCACGTCGACGGTGTCGAACAGCGCGCGCACCTGATCGCGGAACCACGATCGAAATCGTTGCGCGTGCGCATACCAGGTGGATGGCAGCAGCGCTCCGGCCATGAACCGTTCGACGACGAGAGGATCGAAATCCTGTGGGCGGGTTTTCAGATCGCGCAGATGCAGCTGACCGCCTTCGCACGCGGTGATGATGTAGGCCGCTGCTCTGGCGAGAGCCGCTTCGGGAATGACCACCTCGCGCGTGACTTTGAGCGCATCGGCGACGCGGCGAACGGCTCCGAACGCCTCCGGGTATCCCTGCCGCGCAAAATAGTCCGTCGCAACCGCGATCCGCAGCGTGTCGCAGCCGCGCTCGAGCTCCGGCATCGTTGGAAACGGCGGGAGCGTCGAGCACACCGGATCGCGAGGGTCCGGGCCGTGCAGGACGTCGAACGCCATCGCCAGATCACTGCTCGATCGCGCGAACGGGCCGACGTGATCGAAGCTCTCGGCGAACAACAAGGTGCCTGCACGTGAGACGCGACCATACGTCGGTTTCAGGCCGAACACTCCGCAGAACGCGGCTGGTACGCGAATCGATCCGTTCGTATCGCTGCCGAGCGTCAGCGGCACCATCCCGCTCGCGACTGCCGCGGCGGATCCTCCGGACGATCCACCGGCGACGTGCGACACGTTGTGAGGATTACGAGTCGGACCGTAGTGGGTGTTCTCGGTCGTGAATCCGAAGGCGTACTCGTCCATGTTGAGTGCGCCGACCAGAACGGCTCCGGCCGCAATCAGCCGTTCGACCGCAGTGGCATGCCTCGACGCCGGTGGCAGTTCCGCATGGATCTTCGACCCAGCGATGGTCGTGACGCCTTCGATGTCGAACAGGTTCTTGACCGCGAACGGCACGCCGGCGAGTGGCCCCGGATTGCGGCCCGCGCGCACCTGGGCATCGATCGTGTCGGCGGTGGCCAGGGCACGGTCGCGCAGTACTGCTGTAAAGCAGTTCAACGCGCCATCGAGCTGACCAATCGCGTCGAGAGATGTCTCAACGGCACTACGCGCAGTCATCGAGCCCGTGCGTACCCGGTATGCCGTATCGAGTACACCGGTCGGAGAACTCGCCGCTGCGGTCGTCATGGATGAAACACCCTGGCCATTTCGACGGCCTCCGGAAGCTCGAACTCGAGAAGCGGTTTGGCGATGGCGGCGGCGCGGTTGATGTTCAGCTCGACTCCCGCTCGGTACTGCGCGGCGATCGGCAGCCCGATCAATGCCGCAGCGGCATCCATATACGAAGGTTGGAGCGTCAACGAGACGTGCGCTGACACGATCCGCCAGCCCTCGTCGAAGCGCCGCCAGACCTGTGTCTGACGTCCGTGACGAACGACGGTACCGGTCGCGCGGTCGAACTCCACGGTGGTGATTGCCGTGTCGGTGCCGAATGTCACCACTTTCAGATTCGAGATGGTCCGCGCGAGGTCGATCGCCGGACGCGCTTTGCGGAACGCGGCGATCTCGTCGTAGCCATAGAGCGATTCGATCACGCCGAATCGAATCGCTTCAGCGGAGTGCCAGAACATCCGATCGAGGACGGCGACGTCGTTGCTGACGAGCGCCGTCTCGTATTCATCGTGAACCGCGCGGACTTCCGCGACGACAACCGGGTCGTTGATCATCTCCATCTCAGAACCCGTAGTTCATCGTCAGGCTGAGCGTACGCAGCTCGCTCGGTTTCACGAAGACATCCCAGAAGAGGAACTGCGACTGGTAGTACTCCTCGTTGAACATGTTGTTGACCGCGAGGTTGAGCCCCCAGTTGCTCTTCTGCACGAACACCGACCCTCGCCAAACGGCATAGCCGGGCAGGCGAACCGAGCTCACATAGCCGGCATTCACGGCGGCAACGGCGGTCGTGCCGAGCGTCACGCCAGCGTCTTTGCGGAAGAGGAATGTGCCGAAGATGCTGCCGACGTGCGGCGGTTGTCCGGCGACACGGACGGGAAGCTCGATGTTGAAGATGTCGGCGAGACCCACGAAGCGTCCGGCGTAGCCCTCTTCGGGCGTGAGGCCCAGCATCGACGGCGGGATGCCCAGCAAGAACGGGATATTGAGCTGCTCGGGCTTCTGCCACGTGTAGGCGCCGGTGAAGCTGAGACGCGGATGCACAGCGGCGCGCGTCTCGAACTCGAACCCGGTGGTGCGGAAGTAGTCGATGGCGCCGCTCTCCTTGTTGGCGGCGGTCCGCTTCTGACGGAACAACGTGGCCGATGCGAAGAGACGGTTCTCGAGACCGCTGAACTTCACACCGCCTTCATACAGGCTGGAGTCCTGTAGGTAGGTGCCGTTGGCGACCATCGCCTTATCGAGTTCGCTGCCCTGACCGAGCTCGAGGTACGTGGACGTCGCGAACGTGACGTAGGGGTTGAAGCCCTTCGGCAGCTTATAGGTGACGCTGGCGTTGTAGGTCGCCGCCGTGTCGGTGCTCGTTGACGTCGTGAGCGCTTCGCCATTGAAGCGGCCAGTGAAGTCAGGTGTGTAGCGGTCGATGCGAATCCCGCCCAACAGATTCAGCTTGTCGGCGATCGTCACGTCGGACAGCGCGAACAGCCCGAGGTCCCCGTACGAGCCGTCCTGGAAATAGTTGAAGGTGATCTCTCCGTTGCTGTCGAACGGACCCTGGAATCGATCGTTCGGTAAAGCGCCGACTGAGATGTCGCGGCGATCGATCACCTGATAGCCGCGACCGCGCGATTCGCCCGCCGACACGCCCGAATAGCGATAGGCAAAGCCAGTCGTGTTCTTGAACACCACCGTCGACGAGGGCTTCACCGTGAAGTCGACGCTCGTCTTGTTCTCAATGACCCATGGCCGGTAGTCGGCGCCGAACCCATAGGTGCTGAACTTCGTGTGGTCGAGCAGGTCGTAGAACGTCTGGTTCTTGATCGACAGTCCCGGACGCACGTCATGAATCACGTCGAAGTAGCCGGTGGCGGTGAACGCGTCGGAGAAGTCGGGACTGTCCACGAAGACCTGCTTGTGACTCAGTGTGACCAGATGCACGGTGGACGGATCCAGCTTGAACAGTTGCGCCTGGGCCGCGAATGACGGCACGAAGCGGAAGAGCGGCGCCATGCCCGCGGTGAAGGCGAACTGCTCGAGGATGCCGCCGCGCAGGTCGGCGACGGCCAGGTCGTTGCCGTTGCTCGACAGGTTCACGAGCGGCGTGCCGGCCAAGTACTGCTTCTTGTCGATCAAGTCCTGCGTCACGCGGTTCCAGCCGATGTTCTGGGGGCGCTCCGCTGAGTAACCCTGCACGCCGAACTCGAGCCGCCATTTCGGCGCCAGCTCCATGTCGAACGCAATCTGTCCGAGCTTCGACTTGCTGTAGATGCCGTCGTAGAAGCTGTCGGAGTCTTCGATCTGCGCGAACGCGTAGAACCCGGCGCGTCTGCCGTTCACCGTGAAGGGCACGCCGATCTCACCACTCGCCAGCTTCTGCTCGTAGCTGCCATATGTGATGCTGGCTTTGCCCTGAGGCCGCTCC
>JBKPRH010000058.1:0-6844 GCA_046765795.1 Acidobacteriota bacterium | reverse complement strand
GTGCTCGCCATTCCAGGCCCCTTTGTCGGGTGGCCACGGCTGTTGATATTCGGCGTCGTCTCGGTTCTGGTGTTTGCGATTGGCTACTTCGTGTTCGACCGATTGCGCGACACGCTGGCGGAGGAAGTGTGAACGCGATCGAAGTTCGTGAC
The DNA here is from genome assembly GCA_046765795.1 of Acidobacteriota bacterium. GTDB lineage: Bacteria > Acidobacteriota > Vicinamibacteria > Vicinamibacterales > UBA2999 > Gp6-AA40. Next base: position 6,692 of record JBKPRH010000058.1, on the reverse strand, counting down.
GTTCGCAAGACCTACCGACGCTATGGCCGGCGTAAGAGCTTCGGCACGCTGAAAAGCGCCATCCTGACCGGCCGCGTCGCGCGCGATCTGAAGGACGCAGACGCGTTCGAAGCGCTCAAAGGTGTGTCATTCGAAGTACCGGCCGGCAAAACGTTCGGCCTCGTCGGGCGAAACGGCTCAGGCAAGAGCACGATGCTCAAACTCATTGCCGGGATTGGTAGACCGACATCCGGCGATGTCAAAGTCCACGGCCGCGTTTCAGCTCTGATCGAACTCGGTGCGGGTTTTCATCCAGAGATTTCCGGTCGCGATAACGTTTTCATTAACGGGATGATGCTGGGTCTCTCGAAGCGGGAAGTTGCGGACCGTTTCGATGAGATCGTGGCATTTGCCGAGCTCGACGACTTTATTGACGAGCCCGTGAAGACCTATTCGTCCGGGATGTACATGCGCCTCGGCTTTTCAGTCGCGATCAACGTCGATCCAGATGTGCTCCTTGTTGACGAGGTCCTCGCGGTCGGTGATGAAGCCTTCACACACAAGTGTCTCGACAAGTTCGCCGACTTCCGTCGCCGGGGTCGCACAGTGCTCCTCGTCACGCACTCGCTGGACATGGTGACCCGATTCTGTGACGACGCACTCTGGCTCGACCATGGCGTCGTGCGTGCTCAAGGCGATCCACGGCGAGTGATCGATGCGTATTTGCTCGACGTGGCTGCTGCGGAGAACGAAGCATTCGCCCGACATCCGGCGGTATCGGTTTCATCGAGCACCGATTCGCCGGATGACATGATGAAGGCGGTCGAAGGGCGTTGGGGCTCTCGAGAAGCCGAGATTGTCTCAGTTGAGTTTGTTCGACACGACGGCGTTGCAGCCCACGTATTCGAATCTGGAGAGCCGCTTGCTATTCGTATGCGCGTGCGCGCACATCAGCCGCTCTCCGATTTCGTCTTCGGTGTCGCGCTGTTCAGCGCCGAGGGCGTTTGCTGTTACGGCACGAACACAGATATAGAAGGGGCAGAGCCGCATGAATTCACCGGCGACGCCGAGGTCGGGTTTGTGATCGACAGCCTTTGCCTCGTGGCTGGCACGTACACGGTGGACGTTGCCGTTCACCGTCGGAATGGTGTCCCGTACGATTATCATCGGTCGCTCTACACCATCCGGGTCACATCGAAGCTAAACGAGACCGGCATCGTCAGACCTCCACACCGGTGGACCTTTTCCAGCAGCATTCGCATTTCTGGTCTGTGAGAACCGCCCGCTTTCCAATCCTCTCGCAACAGCAGGCCTCAGCGTTCGCGGCGCGCGTTCGCGCCAATGGCGGCCGTGTTGTGTTTACCAACGGTGTGTTCGACCTGCTTCATCCTGGGCATATTCGTTATCTGAGCGATGCACGTGCGCTCGGTGACGCGTTGATCGTCGGCGTCAATTCCGATCGGTCCGTGCGAGCCAACAAAGGACCGGACCGACCGATCACGCCGGAGGTCGAACGGGCGGAGCTGATCGCGTCACTGCGTAGCGTCGACGCGGTCACCGTGTTCGATGACGACACGCCGCACGTATTGATCAGCGCCGTGCAGCCCGATGTCCTCGTCAAAGGCGCCGACTGGGGTCCTGACAACATCGTCGGCCGCGATGTCGTGGAGGCGCGGGGTGGTGCGGTGGTGCGCGTGGCGCTCGCCGAAGGCTTTTCCTCGACGCGTCTGATCGATCGAGTGCGCGGAGTGGATCAGTGACGACAAGCGCGCCATCGCTGTCGTTGCGGTCGTTGCTGGGGAAGAGCTCGGTCCTATCGGCACTCGGCCGCGCGCATGTGACCGCCGGGCTCACGCCGGCGAGTAAGGCTTTGGCCGCCGTACATGCGGCGCGCGCTGCAGGCTCGCTCACGCTGCTCGTGGTCCCGACCGATCGAGACGTCGAGCAGATGACATCTGACGCGCGCTTTTTCTATGGCGCGCTCGAGGGCGCGTCAGCGGCTGCGGTCGAGCAGGCGGTGCTCCCGCTTCCTTCGATTCAGGTCGATCCATATCGCGGCATGACGCCGCACTTCCGCGTGGCGGCGGCGAGGGCGCGAGCCCTGCACGCGGCCGCATCTGGATTGGCGCGCGTGATCGTCGCATCGGCAGCGGCGCTGCTGCCCCGCGTGAGTCCGCGGGAGCGTTTGCTGCGTGCGTCCATTGAGATCCGTCCTGGGACGGAAATCGAGCCGCAGCGATTGGCGGATCTGTTGGTGGACGCCGGGTTCACTCACGAAGACCCGGTGGACGAACATGGCGCCTTTGCTGTGCGTGGCGGCATTGTCGACGTGTTTCCCGCGGCTGATACTGAGCCGGTTCGCATTGAATTCGTCGGGGACATCGTCGAGAGTTTGCGACGGTTTGATCCGGCAACTCAGCGCTCCACCGGCGCGACTGATCAGGTGCATATCGTCCCTGCCCACGAACGATTCGACGAAGACCTGATCGGCGTGCTCGATTTCCTGTCCGAATCGCAGCGGCTGTCGATTCTGATCTCTGAGTACGAGCAGGTTGAGCAACAAGCGCTGAAAGTCCGTGAGCAGCTCGAAGCCAGTTCACGAGAAGCGGCTGCCCGCGGCCACGTCGCTGCCCTGCCCGTTGACGAGGCGTTCATCACATGGTCTGCAATCGAGCCGCGAGCCGGGTCAGCCGGTCGTCTCGAAGAACTCTCACTCGAGGACGAGAGCGGAGTCCATCAGGTATCGGCTCAGCCCGCCATGGAGTTCCGCGGGCGTGTCGGCGATTGGATCGCCGACGTACGGCACGCGCGCGAGCAAGGTGATTCCGTGCTCTTCGTTGCTGACAGTCCAGGTCGTGCCGAGCGCACCATCGAAATCCTCCGTGAGTACGACATCGTTGCAGTGCCCGTCGAGGATGCTGATGCGCATGCTGCGGCGGTGCTCGTCGCGGTCGGCACACTGTCCCGAGGATTCCGTCTCGCGAGCGCAGGTCTTCAGGTCTATGCGGAGACCGACGTTTTCGAGGAAGAGCGTCGCCCTTCGGAAAAGCGCCGCAGTCTCGCACAGACGTTTCTCTCTGACCTTCGCGATCTCAAGGTCGGCGACCTTGTCGTCCACGTCGATCACGGCATTGGAGAATTCGTCGGTCTCAAGCAACTCACAACGAGCACGCAGACGTCGGCTGGCACGAGCACGGGTCAGCAGGAGTTCCTCGAGCTTCGTTATCACGGCGACGACAAGCTGTTTGTGCCGGTCGAACGGCTCGACCTCATTCAGAAATACACAGGCGGCTCACGTCCGGCACTCGATCGACTCGGCGGAACCACGTGGGAAAAAGCCAAGACGCGCGTCAAGAAGGCGATGCGCGACATGGCCGAGGAGCTCCTCAAACTGTACGCGCAGCGGAAGGCTGTTCCCGGGCACGCGTTCCCGACAGATACGCATTGGCAGGAAGAGTTCGAAGGCGCGTTTCCCTACGAGCTGACGGTAGATCAGTCCACAGCAATCGCGGACATCAAGGGCGACATGGAAACCGCGACGCCGATGGATCGCCTGCTGTGCGGGGACGTCGGTTACGGCAAGACCGAAGTCGCCATGCGAGCCGCATTCAAAGCCGTCATGGACGGCAAGCAGGTCGCGTTCCTCGCCCCGACGACGGTGCTCGCCTTCCAGCATTTGAAGACGTTGCGCGATCGATTCGCAGGATTCCCCGTAACAATCGAAATGGTCAGCCGCTTTCGAACGAAACAGGAAACGAAAGCGATTCTCGATGACCTGACCGCTGGCAAAGTTGACGTCATCGTCGGCACGCACCGCTTACTCTCGAAGGACGTGCTCTTCAAGGACCTCGGCTTGCTCGTTGTGGACGAGGAGCAGCGCTTCGGGGTCGCGCACAAGGAACGCATCAAGCAGATGCGGAAGCGCGTTGACGTGCTGACGATGACCGCGACGCCCATTCCGCGAACACTGAACATGTCGCTCGTCGGCATTCGCGACATGTCGGTCATCGAGACGCCTCCGAAGGATCGTCTGTCGATTCAGACCAACGTCGTCAAATTCGATGCGCCGGTGATCGAACGGGCGATCCGGAACGAACTCGCTCGCGGCGGCCAGGTGTACTTCGTCCACAACCGTGTCGAGTCGATTTTCTCGATTGGGAATCTTCTGCAGCGGCTGGTGCCCGAGGCCAGGATTGTCGTCGGCCACGGACAAATGGGTGAAGACGAACTCGAACGTGCGATGCTCGGCTTCGTCGAGCGCAGGTTTGATGTGCTGCTCGCCACGACGATCGTCGAGAACGGGCTCGACATTCCGAACGCGAACACGATCATCATCAACCGCGCCGACCGATACGGTCTTTCGCAGCTCTATCAGTTGCGCGGCCGGGTCGGCCGATCCGATCGTCCCGCGTATGCCTATCTGTTGATCCCTCCACAAGAGGCGCTCTCTCCTGTCGCGCGCAAACGCCTGGCAGCGATCAAGGAGTTCAGCGACTTGGGCAGCGGGTTCCGCGTTGCAGCGCTCGACCTCGAGATTCGTGGCGCCGGCAATCTCCTCGGCGGTGAACAAAGCGGCCACATCGACGCGGTGGGATTCGAGATGTACACGAAGCTGCTCGAGGAGACCATCCGCGAGCTGCGCGGCGAAGAGATCGAAGACGGCGCTCGAGCCACCGTGAATCTGCGCGTCGATTTGAAGATCGACGAGGACTACATCCAGGACATGAACCAGCGATTGATGGTCTATCGCAAGGTCGCGTCTGCGCGTTCACGTCAGGAACTCGACGCCACCATGGATGGCATCCGCGACCGGTATGGTCTGCCGCCAAGCTCCGTCTTGAACCTGGCCGAGTATGGCCGCGTCCGGATTCTGGCCGATGCGATCGACATCGAAAGCATCGACCGCGAGGGCCGGATGGTTGTCATTCGGTTCAGGCCGAACGCCAAGCTGGATCCGATGCGGCTTGTGAAGGTCGTCGGGGGCTGGCCGGGCGCCACGCTCGTGCCCCCTGTCTCGGTGAAGTTGGACACGGAAGCCCCGCTCGCCGCGGTCCGCCCGCCGCGCACCAGCGGGAAGCAGACGGGCCGGACCGCCTCCAAGTCCGACAGCGGTGGCAGCTGGTGGACGGCTCGAGCGACCATCGGCGAGGTGCGTCCAGGCTTTTCGAAGGAAGAAATTCTGCGCCGGCCAGAGAGCGATCCGCGTGCGGAGGATGGCCTGTTCTCCAGGCTCATCGGGCTCCTGCAGGCGCTCACGCCGGACGGGCCAGTCCTTTTGGACCGTTCGAACGTCAAGTAAAATACTGATCGTTAAGGAATTGTTATGTTGAAGCATGTGCTCGTCGCAGCATCCATGGCTGCCGTCGTTGCCACGATTCCGCTCCAGGCGGAAATCGTGGAACAGGTCGTCGTGAAGGTGAACGGCGAGATCATTACCAAGACTGAGTTCGAAGCCCGCCAAGTGGCCGAGCTTCGCAATCGTCCCGAGCTGGCAAAGGCGTCCGCCGGAAACGCCGAGTTCGTTCGCGCTGTCGCGCAGATTACTCCTGACCTCATCTTGAACGCCGTTGACGAGCTTCTGATGGTTCAGCGTGGCCGGGAGTCCGGATTCGCGCTTGGTGACCAGCAGTTCGCCACCATCGTGGAGAACATCAGGAAGTCGAACAACCTCGAGGACGAGAACCGATTCAAGGAAGCGCTGAAGCAGGAAGGTCTGACCATGGACGACCTGCGACGCAACTTGGAACGGCAGATGCTGGTTCAGCAGGTCACGCGCGTCGAGATCATGGAAAAGATCAGCATCAACGACGAAGAAGCGCGTGCCTATTACGAGCAACACCGCAACGAGTTCACGTCGCCGACTGAAATCACGCTACGCGAGATTTTGATCGAGGTGCCAACATCCGATCGCGGCGTGAACGTCGCCCAAGACGATGCCGCGCGAGAGAAGGCCGAGGATGTGCGCAAACGGCTGCTTGCTGGCGAGCCGTTCGCGCGTTTGGCTGGCGAGTTCTCCGCTGCCTCGTCGAAGGCCAACGGCGGTCTCATCGGACCGATTCACTCCGATGAACTGGCGCCGCAACTGCGCGACATGCTGGCCGCACTCAATGTTGGCGATATCACGGGCGTGCTGCGCACGCAGCGCGGCTACCAGATCCTCAAGCTTGAATCACGAACCGACTCGAAGGTGAAGAGTTTCGAAGAGGCGCGCGGCGACATCGGGAACCGAATTGGCGACCAGAAAATGCGCGGCGAGCGCGAAAAGTATCTCGAGAAGTTGCGAGAGCAGGCGACCATCACGTGGCGCAATGACGAACTCAAGAAAGCCTACGAGACCGCGCTGGAGCGCCGGCGTCAGGCGGCCGCGGCGAATGCTCAGGCATCATCGGCGAATTGAGGTACGAAGGCGTGCGCGGATAACTTGATGGCCGAGAGCTGGTTTGCGTTGTGGACGCGTTCGCGCCACGAGCAGGTGGTGCGGGAACAGCTCGAACAGAAGCACATCGAAGCCTTCCTTCCGACCGTCACACGCTGGAGCCGGTGGAAAGATCGCAAAAAGAAAATCGACTGGCCTCTCTTTCCCGGCTACTGTTTCGCCCGCTTCAATCCTCAAGAGCGGTTGCCGGTGCTGAAATGCACTGGCGTTGTGAACATCATTTCTTTTGAAGGCGAGCCAGCGCCAATTCCCGAACACGAAATTGACGGCATTAAAC
>JBKPRH010000057.1:0-10143 GCA_046765795.1 Acidobacteriota bacterium | reverse complement strand
CCAGAACACGTACGCCGCGGCTGTCGTTGCCACGCCGATCGTCATCATCTTCATGCGTTTGCGTTGCTGGGCCTTGCGCTTGTCCTCGTCGCTCTCGACATACGGAACCATGGCGAGGACGGGCAGCGCGAGCGTCTGCGCGATATCGGTTTCCGTGCGGAACGTGGTGTCGCGCAACATGGTGAGCGCCACCAACAACACCCCGAGGGCCACGCCGATGCCTAGACCGACGCCATTCACGAGCAAGCGGTTCGGGCTGACGGGGCGGTTCGGCACACGGGCGGCATCCAGCACGCGAAACTGCTCGCCAATCTGTCGCCGCTCGAGATCAGCCGCGACCTTCGATTCCTCGCTCTTCGCCAGGAGTCCTTTGTACGCGGTCTGCAGCGTGTCGTAGTCGCGAGTGAGCTGCATCCATTCCGATTCGGTGCTGGGGACGGCCTCGATGCGGCCCTGATAATCGGAGACGCGTTTACGCAGATTGTTCTCTTCGTTCTCCTTGAACTTGATCTGTCGATCGAGGCTCTCGATCTCGGCGCGCCACTGCTGCAGGCGGTCACGGCGCTGCTGTTCGTTCACGGTGTCACCGGTCACTGCCGCGTTGTCACTGTCTGGCGGCTCTTTTGCCACTCGCGCCTCGAGCTCGGTGATGGTCCGCTGCGCCCGTCCGACATCGGGATGATCGGGCTTCTTGGTCTGCAGTAGTGCCGCAAGCTGCGCGCGCGCCGCGACCAACTGCTGACGTGGTGTGGCGTTGGGCGAGGCCTGGCCGGTCGCGGTGTTGACCGGCGCGGGCATCACCAGCCTGGGCTCGTTGACCGCATCGCCATAGAGACGTTCGAGCATCAACTTGCGATCGCGATCGCGGGCGAGCGACTCGACGAGCGACTGCACCTGCATCTGCGAGCTCTGGATCGCCTGCATGTTGAAATCGAGATTCGACGGCAACCGGCCGGCGTGCTGTTGGCGGAAGAGCTCGAGGCGTCGTTCCTGAACATCGAGCCGCTCGCTGGCCTGCTGAAGCTGCGTTTCGAGGAATTGATTGGTGGCATCAGCGAGCGAGCCACGATCTCGGGCATTGTTATCGATGAACAGCGTGCCCAGCCGCTGCGTCACGCGCGTCGCCATCTCCGCGTCGGGATAACGGAAACGGACGTGGAATGCATCGGCGGGCGACGTGCTGCCCGCGCGGCGCACGAGTTCGAGCGGCGCGATTCCGAGCCGCATCTTGTCCACGACGTCTTCCATCGGGAGACGTTGGCGTTCGTTCGGATACAGGTTGAAGTCCTTGATCACCTGTTCGAGCTGGGTGCGGCTCATCACCTGCTGCGCCACCGCGTTCAGCCGGTCCTCGGTCTTCAACGTGACCGTCGACTTCACATAGGTGTCAGGTACACGCTGCGGAATAATCTGGACGAGCATGTCCGACTCGTACACGTTCGGCAGTAGCGCGGAGACAACCAGCGCTCCGAACGTGCACGCGAGAATCGGCACGACCAGCTTCCCCCACGAGCGGCGGAGAATGTCGAGCGTGTCAGCGGGTGCGTACTTCTTGCCTGGTAACATCGATGCTCCGTCCGTCCTTAGGGGACGACGACAGTGTCGCCGGGTTGAAGCACCACGTTCTGTTCCAGCTTCTTCCCCTTCGACACGTCCTTGTAGTTGAACTTCAACGAGCGCGTCTGGCCGCCGGCATCCTGCCGGATGATTGAGATGTTCTGGCTGTCGGCGTACTCAGTCAGGCCGCCGGCCAATGCAATCAGCTGCATCACAGTCCGCGGACCCGTCAACGGGTACGAGTCGGGCATCATCACGTTACCCGTGATGAATACCTTGCGGCTGTTGACCTGCTTCACGACGATCGTGACATTTGGTTCAGTGAGGAACTTGCCAGAGGCGACGCGAATCTGCTCGCGCAGCACGTCGGGCTTGATGCCAGCGGCCTTCATTTCGCCGAGCAGCGGAAGCGTGATCATTCCGTCCGGCCGCACCACGACATCGCCGCTGATATCGGCTTCACGCCAGAACAACACGGTGAGGACGTCCTCGGCGCCTATCACATAGTCGCTCGGCACGACCACAGACGTCGTGGGTATCGCTGGACCGCGCGTCGCCGGGGCCGGCTGTGGTGTCGTCGGCTTCGCAGTCGCAGGAGGAGCCTGCGGCGCCGGCTTCGCCGTCGACGGACTCTGCGTCGCTGGCTTCGTGGTCGCGGAACTCTGCGCGCTCGGAGCCTGAGAGGACCAAGTCAGAAGGAGAGTGACGAGTGCTAGAAAAGAAGCAGTTCGCATAGGCTCATGTCAGAAGAAGGAGAATCGTCGCTTGCGGCCGAAGGTGCCGAATACAGGCGCGTTCGCTGCCGCGGCGGGTTCGTGTTCGTGTTCAATGCCGCTCTCGGGTTCCCCGACGACAACCGGTTCGGGCATGCGAGTGTCTACGACAGTTGGCGCTTCCTGACGTGCCGCCCTCAGATCGAAGTCGCGCAGCACTTCCTCGACAATCGACTTCGGCACGGGCTTGATCTGCGCGGCGAATCCGCCGATGAGGGCGTTCTCGCAAATCACGTTGATCACGCGCGGGACACCGCCGGAGCCGTTGTAGATGACCGCAACGGCGTCGCGTGTGAAGATCTCCGCGGGTGAGCCGCCGGCAATTCGGATTCGCCCAGCGATGTACGCGGCAGTCGCGGTGAGCTCGAGCGGGGCCAACTGGCAGCGCAACGCGATGCGCTGTTTCAGCTGACGCAGCCGCGAATCGTTCAGTCGATCCCCGAGCTCCAACTGACCGGCGAGTACGACACTCACGAGCTTTTCGGTCTGCGTTTCCATGTTGCTGAGCAGCCGCACCTCTTCGAGTAACTCAAACGAGAGGCTTTGGGCTTCGTCGATGACGAGCGCAGTCAGCAGACCTTGTGCCTGTCGCTCTTCAAGATGCTGCCGCAACGCGAACAGGAATTCTGTTTTCGACCGCGCCGCTTCGCGGGGCAGGCCAAACGCGTTGGCGAGAAACTCGTAAAACTCGTTCCGGGTCAGCGTGGGATTGCTGAGGAGCACGCACTGCGCATTCGTGCCGCCGCCGTCGAAAAGCGCCGCCTGAACGAGCGTGGTCTTTCCGGTTCCGGCTTCGCCGAGGAGCAGCGTCAGACCGCGCGGACCCGTGAGGGCGTACTTCAGCGTGCTAAAGGCCTCGCGCTGCCGGGTGCTCATGAACAAGTAGCGAGGGTCCGGCACCAGGTTGAATGGCCGCTCGCGGAGTCCAAAGAAACTCTTGTACATTGTTCTACTCGCCGCACCCCTGCACGTTACGACTCAGGCGCTCGCGCGGGCAGGACGCGCCAAGCCCTCCCGCCATGTCCCGAGATGACACGACGTTTCTCAATGGTGGGAGGAGTCGGTCTGGTGCCGCCAGGAATTTGTCGTGACAAATGCTCAACATTGCCCAGCGCACACCTTTGGATGCCCGTCGCATATGAAGCGGACCTCAGGGGTGCAAGGAGGTCGCCATTCGATGCTTGCACTGTTCAGCCCAAGCTAAGCCGTTCATTGTATGCACTTAGCCCTCCCGCTCGGACCTCAGCCGGAACGGTTCTGGACAGGCCGGGTGTCTTCAAACCTGAACCTACCTTGGGCCCTAAAGAAAAAAGTCTGCCGTATTAAGAACAAGCAAATGTGCTTTGATACCACCATTTTCCGAGCATCGTGTTGGGGTTTGGACGTGCAGGGCGGCCTCATCGCCAACCTGTTGAACGCGCTGAACTGAGACCGTCTTCGATCAGAGAGCGAAAACGGATCCTCCGGCCGAACGGAGGAACGCGAGCGGCTTCGAAGCAGTGCAGAATGTCGGAGTCTCGGAGAGGTCTGAAAGGTCCTGCGTCCGACGACTAATGTCATGTCATTCCTAGACGACCGGCGCCGGGTCAACTTTAGCCAATCCGATTCCCACGTGAATCTGAAGAGGGGTGGCTTGACGTGTGTGTGTCGAGCGACCGCAGTCAGTGGCGATATGCTTGCATCGTCGTGGCACCACGAATGAAGAGTCCTGCGAATTCTGAGACGCCAATCGTCAATGCCATGACGGTAGACGTAGAGGACTACTTCCATGTGTCCGCGTTTGAAAATACGGTGTCACGCTCGGAGTGGGAGACGCTCGACAGCCGTGTGAGCCGGAATACGGAGCGACTGCTCGAATTGTTTGATCGCGCGAATGTCCGCGCGACGTTTTTTGTACTCGGATGGGTGGCCGAACGCTTTCCGGGTCTCGTGCGGGATATCGCTGCCCGCGGGCACGAGATCGGATCGCACGGGTTCTCGCATCGCCTGGTCTATGACCAGACGCCAGAGCAGTTCCGAGATGACCTCCGTCGCTCGCGTGAGGCCATTGCCGCAGCAGTGAAGGTACCCGTATACGGATATCGAGCGCCGAGCTTCTCGATCATCAAACGATCGTTCTGGGCACTCGACGTACTTCTCGAGGAAGGGTTCATCTACGACGCGAGCATCTTTCCGATTCGTCACGATCGGTACGGTGTGCCGTCGGCCCCTCGCCGGTTTCACACCGTGCAGACGAACTCGGGAACGATCTGGGAATGCCCGGGGTCTACGGTGCGCGTGGGTGGAACGAATTTTCCTGTCGCCGGTGGCGGGTATTTCCGTCTACTGCCCTATGCGTGGACGCAGTGGGGAATTCGTCGGTTGAACGACGTCGAAGGACGACCGGCGATCTTCTATATCCACCCGTGGGAGATCGATCCCGATCAGCCTCGTCTGCCGGGGTCGTGGCTCAGTCGATTTCGTCACTACCGCAACCTTGGTGAGACCGAAGGTCGTTTGGAACGACTCGTGTCGAACTTCGCGTTCGCGTCGCTCGTGGAAGTGCTCGCCAAAGAGAGTCAAGAGCAGCCGGCTTCGCCGCCGGTGCATGCCTCACGCGGTTCGCGACTGGTCCCCGCGACTTAACGCGGAAGCGCGCGACGTGCCGCGACCGGCATCAGCCGCAGAATGACGCCCTGCGATGGATCCGACGCGAGCATTGCGGCGACATACACGACGTCATTTGGTGCAGTCGAGACCGCTTCCGGCAGCAGCGAGGCGAGAGGGACGAGGGCCGGCGTCAGGACGCCGTTCTCGGTGTTCACGAGTCGGTAGAGCGCACGCGGATTTTCGAGCACGAAGAACAGGCCAGACTGTTCGCTCCTTGCAGCGCCCTGTGACGGCGCGAGATCGCGGACTCCCCATCCCGCTGAGGGAAACCCTTTCACCTGCACTGGCTCGGCGTGACGCGGCCCGGGGTCCGGTGTAGCGTCGCGCTCCATCGACAATTGGCCCAGCGCCGGTGAGGTCGCTGTCTCGAGACCCGCGAGCCACAATCGCCCGTCACCCCATGCGAGTTTCGCGGGACGCGGGCTCGACTCGGCAAGCACCGCTGAGGCCAGGCGTGACTGTCCTTTGGCAGCACCTTGCGAATCGAATCGCAAAATGACCCCCGCGCTGCTCGTCTTCGTTGTGTCTGCAGCTGGCAGCGCGACATACAGATCGTTGCCGTCGCCCACAGACAAAGCGACCTCTCCCTCGTTAGCGATCGGCAAGTCGGGTACGATGACGGCCGCCTCCGCCAAGGTGCCGCCCGCTTCGCGGAAGCGCACGATCGAGAGCGTTCGCTGTTCGTCTCGTGCAGCGGCGATTGCGGCAAACACATAACGGCTGCTCTCGAAATCGGCGGCGAGTGCGATCGATTGAATCGTCGCACCGGAGTCCGGCGCCACGAGGGTACTGCGCAGAAGCTGCCCTCTTTCGAACAGGAAGACCTCGGTCTGTCGTTCGACAAACAGCAATCGGCCATCTGCAGTGGTCAACAAGTTGCTCGGCTGCGACAGCCCCTGCACCAGCACGTCAACGGCGTAGCATGCCGATGCGCCGGTCGCGTCAACGCAGGTCGTGGCTGGGACGCCAGGAACAGGAGCCGAAGATACGACGATTCGCCCAACGACGTTCAGAACCAGCTCGGCTGACGGCGCGCTTTCTATTCCCGCCGGGTCGAAGGTGGAAAGCTGAAGGGAATGACGCCCTTGTGACATTTGGGGGAGTGCCGCAGAGCAATTGAACACATTGGCCGTGCCGCTCGAGGCACACTGCACGCTCGCGAGATTTGCGCGTGACCGGTTGTCGACATACGCGGCGAATCGAAATTGTTGGATGCTCTGGGACCCCTGAACGGTTTGGGTCCACCCGATCCGTTCGGATCCGGTCACGGTGACACCGTCCCCGCTCGGCGGAGGTGATGTCGGCGGTGGCGTCGTCGGTGGCGGTGTCGTTGGCGGACGATCGTCGTCACCACCGCACGCCGCGGTCGCCACGATCGACGCGAGCGATAGCATTCGCACGAACGAACGGACACGTGAAGAAGCGTTTTTCACAAGAGGTCTTGCGGAAGAGGTATTCTCGCACGGCCGAGCGGTTTTTCGCGCACGCAACAAGGTTGCCCCTTACGCATGAGATAGTAGGATTTCTCAATGCCCATCGCGTCGAGCGTCACCCTTGGTGAAGGCGTCATCATCTTCCACCCCGATCTCGTGAACCTCTATGGCTGCCGTGTTGGTGCGAATACCAAGATCGGCGCGTTCGTCGAAATCCAGAAGGGCGCCGTGGTCGGTCAGCGCTGCAAGATCTCTTCGCACTCATTCGTCTGCGAAGGCGTCACGATAGAGGATGATGTATTCGTCGGACACGGTGTCGTCTTCATCAACGACCCACGTCCCCGCGCGACCATCCACGGCCGGCCGCAGACTGAAGCGGATTGGACCGTGGTGCCGACGCGTGTCAAGCGCGGAGCGTCAATCGGTAGCGGCGCGACGATCATGTGCGGCCTCACGATCGGTGAAGAGGCTCTTATCGGCGCGGGCGCCGTCGTGACACAGGACGTCGCCCCGGGAGCGACCGTTGCCGGTGTACCGGCGCGGCTTCTTGCGCGAAGCGGAAAAGGGTGAGGGTGGAGTGATACGGATTGGAGTGGTCGGCTACGGCTACTGGGGGCCGAACCTCGTTCGCAATTTCGTCGACTGCAAGGACGCCGTGGTGCGGATGGTCTGCGATCCCCGGCAGGAGCGCCTCGCGCAATTAGCGCGACGGTATCCGGGTATCACGACGGCGACGACGGCCGCGGAGGTGTACAACGATCCGCACGTCGATGCTGTGGTCATCGCCACGCCGGTGGAGACACATTTCGATCTGGCCCTGGCGTCGCTGCGCGCAGGCAAGCACGTGCTCGTCGAGAAGCCGATCACTGCCAACAGCGATGAGGCGAGTCGGCTGATCGACGAAGCGCAGGCACGCAACCTGGTGCTGATGGTGGGACATACCTTCGTCTACACCGGCGCCGTGCGCAAGATGAGGGAACTCTCCGAGAGCGGCGAGCTTGGTGAGATCTACTACTACGATTCCGTTCGCATCAACCTTGGTCTCTTCCAGAAGGACGTCAACGTTCTGTGGGATCTCGCGGTCCACGATCTCGCGATCATGGACTACGTGCTGCGCCAACGGCCGGTCTCCGTGTCATGCACCGGGCTGGCGCATCTCCCCGGTCGTCCCGAGAACATCGCCTATATGACGATGTTCTTCGAGGACAGTTTGATCGCGCACGTTCACGTGAACTGGCTGTCGCCGGTGAAGGTGCGTCGTACGTTGCTGGGTGGAAGTCGCCGCATGGTAATGTTCGACGACCTCGAGGGCAGCGAAAAGATCAAAGTGTACGACCGAGGCATTTCAGTGAATCCCAGTCCGGAAAACGTTTATCAAATGCTGATTGGATATCGCACCGGCGACATGTGGGCGCCGCAGTTGGCCGTGACCGAAGCGCTCAGCGTCGAAGCGGCGCACTTCGTTGACTGCATTCGTCAGAGCACGAAACCGACGACCGATGGTGAGGCCGGACTTCGTGTCGTTCGACTGCTCGAAGCGGCGAGTGAATCGATAGCGGCCAAAGGCCGTCTCGTCGGCGTCGGGAGCGCGGTCGACGCATGATCCCGTTTGTCGATTTACCAGCCCAGTTCCGCGCGTTGAAGCCCGAGATCGACGCTGCGGTGGCCAAGGTCTTCGAGAACGCACAGTTCATCCTCGGTCCCGCGGTTGCGGCATTCGAACGTGATTTCGCCGCGTTCTGTCAGACCTCCGACGCGATCGGCGTGAACACGGGCACGAGCGCCCTGCATCTGTCGCTGCTCGCTGCAGGTGTCGGACCCGGCGACGAGGTGATCACGGTCCCCTTCACGTTCGTTGCGACTGTTGCCGCGATCGAGTACGCGGGCGCCACGCCGGTGCTCATCGACGTCGAGCCCGAGTTCCTCACGATGGACCCGACGAAGCTCGAGGCTGCGATTACGCCGAGGACGAAGGCGATTATTCCGGTGCATCTCTTCGGGCAGCCAGCGGACATGGATCCGATCATGGCGATCGCACGAAAGCACAATCTCGTGGTGATCGAGGATGCGTGTCAGGCGCATGGCTCCGAGTACAAAGGAAAGCGGTGCGGGTCGATCGGTCAGATCGGTTGCTTCAGCTTTTATCCCGGTAA
This sequence comes from Acidobacteriota bacterium, assembly GCA_046765795.1. GTDB lineage: Bacteria > Acidobacteriota > Vicinamibacteria > Vicinamibacterales > UBA2999 > Gp6-AA40. The sequence continues at coordinate 1,578 of JBKPRH010000057.1, read as the reverse complement.
GAATCTCGGCGCTTACGGCGAAGGCGGTGCGGTGGTCACGAGCGATCCCGAGATCGCGAAGAAGATCCGACTGCTGCGCGCGTGGGGCGAGGAGACGCGCTACGAACACAAGTATCGCGGCTTCAACTACCGCATGGATGGCGTCCAGGGGGCGATTCTCGGCGTGAAACTTCGTTACCTCGAAGCCTGGACGGAGGCGCGCCGGCGCAACGCCGCCGAGTATGCGCGTCGCCTGGCCGAGACGTCAGTGGAACTGCCTCGCGAACGCCGCGACGTGCGGCACGTGTATCACCTGTACGTGGTTCGGCTTCAGCAGCGCGACGCGTGGCGTGAACGGCTGAACGACGCAGGAGTACAGACCGGAGTGCATTATCCAATTCCTGTCCACTTACAGCCTGCATATCGCGATCTGGGGTACGCGGCCGGCGCATTCCCTGTCTGCGAACGCGCTTCGGCCGAAGTGCTGTCGCTGCCGATGTTCCCCGAGTTGACGGCGGATCAGATCGCGCAGGTGGCACTCGCTCTGACGCCACGCGTCGGCGTGGCGAGCTGACTCGTCACATGCACGTCCTCGTCACCGGTGGCGCCGGATTCATAGGCAGTCACGTCGTTGACTCGCTCTTGGCGGATGGCGTCGAGATCACGGTTCTCGACAACTTCGATGCGTTCTACGACCGCGAGCTCAAACAACGCAATATCCGCGAGCACCTCCGGCACCCGCGATATCGGTTGATTGAAGGAGATCTTCGCGACGCCGACAGCCTCTCACAGCAGCTGAACACGCGGTTCGATGCGATTGTGCACCTTGCCGCGATGGCGGGCGTGCGGCCCTCGATCGAGCGTCCCGTGACCTATCAGGACGTCAACGTCAGAGGTACGCAGAACCTGCTGGAGATCGCTGCGCGACAGAAGATTCCGCATTTCGTCTTCGCGTCATCGAGCAGCGTCTTCGGCGTTAATCCGCGCGTGCCGTGGAGCGAGGACGACTATGTGCTTCAGCCGATCAGCCCGTACGCCAGCACGAAAGTGAGCGGCGAGCTGCTCGGACACGTCTACAGTCACCTGTATAACGTGCGATTCATCGCACTGCGATTCTTCACTGTGTATGGGCCGCGGCAGCGTCCGGATTTGGCGATTCACAAATTCGCGAAACTGATAAGCAGCGGGCGACCGATTCCGGTGTTCGGCGACGGCAGCACACGACGCGACTACACGTACATTGATGATATTGTTGCCGGCATCCGCGGCGCGATTCACTACGACCGCACTCGCTACGAAGTGGTCAATCTGGGGAACAACGCCACGGTGACGTTGCTCGAGATGATCCACACGATCGAGGAGGCGCTCGGGAGGCAGGCGACGATCGAGTGGAAACCCGAGCAGGCTGGCGACGTGCCGCAAACGTGGGCGAGCGTCGCCAAAGCTCGCGAGCTGCTCGGATACGAACCGCGCACGCCCTTCAAGGAAGGGATTCAGCGCTTCGCGGAGTGGTTCCTGCAGACACCGGCGCCTGACTCTCGGGTATGACCATCCAACCGATCAGGTAGACGAGCACACCGCAAATGATCGCACCGGGAT
>JBKPRH010000056.1:0-5573 GCA_046765795.1 Acidobacteriota bacterium | reverse complement strand
CCTTCAATCCATCGGCGTGCTTGTACCAGAGCGCGCGGTCCTTCTCGATCTTGGCTTGAATCTGTTCCGGTGGCAGCTCCGGCTCACCAGGCTGATGCGGCTTGCCTTCTTCATCGGCCGGCACCATCCGCCGCGGAATCTTCAGCAAGTTCGTCGCTTCGGCCAGCACGTAGCCGCCGCGCTCGACCTTCAGCCAGTCATCGTCGGAGAGCGGTTTCGTCTCGGTGATGCCCTTGCGGCTGATGTCGATCACCGCGGCATCGAAAATCCAATCGGAGGTTGGATCGATGATGTGCTCCATCAACTCCTTGACGGAGAGCGTGGGCGCGAGCGACGAATCGAGCGACGGCGCAGCAGGACTCGCGGCGGTGGACGTCGCGGCGGGCTTGGACGAGCATTGCTGCGAGGCCAGTGCAGCGACGAACACCAGCCCAGCCCAGGCAATTAACCGTCCTCGACTCGTCAGCATGCAGCTCCTTTCGTCGGATCGGCGGTGACTACTGTGCACCCGACGTCGGTACCGGTGGAATCTTCTCGTTGGGATACCAGTACTGCGAGTGGCAGGACTCGCACGCGCGCTCGATCTGCTCACCAACTTCGAAGAGCTTGTCCGCGTCCTTGGCATCGATCGCCTGGATCGCGGCCGCACCGGCCTCGTGGAGGCCGTGCGCGCGCTTGCGCCAGGCGCCAAGGTCCTTGTTGATCAGGGCTTCCATCTCGGAAGGTTCGAGCTCGACGCCGGGCGTTTCAGACTTTTCGCCCGCACGCGCGACATGGCGACCAGGCACCATGAGCAGGTTCGAGGCTTCCATCAACGCGACCGCGCCATGCCGGACCTTGGTCCATTCCTCATCGGTCTTCGGCCTGGTTTCGACGGTGCCTTTGTTGCTCTGCACCGTGGTGACGGCGAGCCACACCACATCAGCATTCGGGTCCACGACGGACTGCATCAGATCCTTCACCGTCGCGGTCGGCGTGTATTCGGGTGGAGGTGGCGCAGCGGCCGCGGGTGCGGCAGCGGTCTCGGCCGGCTTCTGACACGCAGCGATCAACACGAGTGAGGCGAGCAGAACGAACACACTCGCCGTGTACAGCGGTCGTACCTTCAGCATGCCCTTCACGATAAACGACGGTAGGGGTGGCAGTGTCTGAACTCTTGATTAATTCCTCGTCAGAATCAGAGACGTCGTGAATTCGGCCATAATCGCTCGACAAGGGAGAAGAGACGTGAATCTCAGCAGAACACGTGCAGTCACCATCGCAGGCGCGGTTGCCGCGCTCGGGTTTGTGGTCGCCGGCGTCAGCGGGCAGACGCGGCCAATGTGCGATCCCGATAACGGCGGCATCTCGCTGCCTCCTGGATTCTGTGCCCTGGTCGTCGCCGAGAACCTCGGCGCTGCGCGACACATGGTCGCAGCGCCCAACGGTGATCTCTATGTCGCGCTCATGACGAGCGGCGGACGTGGGCAACCAGAGGTCGGCGGCGGTGCCGTGGCTCTGCGCGATACGAATGGCGACGGCCGTTTCGAGATGAAGGAGCCGTTCAGCAGCGGCAGCACGACCGGGATCGCGCTTCGCAACGGCTACGTCTACCTCGCGCATCCGACGACGATCGAGCGGATCAAGATGACGGCCGGGCAACTCAAGCCCACCGGCCCGTCCGAGACGATCGTCACCGGCCTCCCGATGGATCGGCAGCACGAAGACAAAGGCATCGCCTTCGATGGCAACGGCGGCCTCTATATCAACGTCGGCGCACCGTCGAACGCCTGTCAGCAGCCGGACCGTCGTCCCGGAGTGAAGGGCGTTGATCCGTGTCCGATTCTCGAGAAGCACGGCGGCATCTGGAAGTTCGACGAGAACAAGGTGGGACAGACGCAGGAGCAGGGCACGCGTTTCGCGACGGGCATGCGGCAGATGCCGGCGATCACCTGGCACGACGGCGCGGTCTATGTCGTCATGCACAACCGCGATCAGCTCGACACGTTCTGGCCGATGAACTTCACGGCGAAGGACAACGCCGAGCGTCCGGCGGAAGGGATGTATCGGGCAACACAGGGTTCGGATTTCGGCTGGCCGTACTGCTTCTACGACTACACGACCAAGCAGCTGGTGCTGAATCCCGAGTACGGCGGCGACGGCAAAGAGGTTGGCCGCTGCTCGAAGTTCATGTCACCGGTGGCGGCGTTTCCCGCGCACTGGGCGCCGGTGGACGTCAAGTTCTACACGGGCTCGCAGTTTCCGGCGAAGTATCGCAACGGCGCGTTCATCGCCTTCCACGGCTCGTGGAATCGCGCGCCGCTTCCGCAGGCCGGCTACAACGTGACGTTCCAGCCGTTCTCGAATGGCAAGCCGTCGGGTCAGTTCGAAGTCTTTGCTGACGGATTCACCGGCAAGACGCCGCTCGCCAATCCGGGCGACGCCGTCGCGCGCCCCGATGGGATCGCACAGGCGCCTGATGGCTCGCTGTATATCGGCGAGAGCCAGAAGGGAAAGATCTGGCGCGTGATCTATCGCGGCAAGTAGGGCCGGTCCTTTTGGACCGGCCGGAAGGCACGTCGCAAAGGACGTGCCCTACGTCCGAAGGGCAGTGAGCGGATCGATTCGCGTCGCTCTCCTCGCGGGCACGTAACACGCGAGGAGCGCGACCGCCGCAAGCAGCAGCGTTGTCGCCGCGAGCGTCAGCGGATCCGTCGGAGACGTGGAGTACAGCAGCGCGGCGAGCACTCGCGCAGCCGCCATCGCACCGAGCAGCCCAAGGAACAATCCCACCGCGATAAGACGCGCGCTTTCGCCGAGCACCAGCGAGAGGATGTCTCTCGCCTTGCCTCCGACCGCCATCCGAATTCCGATCTCGCGCGTGCGCTGCGTCGTCGAGAACACCAGCATGCCGTAGATACCGAGCGTTGCGAGCAGAAAAGCGAGGCCGGCGAGCACGGTGAGCAAGTTCGTCACGAATCGCCGCGCGGCCAGGGTCTGCGCGACCAGCGTGCTCACCGTTGATGCGTCGTAGATCGGCAGCGTGCGATCGACCTCCCAAATCCGCGACCGCAGCGCGGGGATCAACGCGGCCGCATCATTCGTCGTCCTCACCACAAACGTCATCGATCCGAAAGGTGTCTGCGCGAGCGGCATGAACACTTCGGCGCGCGCGTCGCGATCGAGTGCTTCGTGCCGGAGGCGACCGACAACGCCGACAACCTGCAGCGTGCGACATTCTCCGAGCCAGTTCACGCTGACTCGTTGATCGATCGGACTCGCTCCGGGCCAGAAGTGCTCGGCGACCTTGTCGTTGACCAGCCCGACCAGTGTGCCGTTCGCACGGTCGTCGTCGTTGAACAGGCGACCCTGTTTCAGGTGAATGTCCATCGCGCGAAAGTAGTCGGCGGTGGCGACCGTGAGAAACGTGCTCGGCCGATCGGCTTCGGGCATCTCCGGCCGTCCTTCGACTTTGAAGCCGCCCTCGATATTGATATTGGCGGCACTGAACGGCATGGCTGATACGAGACCGGCGCGTTCGACGCCAGCCAACGCCCGAATACGTTCAATCGCCTGGTCGAAGAACACCTGGCGCTGCGCATCCGTGCGGTACAGAGGCCCGTATGGAAACACCTGCAGGATCGCGACATTCGCTTTGCCAAACCCTGGATCGACCGCGGCAAGCGTGGTGAAGCTGCGGATCAGCAGACCTGCCGACACGAGGAGGACGAGCGCAAGCGCCACTTCAGAGACGACGAGCGTGGAGACGAAGCGACGACGCTCGCGTCCGCCGGTTGTGCCTGCGCCGCTCTGCGCGAGCTCATCGCGAGTCGCGCGCTTCGAGAGCCGGATCGCCGGCCACAGACCGACGAGGATCGCCGTCACGATCGAGGCGCCGAGCGCAAAGGCCATGAGGCGCCCGTCGAGTGCGAGCTCACCTAATTGCGGCACACTGCTGGAGCCAACGGCGACGAGTCCGCCGATCGCGATCTGTGCGACGGCGAGTCCGGCGAGACACGCCAACGTTGACAAGACGACACTCTCGACGAGGGTCTGACGGATCATCCGCCATCCGCTCGCGCCGATCGCCGCGCGCAGCGCGAACTCGCGTTGTCGATCCGCGGCTCTGGCCAGCAGCAGGCTCGCGACATTCGCACATCCAAGGAGCAGTACCAGCACGACCGCGCCAAACACGACGCGAAGCGGTTCGCGGATCGCGCCGGCAAGGTGGTCGCGGAGCGGGACGATCGTCGCCGTCATGTTGGTGAGCGTGTTCGGGTACTCACGCGCGAGCTGTGAGGAGATTGTCGAGAGGTCGGCTCGGGCCTCGCCCATGTCCACGCCGGGTGCGAGACGCGCGACCACGGTCCAGTACCGCGTGCGCCGGTTGTCGTACTCGAACGTCTGCAAGACCTTGGGCGCCCAGATCTCCTCTTCACGCACCATGTTCTGCATCGCCGGATGGAACCATCGCGGCAGCACACCAACGATCTCGAACGCTCTGTTTTCGAATCGGACCTTCTCGCCAACGATTGACGATCGTCCGCCAAACAGCCGCTGCCACGTGCCGTAGCTGATGATGGCGACGGATGACTTGCCTTCGGAATGCTCTTCGCGGAAGAACGTGCGGCCGAGTAACGGCTGAACACCGAGCGCTTCGAAGAAGCCTTCGGTGACGCGACCGCCGACGAGTGTCGTGGGGACCGGTCCATCGAGGTAGTCGAAGCTCTCGGGTGCCTCGGCGGCGATCGTCTCAAACGCGTTCGATCTCTTGCGCCAGTCGAGGAACGCTCCCGGAGACACTCCGTCGCGTTCTTCCTGGTGCTCGCGGTTGGTGAGCCACACCGTCGCGATGCGGTCTGCGTCTCGATACGGCAGATCGCGCAGCAGCAACGTATCGATGACGGAGACCACGGCAACCGTTCCACCAATTCCCACCGAGAGCACGAGCACCGCCAACGCCGACATCACCGGACGTCGATGCAGCATGCGCAGCGCGTAGCGCACGTCGCGCATGATGTCGCGATCGAACGTGAACTGCTGCCGCAGCCAGGCTGCATCGGCAATCGCGCCGGTCGAACGCCGGACGACGTCCGCACGATCGCGCCACTCTGCAGGCTGTCGTCGATTGACCGCCGACCATCTGTGCTGGATCTCGGCTTCCCACTCGCGGACCCACTCGTCGCGAATCACCGCGGGCACGAGTCGTCGAACCGCGCGAATGAGACCGAGTGACAGGCGAAGCGCGAACGTGTCGCTGTGGTGAGACATGGCTAGCCTCGCGAGTGGCGCGCGGGGCGCAACGCACGCGCGCCGCGTGGGGCGCGGTATCGATCGGCGGTGTCGGCGAGCGCTGTCCGGCCATCCGCCGTCAGCTCGTAGTACCGGCGCTGCGGCCTCGGCTCGTTCTGTGCGACCTCGCTGTCCTCCCACTGCGAGGTGACCATGCCTTCGCGCTCGAGCCGGCGGAGGATTGGATACACCGTTCCGCTCGGCAGGTTGGTCGCGTCCATGATGTCGAACCCGTAGTGATAGCCGTGGGACAAGGCCTCGAGCACGAGCGCGGTCGAGTAGGTCGTGCGCATAGGCTATGT
>JBKPRH010000055.1:0-16301 GCA_046765795.1 Acidobacteriota bacterium | reverse complement strand
GATGAAAGAGGGCCAGGACGCGATCTACTACATCACCGCCGACAGCTACTCGGCGGCGCGGAACAGTCCGCACCTCGAGATCTTCCGCAAGCTTGGCGTAGAAGTCCTGTTGATGTCCGATCGCGTCGACGAATGGGTGGTCTCGCTGCTGACCGAGTTCGACGGCAAGTCGCTGCACTCCGTGGCGAAGGGCGGATTGGATCTGAGCAAGCTGGGTGGCGAAGCGGAGAAGCAGCAGCAGGAACAGGAAAAGTCTGCGGATGAGAACAAGGGCTTCGTCGAACGGATCCAGAGCGCGCTGAAGGATCGCGCGAGCGCGGTCCGCGTGACGAACCGCCTCACCGATTCGCCGTCGTGCCTGGTGAGCGACGAGCACGGGATGAGCGCGCATCTCGAGCGCATGCTCAAGGCAGCGGGTCAGAACGTTCCTGGGTCGAAGCCGATCCTCGAGATCAACCCGCAGCATCCGATTGTCCAGCGGCTCAAGGACGAATCGGACGAGCGGCGATTCAGCGACTGGAGCCACATCCTCTTCGACCAGGCGTTGTTGGCCGAAGGCGGGCAGCTCGAGGATCCGGCGTCGTTCGTGAAGCGATTGAACGAGGTGATGCTGACCCTGGCGGGCGGGGGTTCGCGGATCTGGACGCCATAGCGGTGATGTCCGGCTGCCGCCTTCGTGCTGTGCGCTTCGGCGCCCAGGGAAGCCGGACACTACACCATCAGGAGATCTTCGAGAGAATCCGTTTCTGATTGGCCAGAATCTTTTTCTGATTGGCTTCGAGCCGGCCCTGATTGGCGAGGATCTTCCGCTGATTCCCCATGATGGTTCTCTGGTTTGACAGAATCTTTCGCTGATTCGCAGAACTGGCGTCAGCCATTGGCACTCTCCTCGCGAGCCAACGTATCATGACTGCGCGCGAGGACACACATGCCTACGACTACAGAAGCACGAGCCCGACGATCGTTTCTCTCGAGACTCGCCGCGGGGGCGGCCATCCTCAGCGGAACCGTCTTCCGCAGTGAGTCCGCCGCCGCGCAGTCGAGCGCGTCAGCGCCGTGGCGGCCCGTGCGTCATGCGCAGGACGATTGGCTCGATCAGATTCCGGGCGGGCACCGCTTCATCTTCGACACGGTGAGCCCCGCCGGCCTGGGTATGGCGATACCGTTCGCGAACAACTTCTTCATCGCGAACCAGAACGGCTACGGCCTCGGCAACGGCGACGCCGCAGTCGTCATCGTGATGCGGCACAACTCTACCGGGTTCGCGTTCTCGGATGCGATGTGGGCGAAGTACGGCACCGCCATGGGCGAGGCGTCTGGGAACTTCGACGACCCGAAGACAAAGACCAAGCCGTCGGTGAACGTCTACAACTCGAGCGGTTACGGGACGGCGTTGCCGAACGGCGGCGTGACACTCGACGCGCTCATCGGACGCGGCGTGCACTTCGCCGTGTGCCAGATGGCGTCGCGGAGATACGCCGGCGCAATCGCCGCGGCACACAAGCTCGACGCCGACGCGGTGTACAAAGAGCTCACGTCGAACTTGATCCGCAATGCGCACATGGTGGCGGCGGGCATCGTCGCGGTGAATCGCGCGCAGGAGCGCGGCTACGCCTTTGCTAACGCAGGATAGGTCTTTAGTCTAAAGGCTTTGGGCTTTGGGCTTTGGGCTTTGGGCTTTGGTAAGCCTAGAGCCCAGAGGCTAAAGTCCAGAGCGCAGACGCTCTACGGTCTCGGCAAGGGCCCGCCTGTCGCGGGATTGAACTGCTGATTCTCGTTGCACACGAACTCAATCAGCTCCGTATCCACCAGCAATCGCTGATTCACGCGGACGGTCCACGGCTTCGTATAGGCCTTCGGATCGTCGATCGTCACATCGATCTCCAGCGTGCCGAACGTCGGGCGACGGAAGCGTTCGGTGAGTTTGCCCTGCTCGGTCAGCGGCGCGCCGTTGACGTCGAGCCACATGCCATCGCGGAAATTCGTGGTCTCGACGACGAGCGTGTCGCCGTCCCAATGACCGCGTGAATAGCCGTACCACCACGGCTGCGGATCGTTGGTTGGCGCCGGGCGTCCATCCAGGAAGATCTGCCGCACGTTGGCGTTCGCCTCGTAGATGATGACGATCACATCCTTCGTCTGAATCATCTTCCGCGGCTGCGAGTGCGTGTGCAGCTGCATGTGGCCGAGCGGCAGACATGCGGCATCGGGATTGTCCTTGCTGTTGCCCTCCATGCGCTGACGTCGAACCTCGCGGCCCCACGGCGTGAACGGCAATCCCTCTTTGAATCCTGCTTCGATGTTCCAGAACGTCGCCTGCACCGGCGTGCCGGGAGGTGACGGCGGTGGTCCGCCGCGGAAACCGAGCACGCCGGCGTAATTCCATATCCCCGTGAGATCGGGCACGCCATCGGCGGTGCGCGGCGGCGCGGCGGTGAGATTCGGCTTGCCGTCCGCATCGCGCGGCACGTTCTTCGTCGGATACGACGACCATTGCGCGACGAGCGACGGCGAGACGACTGCCACCCACCCAAAGACGACGATCGCTGCAATCGCTGACCTCACCGACCCTCCCTTGTTCGCGCCTCGCGCAGTCTACCGCGGGTGCGGCTCAGATGAACTTGACATATTCCTATATGGGAATATGATCGACTCGTGCCTCGCGCGTCGACAACGTCCGATGCGTTCAACGCGGTCGCCGAACCCAGGCGCCGCGAGATTCTCGAGTATCTCGGTCCGGAAGAGCGTGCCGTCGGCGACATCGCCATTGCCCTCGGCCTCGGACAACCGTCCGTGTCCAAGCATCTGCAGGTGCTGCTCAACGTGGGACTCGTGGATATGCGACGCGACGGACGCCGCACGCTCTATCGCACCAATGCTGACGCGCTACGGCCGCTCCACGAGTGGACCGGCACGTTCTCGCGGTATTGGGGACGACAACTCTCGCGCATCAAGGCGCACGCCGAGGCCAAGAAGAAAGAGGAATCGTGATGCTGACTGCACCGACGCTCGAAAATCTGACGCTCGAGATCTCCGACAACGTCCATGTGCGCGCCTCGCTCGAGGCGACGTTCGACTCGATCGTGAGTCACATCGGACGACTGAACGAAACACCGGACGGCAAGCCGTTCCCGATGGTGCTCGAAGCGTGGCCCGGCGGTCGCTGGTACCGCGATCTCGGCGGCAACAACGGTCACATGTGGGGACACGTGCAGGCCATCAAGAAGCCGACGCTGCTCGAGATCTACGGACCGCTGTTCATGTCAAATCCAGTGATGTCGAACGTGCAGTACCGGCTCACTGAGGTCGAGGGCGGAACGCTCATCGCGTTCAGACACACCGCGTTCGGCTTCATCTCCGACGATCACCGAAAGGGCGTTGGCACAGGCTGGAAGTCGATCCTCGCGCGCATCCAGGCCGGCGCCGAACGCCAACAGAAGTAAGAAGGGAGCACGACGTGCCACTCGTGGAGACACTTCTACAGGAACTGGAACAGGAAGCGCAGACGACCCGACGCGTACTCGAGCGCGTGCCGGATGCGCACCTCGGATGGAGGCCGCACGCGAAATCGATGACACTCGGCCAACTGGCCATGCACATCGCGATCGTGCCCGGCGGCGTCGCCGAAGCGGCGGCGCAACCATCGATGCAGCGTCCGCTCTTCCCACAACCATCGCCGTCCAGTGCGAGCGAGCTGCTGCCGATGCTCGACGACAGCGTCAAGCGGGCACGTAAAGCGTTGGAGGGCCTGGACGACAGCGCGATGGCAGCGACATGGCGGATTCTCGACGGCGAACGGGAAATCCTGGCGATGCCGCGTGTCGCGTTTCTGCGATCGGTCATGCTGAACCACTGGTATCACCATCGTGGTCAGCTGTCGGTCTATCTCCGTCAGCTCAATGTGCCGGTGCCGTCGATCTACGGACCGAGCGCTGACGAGAACCCATTTGTGCAGCCAGCGGCTGCAGCGGCGCGATAGGCCGCCTCGACGAACGCGTCGAGAACCGCTGAAAGGAGAATCAGATGGCCATCATTGATGGAATGCTTCAAGAGCTCGAGCAGGAGGCGCAGACAACCAGACGCGTCCTCGAACGCGTACCGCAGGCGCATCTCACCTGGAAACCGCACGAGAAGTCGATGTCACTGGGCCAGCTCGCGCTGCACATCGCGACCGTCCCAGGCAACGTCGCGCAGATGATCGCGCAGCCTTCGATGCAGCGGCCGGCGTTCGTGCAGCCGGCGGCGACGCAGGTGAGCGAGTTGTTGCCAGCGCTGGAGAACACCGTGAAGCAAGCCAGGACGGCGCTCGGCTCGATGGACGATGCCGCGCTCATGGCGACATGGAAGGTGCTCGACGGCGATCGCGAGATCATGGCGATGCCGCGCATCGCCGCGCTGCGCGCGATCATGTTGAACCACTGGTATCACCATCGTGGTCAGATGTCGGTATATCTGCGTCAATTGAATGTGCCGGTGCCGTCGATCTACGGACCGAGCGCCGACGAGAACCCCTTCGCGCAACCGGCGGCCACAGCCGCCCGTTAGTGCCAAACCACGCAGTCTCCAGCCCGGACTGGATTCCACGTCGCGGATGTGTTCGACTTTCCACTCCGCGACGTTTTCAGATTCAGACTGGAGGCTCGTGTGCGCACTCGCTTGGGCGTATCGCTCGTGCTGTTGGCGACATTCGTACCGTCGCTGTCCGCTGCCGACGACCCCTGGATCGAGGTGAAGAGTCCCAATTTCACGGTCGTTTCCAACGCGGGCGAGGGCCGGGCGCGCAACGTCGCCTGGCAGTTCGAGCAGATCCGCGCCGCCATCCAGATTGGCTGGCCGTGGGCACGCGTGCTCAACCGGATGGGCCGCCGAGATGAAGCGATCGGTCATGCCCGCGCGTCGCGCGCGCTGGCACAAGACCGACGATGAACGCGGCGCAGCCGAGGAGCTCATCGCGTTTCTCACGCGCCAGCCGCAGATCTGAGCTCGGCTACACCACACTCGAGGCTGAGTCGGGTCTCAACGCACACGTTGAGGTTGCCTCAATGCAGACGTTGAGGTACGAATCGGAATCGGCATGCTTGCTGCTCTTACCCTTCCTACGCGTGCGCGCGGCGTCTTCAACCCATCAAGGAGGGGAACACATGGCCACAGACTTGGTTGCGTATGGCATCTATCCGGATCGTGTCGCGTTCGAGCGTGCGCTCGAGTCGCTCCGCGCCGCCGGATTCCGCAATAGCGACATCTCGGCGATTCTTCCGGAGCGCGACCGAACCACTCGCGATCTCGCGCACGAGATCAACACGAAGGCACCTGAAGGGTTCACGGCCGGCGCCGGCACGGGCGCGGCGATTGGCGGAGTGCTCGGCTGGTTAGTAGGCATTGGCGCGTTGGCGATCCCGGGCGTGGGCCCGATCGTGGCGGCCGGCCCCATCGTCGCTGCCCTCGCCGGGGCGGGTGCTGCCGGCGCGACCGGCGGTCTCGTCGGCGGACTGATTGGCGCTGGCATTCCCGAGGTCGAAGCCAAACGCTATGCGGGCCGCCTACGCGAAGGCGCGTACCTCGTCTCGGTCCATTGTGACGATCGCAAGTGGGCGAAGAAGGCCGAAGAGATTCTCGAGGGGACTGGCGGGAAGGACGTCGCGAAGACGTCCGAAGCAACTGCTGACTACAAACCGTAACAACGCGGGGCGCGGGGGCATCGCCCCCGCGCTCACCTGCTCGTGTCTTACTGCGGCGGCAGACCTCCGACATACGCCGCGATATTCAGAATGTCATCGTCCGTGAGCTTTTCGATCGGCCGCTTCATCAGCGGTGAATCCGGTCCTTTGCGATCGCCTTCCTTGAAGAGATGAAGCTGGCGCGCCAGATAGATCGGATGCACGCCGGCAATGCGCGGCACGTTGCCGAGCCCCTTCAACCCTTCACCGTGGCAGATGCTGCACTGCACCGTCTTGCCGCCGCCACCATTCTCAACCAGCGCCTTCCCTTTTCCGACGCTCCCCGGTGGCACATACGACACAAACCCGATCTTCGGATCGCGCAGGCGGGCACGCGTCTGATCTTCGGGCAGCGTGATGATACGCTTGCCGATAGGCTCCATACCCGTGGCCTTCGGATCGATGAATCGCATGCGCCCCTGGCCGACGAACGTCTTCGGCACCATCGCGGCTTCTTTCACAGTCGACCATTTCACGCGTGGCAATGACGCGAAGTACTCGGCCGCCTGACGCATCTCCTGATCCGACAACTCGGCCGAGATGCCGTTCATCCGCGCGTAGTCCTTACGCGCGCCGGATTTGAAATCCTGCAGCTGCTGGTAAATGTAATCGGCCGTCGATCCGGTGACGTCGCTCGACTCGGGGTGGCCGGTTCCCGACATCAGATGGCACGATCCGCACGCGAGCGCCATGCCGTGTCCCTTCACGACGATTGACGGCGCCGGCTTGTGCTCGTCAGGAAACCAGTCGGGCGGATTGAGCAGATCGTCGATTTCCTGAGGCGTGTACTTCTTCGTGCTTCCAGGCACCGTCTTCGGTCCTGGAGGCTCCGCCGGCAACTGGCCCGCTTGAACAGGAAATGCCCATGAGGGCTCTCTGGCCGGCACCGCGGCCAGCTGCGTTGGCGTGCCGGGCGCCGGCTGCTGCGGCTGCTGCGACTGCAGCACCGTTGTAGCCAGCGCCACCACTGCGATGACAGGGACCCAAGCCCGAGTCGTGCTCATGCTCTCCTCCGCGCCACAGTCTAACGCAGAGGAAGAGCCAGTTACGTGCGTGTTTCCGATTTGATCTCCGTCAGCATGATCGGTGAGGTGTCGAAATTCTCGAGGACGATCGTGTCGCCCGCGGGGATGATCTTGGTGGCCAACGACAGCGTGCCTTTGCCGTTCCCGTCCTTGCCAATCTCCATCTGAATCACCGTGAACGGGTAATCGATCGTCCGCGGCCGATGCACCGCTTCCCAGAAGCCGATCGGCCGATCCGTCGCGAGCACGATGCGACGTCCGCCGTCAGGCAACGGTGTCTGACTCGCGAAGCGCAGGTCATACGCGAGCGAGTCTGGGGTCTTGATCGTGCCGACCGATTTCATGCCCTTGAGGCTGTCGAGCAGTTTCTCGGCGCCGTGCTTCTTGAGGGCATCCAGCAACGTCGTGCGTTCCGCCGACGTTGACCACCTGTTGACGTCAATCTGAACGGTGCCCGCTCCAGCTGCGCGGGTGTTGTTGACGATAGCGATCGCGTTGAAGCGCTCTTTTTCGCCCAGCGTCTGGGCGGCGGGGACGGCGATCGCAAGAACGAGCGCGGCCCCGATCAGTAATGACCACAGTCGAGTTCCAGTCATGGGGGTGGGCCTCCATCCCGGAGTACCCAAGAAGAATGCCCGCCGCGGCTCAGCCGCGCGTATTCACGTACACGAGCGAGAACTCTGACCCGTTCCCTCGAGGCTTCACGGCGACGACACGCTGGCGACCTTCGGTGCCGGCGGCCAGCTGCACCTCGTCCGACGACGGCTGTTCCTTGCAGACCATCCGCTTGTTGCCAGGACCGCCGCGAAAATCAACATTCCCGCGGCACTCCGTGACAGGCCCGTAGGTATTCATCTCGCGGCGATAGAACTCGAGAATCTTGTCGTTTGCGTCGTCGCTTTGATACTTGGCCGCGATGACCCTGACACCAAACCAGCGGCTGGCCACGTTGACGTTGGCGCTTTGATCCTCGCCATGCTCGCGCAACGGCTGTGCGCCGGGATAGACGGGCAGGCCCGTGTCGGCATTGTCGACGTTGGTCCGAACCGACACATCCCCGAGCACGCTCTTGATATCCACGCTCTTGCCGCGCTCGGCCTCGTGCACGTCAATGCCACAGCCGGTCGCAGGAACAAGGGCCAATGCAACGCCCAGCAGAGTCAGCCTCGTTTGTGCAATCGCGTTCATGCTGTCGAATACGGCAGCGGCCGCGGCACAGTTCCGGAGTTCCCAGCCGTGGCTCATCGCCCATCCGCAACCTTACGGTTGCATATCGCTGGTCTTCTCCGTTAACATTTAGGCAACCAAGAGGTTGCATATGACAAGCACGACCGCGACGGACCGCATCGAGAAGACCGTCATCGTGAAGGCGCCCCGCAGCCGCGTGTGGCGGGCCATCAGCGACGCGCAGCTGTTCGGCCAATGGTTCAAGGTACAGCTGGACGGTGAGTTCAAGGCCGGCACCACCATCACCGGCACTATTACGTATCCGGGTTATGAAGGGCTGAACCTCGAGATGGTTGTCGAACGGATTGAGCCGGAGCGTTTCTTCTCCTATCGCTGGCACCCTGGCGATCCCAGGCACGATTACCGCGAGGAGCCGATGACGCTCGTCGAGTTCACGCTCGAGGACGCCGGTGCGGACACGCGTCTCACTATTGTCGAATCGGGATTCGACAAGATCCCGCTGGCTCGCCGCGCCGAGGCGTTCCGCATGAACGAAGGCGGCTGGACCGAGCAGGTCGAGAACATTCAACGCTATGTCGCGAAGTAGTAGTAAGGGGCTGCGCGAGAGCGCGCCGGTGTTTGCGGCGCTTGGCGACGAGACGCGGCTCCAGATCGTGGCGCGGCTCTGCGCGGAGGGCCCCCTCTCGATCACGCGTCTCAGCGAAGGGGCCGGCGCCACCCGTCAGGCGATCACCAAGCATCTCAACGCATTGTCGGCGGCCGGGTTGGCGAAGAACGTCAGAAGCGGCCGCGAACAGATCTGGGAGCTCGAGACGCGCCGGCTCGAGATGGCGCGGCGATGTCTCGACCGGATCTCCGATCAATGGGACGTTGCGATCGATCGTTTGAAAGCGCTGGTCGAGGACTGAGACTCAGCGAACCAGATCGGGCCCGTTCATCTGCGTAAAGGCCTGCGCCGCATCTTCTTCGAGTCGGCGCGTCCGCTGGAGAAGCTGATCGCACGCCGGCAGCGAACGCAGTGGCGCGAGCCACGGATCGTTGCTCAACGCGCTGGACAAGAGGAAGCCTCGATCCACGACGAAATTCAGGACCTCTAGGGCTCTCAAGGACTCACCGAGCCGCGCGATCTGGCGCGCCATGTAAAACACCGCCTCTGGATCGGGAAAGTGCTGAACGCAATACTCCGACGCCGCGAGGCTCTCGGCGCGCTTGCCCTCGAGCAGACACCGCAACGATCCGATGAAGTTCTCCATCAGCTCGGGCCGCCGCGTCCGCTCCATTTCCCGGATCGTCACGAGTGCATCGTCCGTTCTGCCGATCGTGGCCAGCACCATGGCCTCGAAGTAGAAGTACACGCGACCGGCGGCCTGCAGTGCACGGTTTGCATCGCCCAGCAACCAGTAGGTGTGCCGCACGCTCGTCGCGATCGCCGGATCGAGTTGGCGGGCGCGCTCGTGGGCAGCGATTGACGCCGGCAGCAGACCGCAATAGCGGCACGCATGCACGAGTCCGGCCCACAACTCGGGGTCGCGATCGTTGGTACGCGCGGCGATGAGCAACCGGACGAGTCCGTCCTTGGAACGGCCCATGTCGGACTCGAGCTGCGCGTACGCACGCGTGACAGACGCGAGGTGCGGGTTCAGCGTCAAGGCGCGCTGCAGACACGACTCGGCATGCTTCAGATGCTCCTCGGCACCCTCGCCGCCCGCCTTGCCGAGCACGCGGTAGCAGCGACCGAGGTTGACCCATGCCGGCGCGTAGTGCGGATCGGCCTCGACGCTTTGTAGATACAGATCTCTCGCCAAGCCAGCCGCGTCCAGCGACACCAGCGTCGCCTGCTGCTGCACCTGGTTGGCGCGCAGGTAGAACTCGTACGCCGTCGGATTCGCCGGCACATCATGCTTCAGCAGCTGCTGCTCGCGAGCGGTCAGCGGGAGCGACAGCGACGACACGATGCGCTGCACGAGATCGTCTTGCAGTTGGAACACGTCGCGCAGGGTGGCGTGCGCAGAGTGTGACCACAGCACTTCGCCGCCCGGTGCACCGACGAGTTGCGTGGTCACGCGGATCGCATCGCCCGCACGCAGCAGCGTGCCGGTCATCACCAGGTCCACGTGCGCCTCAGCCGCGATACGCGCGAAATCGATCTCGCCGCTGACGAAGCGAGCGGCGCCTGCGGTGGACCGTACACCGAGCGATCGGAGTCCGGCCAGCGAACTCGCGATGGCGTCCGGAAGACTGAAGGCGAGGAAGTCCGTCTCACTGTCAGGACGAAGCACGCGGAACGGCAACACGACCAGCCAGGTCATCGCCCGGGCGCGCGGAACATCCTCGACGTCGCCGAGCGTGAGACACCCCTTGAGATCGTCGGCGGCCGCCGATGCCGATGCCGGCCTATCGTGGGGATTCTTTGCGAGCAAGCGCTGAAGGATCCGGTTCACCGACTCGATGGTGCGTGAGCCGCCCAGTGCCGCCGGTGTTTCGTGCATCGTGGCGTGGAGCACGTCGACATGCGTGCGGCCGGCAAACGCCGGACTGCCGGCGAGCATTTCGTACAGCGTCGCCCCCATCGCGAACAGATCGCTGCGGGCGTCGAGTGTGCGCCCCTGAATCTGCTCGGGTGACATGTAGCGCGGGGTGCCCATCATGGCGCCGGCCTGCGTGGCGCGCGTCGCGGTCTGCGTCATCGACGGATCCACAGCCACTGCCACCGGCCTCGCCAACCCGAAATCGAGAATCTTCACGCCGTGCGGCGTCAGAAAGATGTTGCCCGGCTTGAGGTCGCGATGAATGAGACCCTGCTCGTGAATGACCTGCAGCGCGGTCAACGCTTCAATGGCCAGAGGAATCGCCTGGCTGATGGCCAGTGGTCCGCGCAGAATCCGATCGGCAAGCGTCTCGCCGGTCAGCAATTCCATGGTGATGAACAGCGTGTCCTGCTCCTCACCGATCTCGAAAATCTGACAGATGTTGGGATGACTCACCGCGGCCGCGGCGCGTGCCTCACTCAACACACGGCGGCGCCCGTCCTCATCATTCGATGCGGCGATGACCTTGAGTGCCACATCGCGACGCAATCGAGCGTCGCGGGCGCGGTAGACCTCGCCCATCCCACCCGCGCCGAGCAGCGCAACAATCTCATACGACGCCAGCCGCGTGCCGGGGGCGAGGGACATTGAACGCTATTTCTCCCGCATCGCGGCCGACCGGTCAACTGCGTTGGGGACGAACGGCGTGGAGAGTAAGATCGACCGCTGGTGGCCGATTCGAGCGACAAGATCGGGCGCGGACCGCTGCGCTCTTTATACGACTGGCTGACCGGGACCACACCGTCACCAGAAGCGACGAAGTCCCCGGACGCTGCGCCAGAACCCATGCGCCTCGGCCACTACACCGTCAGGCGCAAGCTGGGCCAGGGTGGCATGGGCGTCGTCTACGAAGCACGTGACGAACGGCTCGAGCGCACGGTCGCCCTCAAGACATTGCCGGCGCTTTCCGGCGACGAGGCTGCGCGCAAGCGCCTGTGGCGTGAAGCGCGCGCCGCGGCCAGCGTCAATCACCCGAACATCTGCCAGATCTACGAAATCGGCGAAGACCCGTCCGGAGTCTTCATCGCGATGGAGCTGCTCGAGGGTGAACCGCTCTCCGACCAGTTGCACCGCGGGTCGTTGAACGTCGCTGAAGCGGTCTCGGTGGGTCTCGAGGTTCTGTCCGCGCTCGCCGCGCTGCATGCGCGCGGCATCGTGCATCGCGATCTCAAGCCGTCGAACGTATTCCGCACACCGCACGGCGTGAAACTGCTCGACTTCGGACTGGCGCGACCTGAGCTCGACAGCGCGATGTCACCGGCGACCGACATCACGCGCACCGGAACGATCATGGGCACGCCGCGCTACATGGCCCCCGAAGCGATCCGTGGCGAAACCATCGATGCGCGCAGCGACCTCTTTGCGGCAGGCGCCATCCTGTTCGAGATGCTCGCCGGCCGTCCGGCGTTCGACGGCCGGACCATTGCGGACGTCATTCACGCCACCGTCTACGAACAACCGCCCGCGCTGAGTGGGTCCGCGACGGTGGCTGCGGTGGATCGTGTCATTCGACAGGCGCTCGCGAAACGACCGTCTGACCGCTTGCCGTCCGCAGAGGTGATGGCCGAGGAGCTTCGCTGGGCGGGCGGTCTCGACACTGAGGCGAGTACGTCGCAGGCACATGCGCTCACGCGTATCGTGGTCCTGCCGTTCCGGGTTCTCCGGCCCGACCCTGAGACCGACTTCCTGGCATTCAGTCTTCCCGACGCGATCACCACGTCGCTCTCCGGCAACGGCTCGTTGATCGTGCGCTCGAGCGCGGTGGCGTCCCGCTTTAAGGGCGAGGTGCCCGATCTCAAAGCGCTCGCCATCGAGGCCAACGTCGATCGCGTCGTGATGGGCACGTTGCTGCGATCGGGCGATCAATTGCGAGCGGTGGCACAACTCGTCGAAGCGCCCGGAGGCACGGTGCTCACATCGCACACCGTGCAGGCGCCGCTCGGGGATCTCTTCCGCCTGCAGGACGATATCGCCCGTCGAGTGGTGGAAGCGTTGTCGCTGCCGTTGACCGGTGCCGCTCCGCACACCCCCGACACGCCGCACAACGCCCACGCCTATGAGTTGTATCTGCGCGCAAACGAACTGGCGCGTACATACGAAGGGATGGTCCAGGCGCGCGACCTCTACGAGCAGTGCCTCGATCTCGATCCGGCGTTTGCGCCGGCATGGGCCCATCTCGGGCGCTGCCATCGTGTCATCGCGAAATTCATTGACGGCTCGTCTGACGAGGCGCGCGCCAAGACTGCGCTCGATCGCGCGCTTGCGCTCAGCCCTCGTCTGTCGGTGGCGCACAAGTACTATGCGCAACTCGAAGCCGACATGGGACAGTCCACCAACGCCCTGGTGCGTCTGCTGGAACAAGCCACACAGCACGGCAACGATCCGGAGCTCTTCGCTGGTCTCGTGCACGCATGCCGCTACTGCGGGCTCTTCGAGCAGGCGATCGACGCGCATGCCGAGGCGAAGCGTCTCGATCCAAATGCGCCGAGCACCATCGAACAGACCGTCCTGATGACCGCCGATGTGGAGCGCCTGCTTTCTCTCGGACCGCGCACCTTCGATCCAGGTGGAGGCGATCAAGGAATCAAGGTCATCGGTCTCGGTCTCGCGGGACGTCGCGATGAGGCACTCACGATCCTCAACAACATGACGCAGATGGCGCGCATCCAGACCTTCCAGACGTGGATGACCTATCTGCGCGCGTGGCTCGATCGACGGATCCCTGACATGCGCGCGGCACAGTCGTCGCTGCGCGAGTTGAAGATCATGAACGACCCGGAAGCGCTCTTTCAGATTGGCGTGCTGTTCTGCGACGTGGGCGAGTTCGAGCTGGGATTGGACTACGTGAAGCGCGCGATTGCACGAGGTTATTACGTGGCGCCGACACTCGAACGCCGCACGCAGTTCGACGCGATTCGCAATCAACCGGCCTTCCAGTCGATTCTCGCGGCGGCACAAGAAGGACGGACGCGATCGCTCGCGGCCTTCCGCGATGCCGGAGGCGAGCGCCTCCTCGGACGACGATGAAGACGCTGGCACAGGAACAGGAGAAGGCCGACATCTTGCGGCGGCTGAGGACGATTCGCGCTGACAGTCGGCGCCACTGGGGCCGCATGTCGGCGCATCAGGCGGTGTGCCATTTGAGCGACTCGTTCCTGGCCGTCACGGGACAGCGTCCGGCGAGTTCCGCGTCTGGTCCGCTGCAACGCACGGTGATCAAGTGGATCGCGCTCTATACACCGCTCAAATGGCCGCACGGCGTTCCGACTCGGCCCGAGGTCGATCAAGAAGTTGGCGGCACGAAGCCGGCGGCCTTTGCGGCTGACGTCACGCAACTCGAGATGCTGATCGAGCTCGTCACGACGCGCAAGGGCTGCTTCGGACCGACGCATCCCATCTTCGGCCCGATGTCTGACGCAGACTGGATGCGCTGGGCGTACCTGCACATGGATCACCACCTGCGCCAGTTCGGTTGCTAGTCCGGCTAAAGCCGGACACTACACGGACGAATGTTGCTCCACGATCTCGTGACAACGAGCGCGGCCGTCGGTCATGCGAGCGGCCGTCTCGCGAAAATCGGCCTGCTCGCCGATCTGCTGCGTCGTGCGGCGCCCGAGGAAATCGAGATCGCGATCGGATTCCTCTCAGGCGAACCGCGTCAGGGCCGCATCGGGATTGGCGGCGCGACCATCTGGAACGCGAAGGACGTTGCGAGCGCCGAGGCGCCGACGCTCAGCCTGAACGATGTGGACGAGGCGTTCACACAGATCGCGACGCTCAAGGGCGCAGGGTCAACGGCTGCACGCCAGCAACGACTGCGCGATCTCCTCCGCCACGCCACCAGCGCCGAACAGGACTTCATCGCCCGCTTGTTGTTCGGTGAACTGCGACAGGGTGCACTCGAAGGAGTACTCGTCGAGGCCGTCGCCAAGGCGAGCGGCATCAACGCGGCAACCATACGCCGCTCAGTGATGATGGTCGGGGCGCTGGCGCCGGTCGCGCGCGCGGCGCTTGTGAATGGCGAGTCGGCGCTGACCAGTTTCGGTGTTCAGCTCTTTCAACCCGTCCAACCGATGTTGGCGCAACCAGCCGAAGATATGAACGACGCGCTGGTGCAACTCCACAACGACGTCTCGCTCGAGTGGAAGCTGGACGGCGCACGGATACAGGTGCACAAGAGCGGTGACGAGGTCAGGGTCTTCTCACGCAATCTGCGCGACGTGACATCCGCCGTTCCGGAGGTGGTGGACGCAATGCGCGCGCTGGACAGACGCGATCTGATCGTTGACGGTGAGGTCATCGCGCTTCGTGCGGACGGCTCGCCGCATCCCTTCCAAATCACGATGCAACGGTTCGGCCGCAAGCTCGATGTGGACCGCCTGCGCTCCGAGATCCCGCTCACACCTTTTCTGTTCGATTGCCTCTACGCCGATGGTGAGTCGTTGATCGACACGACGCAGGATGCCCGTGTCGCCAGGCTCGAGACGATTGCGCCATCGATCGTCGTGCCCCGTCTCGTGCGCCCAACCTCGGAATCTGCTTCGCGTTTTCTCGAGGAGACCTTGCGGCGCGGTCACGAAGGTCTGATGGTGAAGTCGCTGGCGGCCCCATACGCGGCGGGCCGGCGCGGTCAGCAGTGGCTGAAGGTGAAGATCGCGCGCACGCTCGACCTGGTGATTCTGGCTGCTGAATGGGGCCATGGCCGCCGCGCGGGATGGCTCAGCAACCTGCACCTCGGCGCCCGCGATCCCGTGCACGGCGGATTCGTGATGCTGGGCAAGACGTTCAAGGGACTCACCGATGAGATGCTCACGTGGCAGACGGAGAAGCTGCGTACGCTGGAGATCTCCCACGATCGCCACACGGTGTACGTGAAGCCGGAGCTGGTCGTCGAAATCGCGTTCAACGAGGTGCAAGAAAGCCCGCACTACCCTGGCGGGCTCGCACTCCGCTTCGCACGTGTGAAGGGCTATCGACAGGACAAATCGGCGAACGATGCCGACACGATCGATGCCGTTCGCGACATCTATCTGCGGTCGATCTCCAGCGAAGCACGCTAGGAATCTGGTCCTTCGTACTTGGTTCTTGGTCCTTAGTTGTGGTTTCTAGCAAGGTTGTTCATTGAGCAACCCTTGGAAAACGGGAGCACGGCGGCTGATACCCAAGCGCGGCGTGCGGCCGGAGGCTGTTATAGGCGCGGAGCCACGGTCGCAGTGCCCGTGTGCGGCGCGCAGAGTTCTCGTACGGTCGCGCATAGGCCCATTCGCGGAGCAAGGTTTGGATGAATCGTTCAGCCTGCCGTTGGTCTGCGGTCGGTACGGGCGTGCGCGTGTGAGTCGAAGCGATTGACGCTCGGCCACGGCCTGAAACCGCCGACTGCAATAATTGCCGCCGTTGTCCGTCAACACGCGAGCGATGCGGACACCGCGGCGCGCAAACCACGCGACCGTGCGCTGAAGAAAGGCGGCGGTGGTCGCGCCCGTTTGGTCGGGCAAGACCTCGACATACGCCGCGCGACTGTGGTCATCGATCGCGACGTGCGCATACTCCCAGCCGATGCCACGGACACGCGCCCGCTGATCGCCATGGATCCGATGCCCGACGCCGGCGATGCGCGCGAGCGGTTTCACATCGAGATGCACCAGGGCGCCCGGCTGCGCCCATTCGTAGCGAGTGACGGGGGCTGGCGGCGTGAGCCGAGCCAATCGATTCAGCCCCGCGCGCGCCAAGACCGCCGCAACCGTCGAGCGGGGAATCTGGAGCTGGACCGCGATGGCCCAGGC
>JBKPRH010000054.1:0-11543 GCA_046765795.1 Acidobacteriota bacterium | reverse complement strand
TCTCGTGGGCTCGGAGATGTGTATAAGAGACAGGCGTGTCTGTGTGCGAGTGTTCTTAGTGCTGGCCTGCCTCGTCGCTGTGCAGTCAACGGCATGGGCGCAGGCCACCATCGCCGGATCAGTGAAGGACTCGTCCGGTGCAGTACTGCCTGGGGTGACGGTGGAAGCCGCCAGTCCAGCGCTCATTGAAAAAGTCCGAACCACGACGACCGATGGCGCCGGACGATATCGAATCGAAGATCTGCGGCCGGGCACCTACAGCGTGACCTTCACGCTTCCGGGCTTCGTCACGATCAAGCGTGATGGCGTGATCGTCAGCGGCACCGCGGTCATTGCGATTGATAGCGAGTTGCGCGTCGGCGGCGTGCAGGAGACAGTCACCGTGTCGGGCGAGACGCCCGTGGTGGATGTCCAGAGCACGAAGCGTGAAGTCACGCTCGACAACGAGACGCTCCGCAATCTGCCGAGCATCCGCAGCTACAGCTATCTGCTGTCGGCTGTGCCCGGTCTGCAGACCAACAACAACAACGTCAACACTGGTCCGGTCTTCGCGATCTTCCCGATCCATGGCGGCCGCGGCGTCGAGTCGCGACTCACCGTCGATGGGCTGAACATCAGCAACCCGCCCGGAGGCAACCAGCCGCCGAACTTCACCGCCGACATCGGCAATGCGCAGGAAGTCACGATGACGACGTCGGGTGGCCTCGGCGAGATGGAGACCGCCGGCCTGACGATGAACATCGTGCCGAAACAGGGCGGCAACCGCTTCTCCGGCCTGGCATTCGTCTCCGGTTTCTCCGAAGGGATGCAGTCGGACAACTTCACCCCTGAACTGCAGGCGCGCGGCGCGACGCAGCCCACTCCGGTGACACGCGTGTACGACGTCAACACGTCGGCAGGCGGCCCGATCATGGTGGACAAGCTGTGGTACTACTTCACCTTCCGCGTGCAGGGGCAGCGGCAGAACACGCAGAACGTGTTCTACAACCAGAACGCCGGCAACGCGAGCTCGTTCGTCTACGCGCCGGATTTCAGCCGGCCGGCTTTCTCTGATCGCACGTGGGAGAACTACACACCGCGCATCACGTGGCAGATCAATACCCGCAACAAAATCACCGGTTCGTGGGACGAACAGCCAGTCTGCCGCAAGTGCTCCGGCACGACGTCGCTGACCGGCTCGCCGAATTTCTTCTTCCCGACGTCGCCAGAAGCCGACGGTCACGGCGAGTTCAACCCGCAGCGCGTCCAGCAGCTGCGGTGGACCTCACCGTTCACGAATCGATTGCTGCTCGAGGCGGGCTATGGCACGACGTATTACGAGTGGGGCGGCAAGGCGCTCGAGGGCGACCCGAACGCGGATCTCGTACAGGTGGTGAACCTCACGCAGCCGATCACGCCGACAGTCACGTCATCGATGCGCTACCGCTCGCAGAACTGGTTGAACAACAGAACGAGCGGCACGACGTGGAACGCGGCAGCCTCGTATGTGACCGGATCGCACAGCTTGAAATTCGGTTATCAGGGGAACCACTGGCGTGACGATCGCGAGATGCACGTCAACAATCAGGATCTCGGATACCTCGCGATAACGCCCCCAGGCACCAACATCGTGGTCCCAATCTCAGTCCAGCAGTACATCAATCCGTACAACGTGAACGCGCGCGCGATGCAGACGTCGCTCTACGCGCAGGATTCGTGGACCCTCAATCGCCTGACGCTGCAGGGCGCGGTTCGATACGACCGGCCGTGGAGCTGGTTCCCGGAGACCGTCGAGCCCGCGAGCCGGTTCTTCCCCGGTGCCACGTTTGCGAAGACCGATGGTGTCACCGGCTACAACGACGTCACGCCGCGCATGGGCGCTTCTTACGACGTCTTCGGCAACGGCAAGACCGCGTTGAAGGTGAGTCTCGGCAAGTATCTGCAAGGTGCCAGCGTCAGCAACCTCGCGTACAACGCGAACCCGGCGCTCCGGATTCCGTTCGGCACTGGACTCTCGACCACGGGTGTGTGCTCATTCGGAGCACTGGGCTTCGCGAATCCATGCGTCGCCCGTACGTGGAACGACTCGAACTTCAATTTCGCTCCCGATTGCGTGCTGACCAACCCGCTCGGCAACGGTGAGTGCGGTCCGATCGACAACCTGCAGTTCGGCAGCAATCAACTCGTCGGCGCGCGCTTCGCCGACAACCTGTTCAGCGGATCTGGCTTGCGTCCATCAGACTGGGCGTTCGGCGCATCCGTGCAACAAGAGCTCTTCCCACGTGCGTCGGTGGAGGTCGGCTATTACCGGCGGTCCTTCACGATGTACACGACCAGCGGGACGGTGACCGACAACGAGCGGATTGGTCCGAACGATGTCTCCGCCTTTACCCTCGCAGTTCCCAACGATCCGCGCCTGCCGAACGCTGGCTCCACGATCACCCAGCTCTACGACATCAACCCGAACGTGTTCGGCCAGGTGAGCAACGTGATCCGGTCGACGAAAGACGTGGGCGACGACACCCGCATCTTCAACGGCATCGATGTCAATTTCACGGTGCGCGCAGCACATGGCTTCACGTTCCAGGGCGGCACCAGCACCGGCAAGGTGGAAAACGACTGGTGCGAGGTCCGCGCGGCGGTTCCGGAGTCCTTCCTGCTCAATCCGTATTGCAACGTCGAGTCACCGTGGCAGACGTCAGTCCGTGCTCTGGCGAGCTACACGCTGCCGCGCATCGATGTGTTGGTCAGCACGGTATTCCAGGACAAGCCGAACATCGGCACCGATCAGATCGTCTCGCTCGTGGCGACCTACACACTCACCCCGGCCGACATCGCGTCGGCTGCGGCGCAGTTGGGTCGCCCGTTGACCAACACGGCGCCGCAGGTGAACCTGCTCGCGCCGGGCGAGTTGTACGGCGATCGCATTCGTCAGTGGGATCTGTCCCTGAAGAAGATCTTCCGCTTCGGTGGTCAGCGACTGACGGCGGGCGTGGACATGTACAACCTGCTGAACAACAACGTGACGCTGCTGTTCAACCAGACGTTCGTGCCGAATGCGCCGGGCTGGAATTCACCGTCGCAGTACATGAACCCGCGCGTGTTCCGTCTGAACGCCGAGTTCGCCTGGTGATCGAGTAATGAGATTGACGATTGACGATGGCAGATTGACGAATTGACGCTATCGCGCGCGTCAGCCCGCTTCGTCAATCCGTCAATCATCGATCGTCAATCGTCAATTCATGCAGCAGATCCTCACCACTCACGTCGGCAGTCTCCCGCGGCCTGCCGACGTTCTCGACATGCTCTTCGCGTTGGAGCGTGGAGAGGCGCGTGACGCTGGCGTCGTCGAGGAGACGTTGCAGCGAAGTGTCAGCGACGCGGTGCGCATGCAGCAGGACGCCGGGCTCGATATCGTGAGCGACGGCGAGATGAGCAAGGTCAGCTATGCCACCTACGTGAGGCATCGGCTGACGGGATTCGACGGCGACTCGCCGCGACCGACACCACAGGACCTCGACGACTTTCCCCAGTTCCGCGATCGCCTGGTCAGCGAAGGCCATTCGCCCATCTATCGTCGTCCGGTGTGCGTGGGACCGATCGAGCTCAAGGACTGCACGCCCGTGCAGCGCGACATCGCGCGGCTGCAGCGCGCGATGCTTGAATCGAAGGCCACGGGATCGACAGCAGTCGCCGCTCGCCACCTGAAACAATCCGCGCGAGCGGTCGGTTTCATGACCGCAGTGTCACCAGGCACCGTCGGTGTCTTTCATCCCAATCAGTACTACCGGTCGCATGAGGCCTACATGCACGCGATCGGCGCAGCAATGCGGACCGAGTACGAAGAGATCGTCCGCGCTGGATTCATCTTGCAGATCGACTGTCCTGATCTCGCGATGGGGCGTCACTCGCGATACAAGCATATGGACGATGCCGAGTTTCTGCGCTACGCGGAGATTCATGTTGAGACGTTGAACGACGCCGTTGCCGGCATCCCCGCCGATCGGATGCGCATGCACGTGTGCTGGGGCAACTACGAGGGACCGCACACGCACGATATCCCGCTGCAGACGATTCTTCCGGTGGTACTCAAGGCCAAGCCGTCCATGTTGCTCATCGAGGCGGCGAATCCGCGCCACGAGCATGAATGGGAAGTATGGACAAGCCAGAAACTTCCTGAAGGCAAGGTGCTGGTCCCTGGTGTCATCGACACGAGCACCAACTACGTGGAGCATCCCGAGCTCGTGGCTCAGCGCATTACCCGCTTCGCCAACATCGTCGGCCCGGAACGGGTCATCGCCAGTACGGACTGCGGCATGGGGACGTTTGCCGGCTTCGGCCCGGTGCACCCGGATATCGGCTGGGAAAAATTGCGCGTGCTGACGCGTGGCGCGGCGATGGCGTCGATTCGCCTGGCGAAACCCGCGGCGATAACCGGATAAGCGTTTGCGCAGGGCGAAGTTACGCTTGACACTCGATGAGGTAACGCGCGATAAACGTTGCCGCTTCGTTCTCGTTAAATGATGGCTCGTCTCTCGTCGGAAGGTCTGGCCAGGCCGAGTTTGGGGGTAGCCGGGGGCGGCCTGAGCTTCGTGAACAACCAATCGGAGAAAACACAGATGCGAGTGTGTGTACGGATGTGTTTGGTGCTGGCGTGCCTCTTCGCCGCGCAGTCGACTGCGTGGGCGCAGGCAACGATCGCCGGCGCCGTGAAGGACTCGTCAGGTGCAGTATTGCCGGGCGTCACCGTGGAAGCGGCCAGCCCGGTGCTGATTGAGAAAGTGCGAACGACTACCTCCGACGGGGCAGGTCGATATCGCATCGAGGATCTCCGGCCGGGTACCTACGTCGTCACCTTCACGTTGCCTGGCTTCGTGACCATGCGTCGTGATGGCGTCGTGGTCAGCGGCACAGGCGTGATCAATATCGACGGCGACCTGCGCGTGGGGGGCGTGCAGGAAACGGTGACTGTCACCGGTGAGACGCCCGTCGTTGATATCCAGAGCACGAAGCGAGAAGTCTCGCTCGACAACGAGACGATGCGCGCGCTGCCAAGCGTCCGCAGCTACAGCTATCTGTTAACGACCGTTCCCGGCCTGCAGACGAACGTCAACAACGTCAACAGCGGTCCGGTCTTCGCGATCTTCCCGATACACGGCGGCCGCGGCGTCGAGTCGCGCCTCACCGTCGAGGGAATGAACATCAGCAATCCGCCTGGCGGCAACCAGCCGCCCAACTACGTGGCCGACATCGGCAACGCCCAGGAAGTCACGATGACCACGTCGGGCGGACTCGGCGAGTCGGAGACGGCGGGCCTCACGATGAACATCATCCCGCGATCGGGTGGCAATAACCTGTCAGGCCTGTTCTTCGTGTCCGGTTTCTCCAAGGGGATGCAGTCGGACAATTACACCCCCGAACTGGTGGCGCGCGGCGCCATTCAGCCGACGCCACTCACTCGCGTCTACGACGTGAACCTCGCCGCGGGCGGTCCGATCGTGCGCGATCGACTCTGGTACTACATGAGCGGTCGCGTCCAGGGATCGCGGCAGAACATCCTCAACACCTTCTACAACCAGAACGCGGGCAACCCGAGCGCGTGGCTGTACGTGCCGGATCTCAGCCGCCCGGCGTTCTACGACCGGACGTGGGAGAACTACACGCCTCGCATCACGTGGCAGGCGAGCAACCGCAACAAGATCTCCTTCTCGTGGGACGAGCAGTATGTCTGCCGCAAGTGCACGGGCACGGCCTCCTTCAGCGGCTCGCCGGCGCCGAATACCTCGCCGGAGGCGGATGGCAAGGGCGAGTTCAGCCCGCAGCGCGTGCAGTCGGGCCGGTGGACGTCGCCAATCTCCAACCGGCTGCTGCTCGAGGCCGGGTTCGGCACCACGTACTACCAGTGGGCGGGCAAGGAGAACAATCCGAACCCGACGCACGATCTCGTGCGCGTTGTCGGTCAGAACACGCCGGTCCTTCCCGGCTCAGCGCCCGTCACCGTCACCTATCGCTCGCAGAACTGGTACGAGAACTACACTCGCGGCAGCAACTGGGCCGCGGCCGCGAACTACGTGACCGGTTCGCACAGCGTGAAGATCGGGTACCAGGGGAACTACTGGCGAGATGACCGCAACATGTTCGTCAACAGCACGAGCACGGCGTATACGTTCCTCGCCGGGGTGCCGAGCTCGATCACGATGTACGCGAACGGCTATCAGGTGAATGCGCACGCGCGTCAGGACTCCCTCTACGTGCAGGACCAGTGGACCGTCAATCGGTTCACCCTGCAGGGCGCCCTCCGGTACGATCATCCGTGGAGCTATTTCCCGGAGACGACCATACCTGCCAGCCGTTTCTTTCCGGGCGCGTCCTTCCAGGCAGCCGACGGCGTGACCGGCTACAACGACATTACGCCGCGCTTCGGCGCAGCCTATGACGTGTTCGGCAACGGCAAGACCGCGCTCAAGGTGAACATGGGCAAGTACCTCCAGGGCGCCAGCGTCAGCAATCTCGCTTACGGCTCGAACCCCGTGCTTCGCACGCCGGCCGGAACCGGGACCTTTGGCGGCACCTTCGCGCCGTCGATGACCCGAACCTGGGCGGATACAAACGGCAACTACATCCCGGACTGCGTCCTGGAGAACCCGGCCGCGCAGAGCCCCGCCACGACGGGCAGCATCGACACCTGCGGACCGAACAGCAACCAGACCTTCGCCAGCACGCAGCTGATCGGCGCCACGTACGATCCTGACCTCCTCAGCGGCTGGGGCAAGCGTCCATCGGATTGGTCGCTCGGCATCTCCGTGCAGCAGGAACTCTTCCCGCGCGCGTCGGTCGAAGTTGCCTACCACCGTCGCTGGTTCACGATGTACACGACGGGCGGTTCGGTGACCGACAACCTGGCTATCGGGCCGAACGATGTCAGCAGCTTCACGCTGACCGCGCCGAGCGATCCGCGGCTGCCCGGCGGCGGAGGTCAGACGATCGGTCCGCTGTACAACACCAACCCGACGGTGTTCGGACAGGTGAACAACCGGATCGTTCCCACGGACAAGATCGGCGACGACACGCGTTTGTTCAACGGCGTGGACGTGACGTTCAACCTTCGTAACGCGAAGGGCTTCACCTTCTCGGGCGGCACGAGCACCGGCAAGGTCGAGAACGACTGGTGCGACATTCGCGCGGCGGTGCCCGAGAACTTCCTGCTGAACCCGTACTGCAACGTCTCGTCGCCGTGGCTGACCTCGGTCCGCGGCCTCGTGACCTACACCATCCCGCGCGTCGACGTGCAACTCAGCTCGGTGGTTCAGGACAAACCGAACGTGGGCACTGACCAGATCGGGTCGATTGCCGCCAACTACACGCTGACGGCGGCGGATCAGGCCGCGGCGGCCGCGCAGATCGGTCGTCCGTTGACGACGGCCGGCCTGTTCACGGTCAACCTGGCCCCGCAGGGCGAGGTCTACGGGCCGCGTATCCGGCAGTTGGACATCTCGGCGAAGAAAATCTTCCGCTTCGGCGGGCAGCGGTTGACAGCGGGCATCGACGTCTACAACGTCACCAACGACAACGTGACGCTCGGCTTCAACCAGACGTTCGTTCCGAGCGTCGCCGGCTGGCAGAACGTGACGTCGTATATGAACCCCCGCGTATTCCGGCTCAGCGCCGAGTTCGCCTTCTAAGTTCGACCAGGTCGACCGGATCCGCCACGGGGCGGATTCCGGTCGGCTTCTGTTCTATGATCCCGGAGGCGCGGTATGGCCTCCTTCGTTCAGGGCATCCACCACATCACGCTGTGCCCCGGTCCGGCACAGGAAGATCTGGACTTCTGCGCCCAGGTCCTTGGGCAGCGCCTCGTCAAGCAAACTGTGCTGATGGACGGGCGAATTCCCATCTACCACTTCTATTGGGGAAACGGAGACGCTGAGGTCGGATCGATTGCGACCTCGTTTCCGTACTCCCGCAGACGCGGCCGACCAGGTTCCGGCCAGGTCACGGTCACGTCGTATGCGGTGCCTCATGGCTCCGCCCCGTTCTGGAAAGATCACTTCTCCCGCCATAAGGTCGAGCACAGCGAGATCCAGGAGCGCTTCGGGGCCAAGTTCGTCCGCGTCTGCCATCCTGCCGGCATGGTGTTCGAAGTCGTCGAGACGCGCAACGATCTGCGGCGCCCGTGGGTGACGAATGAGATCAGCGCCGACGTCGCGACGCGTGGATTCTTCGGCGCAGTGATGTCAGTGCGCACCGTCGAGGAGCAGGAGCAGTTCCTCGTCGAGGCAATGGGTTTCCGCAAACTCGGGATCGACGGCGACGTGCATCGCTTCGAAGCTGCCGGACGTGGTCCGGGCAGCGTCATCGATCTGCATCACGAACCGACACGCGCGCCGGGATCGTGGACCTTCGGCGCGGGCACCGCGCATCACATTGCCTTCAACGTCGAGACCGACGAGTCGCTCGTCGCGCAGAAGGCGTTGTTTGAAGAGTTGGGCTACACCGACGCCTCGGACATCAAAGATCGTTACTACTTCCACTCGATGTATGTGCGATCGCCCGGTGGCATCCTCGTCGAGTGCACGGCCAATGTGCCGGGCGGCTTCTACATCGACGAGACGCCGGACGATCTCGGTCGGCACTTGAATCTGCCGCCGTGGTACGAAGAGAAGCGCGAGGACATCCTCACGATGCTCGAGCCGATCGTCGTACCGGAAGCCAATCGCCCACGCCCCGGCTCGGTGCGGGCGCGATTGCCGCTGCAGCCGGCCGCGATGACACCCGCCGGCGTGCCCCTGACGCGCACCAGGGCCGAATTCATCACCCAAAAACGGTAAGACAAGCGGCGACCCATATACAGGTATGATCCGCTTCGATGCGGACGGATAGCCGGGAGTTCAATCTCTCGGGTCTCGAGCGAGTCGTCTCGGGTGCGGGCTCCGTCGAGCGTCTGTCGCACGAACTGGAGCGTCGCGGGCTCGAGCGCGCTGTTGTCGTTACCGGACGGACGCTTGGCGCCTCGCGGTTGCTGGATCGCGTCACCGCACCGCTTGGCTCGCGGTGCGTCGCCGTCTTCAAGGATGCGCAGCAGCATGTGCCATCGTGTTCGGTGGCGAAGGTCGCACGGCTGCTGCAGGATCATCAGGCTGATACCGTCATCAGCTTTGGCGGCGGCAGTCCGATCGACACGGCCAAAGCGGCGATTTACAGCGTGATTGCCGGCGGCTCACCGTCCGCAATGGCACAGCCGCCTGGGCGCCGAAGCGCAGAGCGCGTAGGCGGCCCAGCACACATCGCGATCCCGACAACGCTATCGGCGGGTGAGTTCACGGCTGTGGCCGGAATCACCGACGAGCAGACGCGCATCAAGCGTCCAGTCACTGACTCGCGCATCACGCCGCGCACTGTCATCGCCGATCCGACGCTGACGCTGGAGACGCCGGCTTGGCTGTGGGCGGCCTCAGGTATCCGCGCGCTCGATCACGCCATCGAGTCTATCTACTCGGTGCGCCACTATCCGGTGAGCGATGCGGCGGCATCGAGCGGGCTCACCATGCTGCTGCAGCATCTCAAGCCGTCGCTCGATACACACGGGCCACGCGTGCTCGAGCATCGTGGCGAGTGTCAGCTCGCGGCATGGATGTGTGTGTTCGGTGTCACCAACGCCGGCTTCGGTCTGTCGCACGCACTGGGACACCAGATCGGTCCGCGATGGGACGTGCCGCACGGCATGACGTCGTGCATCACGTTGCCCCATGCGATGCGGTTCATGGCCGATCTCGCACCCGAGCGGTTCCGGCCGATTGCGGAAGGGTTTGGTGTCTCGTTCGATCCGGCCGACGCGAGGCGCGCCGCGCTTGCCTGCGCCGATCGCGCCGCGGCGTTCATCGGGCAGTTCGATGTCCCGCAACGGCTGCGCGATGTTGGCGTGCCGCGTGAGGAACTCACCGAGGTCGCGACCGTCGTCCATGATGTGATGGACGCCGCGCACGTCGTCGATAGGCTCGTCACCAAAGACGATATCGTGCGGCTGCTGACGAACGCCTATTAACCAGGTCTGAGGCCTCAGACCTGAAGGCTTCAGCCTGAGACAGTCCTGAACCCTGCTTCCCGATACCTGATTCCTGTTGTGATCAGATAAAATCGTTCGGTTGTTCGAACAATTTTTCGCATAGCGTAGCTCGACGCGCCGACAACGCGTCGCATGGAGTCGCACGCAATGGTTAAGAAGGTTGTTGACACGCTGCTGCCCACCACCATGGTCGGGTCGTATCCGCGGCCGCATTGGTTCACTCAGCAGCTGAACGGGCGGGATGTTCGTGTCGCGTTCAAGGAAGTCCAGCACGAAGAGGCCTACCACGACGCCGTCGCGACGGTGATTCGCGATCAGGAAGTGGCCGGGCTCGACATCGTGACCGACGGCAACATGTGGTACGACGACTACGTCGGGTCGATCGGCTCGTTCTGCTGGTATCTGTACGAGCGCATTCCGGGATTCGAGGCAGCGCGCGAGGAGCACCCCGGGTTCGTTAACCAGGAAGCGAGCTTCGGCAAGGTGATGTTCGACGACTGGGGCGGTGTGATCAACAGCGGCCCGGTCTCGCGCGGCCCGATTCGCTGGACCGATCTCTACAAGATCGCCGCCAGGAACGCGCACGTGCCGGTCAAGGTCTCGGTCGGCGCCGGTCCGATCAACCTGGCCTGGCACGCCTACTTCAAGCACTACAAGGACGCCAAGGAACTGAGTTACGCGCTCGCGCCGATCTTCAACGCGGAGATGAAGGAGCTCGTGGCGGCGGGTGCGACGTATCTGCAGATCGAAGATCTCGGCGCGTGGATGCCGCTCTTCACCGGCGACAAGGCGTACTACACCTGGATCAAGGACGTCATCGCGCAGTGCTGCGACGGCGTGGACGCGAAGATCGGTTGGCACTTCTGCTTCGGCAATGCGTGGGGCAACGATCTGATCAGCGGCGCGTTCCCGGAGGGCTATCAGACGGTGCTGCCGCACTTCTTCGACACGCCGGGCATCGACGAATTCGTCCTCGACTACGCCAATCGCAACATGGCGGGTGTCGAATTCCTGAGGAACCTGCCGAAGGACAAGTCGGTACAGGTCGGTGTGCTCGATGTTCGATCCAACGCGATCGAGTCGCCGCAGACGATCGCGGCGCGCATCAAGAAGGCGCTGGGTGCGGTGTCACCGGAGCAGCTGGTGCTCAGCACCGACTGCGGCATGAAGCCGCTGGCGCGTATGGTGGCGAAGTTGAAGCTCCACTCGCTCGCCGAGGGCGCGGCGCTGGTGCGCAAGGAAGTCGCTGGCGCGTAGCACTTCTTCCACTTTTCCACTTTGAGGGGAACCGAGACATGTTGAAGGCCACTGCCGGGATCATGCTCCCGACGACGATCACGGGCTCGCTGCCGCGACCGACTTGGTATACGGAGAATCTGGGGACGCGGTCGTTTCTGGACGCGATGGTGACGTCGCGGTTTCGCGAGCAGTATGTCGATGCGCTGTCGGTGTATCTGCGCGAGCAGGAAGTGGCGGGGCTGGACATCGTGACGGACGGCGA
>JBKPRH010000053.1:0-23896 GCA_046765795.1 Acidobacteriota bacterium | reverse complement strand
ACGTCGAGGCAGCTCTCAAGCGAGCCGGCGAGATTTGGGCGGCGAGAACTCAGCCACGACAGGAGCCGCCTGCGGCTTGATGATATCGGCCTCGATAAGCTTCTTGTCTTCCTTCTTCTCTTCCTTGCTGGCCGCCGATTCGAGCCAGTCCCCCTCGAAGATATCGCGCAGCTTGCGCGCGACGGCGGCGTTGGTAATCACCACGCCGACCTCGCGGCGCTGATTGAGCTCGGGCCGGCGCAGACTCTGACTGCCGACGAAGGCGCGCGAGCCGTCGCGGATGATGGCCCGCGCGTGAAGGCGCAGCGGCTTGAGCGGCCGCACGCCAATGTCGTTGCCGGAGCCCTTGAATTTGCCGATCACGCGCACATCGACGCCGTTCGCGGCGAGCTGCTTGAGCAGCTTGGTGAACGCAGGGTCCTGAAGGTTCACGTCGTAGATGAGCAGTTGACGTCTGGCGCCCTTGACGAAGGAGGTCAACGCGTCACGAGCCGTCTCGGGGCTGACGACCAGCGAAGAGCGTTTGTTGGGCGTGAACGGTTGGCGCGTGCAGTCGGCCTCGAACAGCGTCAGCGCTTCTTTCACCGCGCTCTTGTCCCTGGTCGAGACGCCGAAACTGCGGCTCTTTCCCGTGTCGGCGGTCGTGAAGTTGAACGCGAATAGGTGCAGCACATCGTCGGCGACCATGTATTTGGCGTGATAGCGGACGAACTCGTCGCCCGTCCGCGTCACTGTGACGCCGGCTTCGAGCATGCGCTGTTCGAGCTTCCGCAGCCGGCTCTCACCACCGCGATTGGTATGCGCCACCAATAACCGCACGCGGACGCCGCGCTGGACGGCAGCGGCGAGCGCCTTCTCGATCTCATCGCGGTCGATTCTGAAGATCGCGATGTCGATCGTTTTGCGGGCGCGCTGGATCGCTTTCACGACCGGCGCCAGACCGGCCTCGGGTTGGATGATCAGGTTCACTCCTCATCCTCATCTTTCTCGAGGGGGCGAGCCTTCTTCTCTTCCTTCCACTCGATCTGCGTCTTCCCATCCTTCGGAGCCAGTGCGGCGAGTGCCGCGGACAGCTCCTCCGTTTTCACGGATCCGCCGGCGTTGACGAGATACACGAGCTCGTCATCACCCGTGGTGCGTAATTCGAACACGGTCTTAGCACGCTGCAGGATGCGTTCCACTGACGCACGGAGATCGGACGTCCCCTCACCGAGCTTGACCGTGAGCAAGAACGTGCGGACGTGGGTCTCGAAACCTTCGATGATCCACAGCGTCAACACGAGGAAGCCGGTCCCGACGGCAGCGATGCCGAACAAGCCGACCCCGGAGGCGAGCCCGACCGCGAGCGCAGAGAGCATGACCACCGCGTCCTTCGGATCCTCGATCTTGGCGCGATAGCGAATCAGGTTGGCGGCGCCCGCAATACCGAATGCGCGCGCCAGGCTGGCGCCGACGACGAGCATGATCAGGGCGCCGACGATCGACAGCACGATCTGCGTCTCGATCACCGCCGCATCACGTCGCGGCGATCCCGCGCGACGCGGCCGAAGCGCGAGTGCGGTTCCGAAGAGCGCCGCGATCGGCAGTCGCACAGCCGCATGACCAAGCCCGGTGCGGAAGTCTTCGAGCAGTTCTTGCGTTTCAAACGGCTCGCCAGCCGGCCTCGGCGCGGACGGTTGCGTGGCCTGCGCCGCCGGTTGCTGCTGCGTCGCTGACTGTGCGGCCAGCGGTGCCATCGGCCAGGTTAGCAGAGCCACGATCGCGGTCACTCGCACCGATGCGGCGAGCGCTGAAGTACGACGACGCATCATTACTGGCCCTCGGTCGAGAGTCTTGCGTCGGCACGCAGGGCAAGTCCCTCGCGAATCTTGGCGCGAATCTTCGCGATGTACCGAGCGCGGATCGCCGGCTCGTACCCCGCGGCTTCAAACGCGTCATCAAACTGCGCATCCCGCAGACGGTTCAGCAGCTCGCACGCCCAGATGACGTCGGCGACGCTCATGGTTTCAAGGATTTCACCGGCGGCACCGCGGTAGTCGAGCGTGACCTCCGACCCCTTGATGTCGCGAATCAACTTCGTATCTTCGAAGTCATCGATATCGTTGCGCGTCCCGACCTTGCCTGGCAGCAGTGCGAGCAATCTGTTCGACCGCGCCAGACGTGGCTTCCCAAACGCCGCGCCCAGATCCTGGACGACGTAGTGCCGAACAGGGCCATCCGAACCTTTTGCGACGTAGATGCGATTGTTGCTGGTCTTGAAATCCCAATTGCTCAACAGGAGATTGATTGCGATGAGCGCGCGAAAGGCGCGCGTGTTGGTGAACGGGTTCTCGAGCCAGGCCCATTCGCCGTCGTTCTGGTGATCGGAGTCGAGACGGAAGCGCGCCGGCTCGCCTTCGTCTTCCCACATGCCGGCCAGCTTCCAGCCGGTCACGTAGTACGCCTTCGGCTGGTGATACCCAAGGGCCCAGAGAATACGTGACACCACGACCTCGGTCTGCGCTTCTTTGCCGACCTTGATGTCCCATTCGCGGCCGTCGGGGCCGACGACGTCGTATCCGCCGCTGTATCCAGTCGTGTCCTGCTTGCGCACCTCGTACTCGACGTCCTGCGATGGCGCCTGATCGGCAGGTGCCGCACCCCACAGCAGGTTGCGCCGCTCCAGATCGCGAGGCTCGTTCCACAGCTCCGTCAGTGGCGCCCGCGGCGGTGCCTCGGGCGTGGCCGGACGATTGTCGATGACCGGCCTTCCGCAGCCGATAGCCATGAACCATCCGACGACGAGCACGAGCATGCGTACTGGAGCCCGATGGGTCATAAGGTCCTCGCGTTATTGGGAGCGTGACTTATCGTCGGCCTGCTTCGGCTCGGGCCTGAGTGGCAGCGAGCCTGAGTCCACTCGCTTGCCAGTGCGGGAGACCACCTGAAATTGCATGGAGTCCTTGCCGAGTTCGGCCACCATGAACACGTTGTCGACATCGAAACCTTTGTCTGTCAGCGCGCTATTGGTGCGGATGTTTCCCTCGCGCAACTTCGCCGAGCCACCTTGCGTGAAGTAATAGATGCCCTTCTGCGGCACGATGCGCTCGTAGAAGTGCTCGTGCCCCGCAAACACGATGTCCAAGCCGTACTTCACAAACAGCGGCTCGAGACGCGTGCGCAAATCCACTTCCGATCCGTGCCTCGCGCCCGACGAGTAGAGGGGATGGTGGAAGAAGGCAACCTTCCAGCGATCGTTCGCGCGCGACAGCTGTTCCTCCAACCACTTCAGCTGCGCCTGGTCCATGTAGTTGCTGTCCAGGGCGAAGAAGCGCGCGTCGCCCTTCTTGAACGTGTAGAAGCGCTCGCCGTTCATGTTGAACGGCTTGTAGAAGCGCTGGGTCGGGTCGTCGTGATTCCCGAGTGCCGCGTAGAACGGAATCTTCTGAGTGAGGATGCCTTCGTACGGCTTCTCGAACTTCTTGACGAAGTCCTGCGGCCGTTCGCTGCCATAAATGTTGTCCCCAAGCATGATGACGAATTCGAACGGGAATATCTCCATCGCCTTGGTCATCTGCGCGCCGACCTCGTATTGCCGACGATCGCCGGTGCCGCTGTCGCCGATGATGGCGAAGCGCACCGAGTCCATGTCGCGAGGCGCAGTGACTTCGAGCGACGGTTTCGCGGTCTGCGCCGCCGCAACCGGCGCCGCCGGCTTGGCGGTCGCCGGCGCCTGCTGCGCACTGAGCGTGCTGACGCCGAGAGCGAGGAGACCTGCGAGGAACAGATGATTTACGCGCATAGCGTCATTCTGTCCTCGTTGGCTCCGTGCCGACTAGTACATCGATGATCAAATTCGCGTCGCGATCGCGCAGCAGCAGGCGACGGTTCAGGAGACGGTATTCCAGCTCCTCAGGCAGCATCGGCAGCTGTGCGAGCAGCTTGGGAGGCGCGGTGGCCAGCGGGAGGTTCGGCGGATACGGCTGATTGACCTTCAGGATCAGCCCTTTCGGAAGCTCCGACAGCATGGCTTTCTGATCGGCCGGACTGCGTGAATTCCAGTCGTCCTCGACGCTCTTGAGGAGATAGGTCGACAACGCCCCGAAGATGTCGCCGGCCCTGGCGTTCAGGCGGGCCGTCGCGAGGGCCTTTCCGAGGGCGACTTCACGATCGTGAATCTTGGCCGGATCACCGGTCTCCTTCACCTCGGGAATCTTCTGGGTGATGGCCCGGCGCAATTCGAGATACGCGTCCATTCGCTTCTTGAAATCGACCATCGCCTGCGCGTGCGCATTCACTGGCGCCTGCTGCGGGATCGGCGCGGCGGCAGCGGCGAGTCGTCCGGCGGGAAGACTGATGCATAGCACGGAGAAGAGCAGTGCTACTGCTGTGCGCACCATGTGCTACCTCCTCAGTTCCAACAAGGCGCATTTCACTACCGATTCAAGGGACATGCCACGGCTCGTGTCGTGAAAAACCTAGAACGCAGGCCCGAGACCGATGGAGATTCGTTGGCCTTCGGAACTCCAGGCCCAGTCGAGTCGACCGATCGTTCGCCGGCTGGTTCGGCCGCGAATGCCCACTCCCGGGCTCATCTTGAATGAGCTCAACGACAGATCAGACAGCGATGACGCGACTGTGCCGGTATCGAGGAACGGCGCGATCTCCACGTATCGATGCGCGCGCCAGCGGTACTCGACGCTCGCGTGCGCGAGTGACTGATCGGGAAAGCGATAGGAATGGAAGCCGCGCAGCGTTTCGCCGCCACCGAGCGATTGCTGCAGATAGAACGGCGTCGCGCCATTCTCTCCGGTGAAATCACTCGAGACGAGACCACGCACCGCGAGCACGCCGCGATGGGACAACAGGCGGCGATAGCCGCGTGCGTCGAACGTCACTCGCGTGAATGACAGGTCGGTTGGCACTGAAGCGCCTGGTGCGAAGGTCGTCGGCGTATCGGACGCGGAGTAGCGACGCACGGCGACGCCGAACATGTGGCCGTTTTCGGGCAAGCCCGGTTCCGCGCGTGTGTCGTGCACGACGCCGATGCCGTACGTGAAGTACAGCGGCTGTTCCGGCTCGCCAGGCGTCAGCGCGGGTGCGAATCGATCTTCGACGTTGATCAGTGCATCGTTGTGGCCGGGGCCCACGGCGAGATCGAGCCAGCCGCCGCGCGCGCTCACACCCAACGTCGATGTGAGCTGCCACTGCCAGACACCTTCAACGGAGAGCCCGTGCAGCGCGTAATCGGCGCGGTTCTCTTCGAGTGAGTCGATGCCCGTCCCGTAGTAGGTGTGCCGCGGGTAGTCGCGATACCGCAGATCGAGATACAGCGCCGAGCCTGGCGATTTACGGGCGGTCGTATTGAAGAGCGATGCGACCTTGCGATCGGCGACATCGAATTCGAGCGTCGACTGCCGCGCGTCGAGAAAACCGATCGCGGCGCGATAGTCCTGATACCCGCGTACGGAGAGATTGCCTTCGACTTCGTAATCGACGTTCTTGAAGAGATTCAGCCGGCGGTAACCTACACCACCGGACAGACTCGATCCGGCGACGATGATCCCGGCATTGACCGAGAGACCTTCCTTCTTGTCAGGAGACGCGAAGGCCCGGAGCCATCCGGGGATGCCCCTCAGCCGATCATTGGCTTGAGACTCGGTCGTCGCCTCACGTTGCTCCTGAGGAACACCTGGGTCATCGGCGGTGCCGCCCTTGGCTTGCTTCTGTTGCGCGACGAGCGTCGAGGCGAACGCCGCAAACGCGACTGACCACACCGCGACCAGAAGGCGTCCTCTCATTGCGACGCGGTCTGTGCAACCGATATGCCCGAGACGAAACGCCGCCGAGAGAACGTTTTGCGGCGATGTGCCGATGGGGATGGGCGCTCGTCAGGCAGAAGTTGGAAACGGGCGCCCTACAAACGAACAGACGAGTCGCGTCAGGTGGTCGTTACTGGCTTAACGCTCTGGGCGGGGGCCACGGCTCGTCTGACGCGCTCGACGGTGCGGCCCACCGCGAGCGAGGCATAAAAAATCTTTCCGACCGGAAGTCCCCCGCGCAGACGGTGACGGCCGATCGCTTCGAGACCCGCTGACGCGAGGCAGCCGCAATTCTCGCAGTCCGGCTTTCCACCGAACTGACACGGCGCGATCCGACGTTCGAGATCCGACGAGAAGCACTCGGTGGTCTGCGCGAAGATGCACTCCTCGGGCGACTGCGGCGGCGTGGCGTACACGTTCAGGATGCCATCGAGCATCTGCAGCTTCGAGTAATGGGGACGCAGCCGTCGCAGATCGGCGATCACCTTGGCGCGGTCGGATGGCGTGAGCCGTTCCATCGAGAGCTCGCCGACTTGCGGCGTGTAGAGGCTGATCCAGATCAGTCGCGTGTGCGCGTTGGCCTGCCAGAAATCGAGGAACTCCTCGATATATCCGTCCCGTCGCGCCTGTTGCCGCGTGACCGTACAGTGCACCGTGATCTGGTGGCCCTCGATGTGTTTCAGGATGCGCTCGTAGGTCGCCGGTTTGCGCCGCTCGTCGTGTTCGGGTTGCAGGCCGTCGATCGAGACGACCACCTGCAGTCGCGGCAAGCCGATCCACTCGCTTGGAATTGGACGCACCGCGCTCGTCACCAGCTGTGCGTGCACGCCACGCTCAGCGAGCTGCGGCAGGATCTGATTCAACTCTCGATAGCGCACCAGCGGCTCGCCGCCGACGATTGACACGTGGAGCGGCCGGTGATGATCGATGAGCGCCATGAACCGCTCCACCAGCTCGTCCCCCTTGTAATCGGCGAGGCCGCGCAGCGTCACGTTGCCACCGAGATGCTCATCGCCGTAGGCGTAGCAGCCCGGACATCGCAGCGGACACTCTTTGGTGATTTCGATCGAGAGGTTAGGACGATAGCCCGTGAGGATCCGGCCCCAGGCCTGAACCAGCTCACGAGCCCCGACGGCGGTTCCGCTCATGTAGTTCCCATTATCTGCGAGTCGTGACGAGGCCGTACACAAAATCACCGATCACTTGTTTGTTATCCTGTCTGAACACATGCCACGTGCACGCGAGCTTCCGCGCATCGTCCGACGTCGATCACGACTTCACGGCTGGGGCGTCTTTGCACTCGAGCCTATCAACAAGAACCGTCGCATCATCACCTACGACGGCGAACTAATCGATCACAAAGAGAGCCTCAAACGCGAGACGAAATATCTCAAGCGCGGGGAGATCTGGTGTTTCACGGTGAATTCACGCTGGGTCCGCGACGCGATGTCGGGTGGCAACGTGGCGCGGTTCATCAACCACGCGTGCCGTCCTAATTGCTATAGCCACATCGTCGGCCGCGAGATCTGGATCCGCGCCGGCCGCAACATCGAACCGGGTGAAGAGCTCACCTACGATTACCACACGGACGGCGAGCAGGTTATTCAATGCAAATGCCGGCCAGGGTGCAAGCGCAAGCTTTGAGGCGATCCGCCGCCACAGGTTTCGGCGCGGCGGGCTACGTCGCTGCGGTGATGCTCGCCGCGGCACTGATTGGAGCGCGGACGCCGGCGTCGCAGACGCCCGCGCCGCAAACGGCGGCGGCGCAGACCGACGTCACTGATGCAGTGCTCGAGAAAGCGAGCGAAGGCCGCACGATTGACATAGGCCTGCTCTCAACCGGTGGTGGTGTCGCGACAATCCCGCTCGAAGTGTACGTCGCCCGCGTGCTCGCCGGTGAAGCCGAACCCGGCGCCGCCGATGCGGCGCAGCAGGCGCTCGCCGTCGCCATTCGCACGTATGCGATTGTCAACGAGGGCCGTCATCGTCGCGAGGGGTTCGACTTGTGCGACACCACGCACTGTCAGGTGATGCGCACCGCCAATGACTACTCGCGACGCGCAGCGGTGGCGACTGCCGGCCGTGTGCTGACGCTCGGTGGGAAGCCGGTCGAGATCTTCTACTCGGCCTCGTGTGGTGGACGATCGGAGAGCGCCGCCGATGTCTGGCCCGGGGGCACGAGATTTCCGTACTTGCGCTCGGTCCGCGACGATGTGCACGAGGACGAAGTGCCGTGGGTGCTGACGCTCACGCTCGAGGAGATTCGACAAGCGCTGATGAAGGCGGGCTTCGGTGGTGACCGTCTGCGCGACATCGAGATCGACGAGCGTACGGGTTCGGGCCGAGTCGCGCGATTGCACGTGCCAGGCTTGCGGCCTGATGCGATTGCCGGCGATCCCTTCCGAATGGCCATCGGTCCGCGGCAACTTCGCAGCACCGCGTTCTCACTCACACGCACCGGCAACAGCGTACGGTTCACAGGCGTTGGCTATGGTCACGGCGTTGGCATGTGCGTCATCGGCGCCGGCCGTCGCGCGCGGCGCGGCGAGTCACTCGAAGCGATCCTCGGACAGTACTTTCCGGGACTCGCGCTGATGTCATTGAACGTGACCGCTCCGGTTGAACCACCGGTGCCGGTCTCTGTTGCACCGCCTCGTCCGCCGATCGCCCCGCCGGTGACGTCTCCCGCGCCAACGGTGCCTCCGGCTGTTCCTCCACCGGTCGCCTCGTACGACATCAACGTGCGGGTGCCGAACCCGTCGCCGATTTCCGCGGGCGAGTTGGGACGTCTCGCGCTGCGTCTTCGCGAGTCGTTGTCGAAGACGCTCGGCACGTCGACGGGCGGTGTCACAGTCGAACTGCACAGCACGATCGACGGCTTCCGATACGAGACCGGGCGGCCCTGGTGGGTCAGCGCCGCAGTCAAGGGCTCGACGATCGACCTGGCCCCGGCCGCGCTCCTGGCGCAGCGCGATGGGATCGAGACGACTCTGCGCACCGCGATGGCGGAGCTGCTGGTCTCCTCCACCCTGTCCGATCGGCCGGCATGGGTGAGGGTAGGCGCGGCGCGG
This sequence comes from Acidobacteriota bacterium, assembly GCA_046765795.1. GTDB lineage: Bacteria > Acidobacteriota > Vicinamibacteria > Vicinamibacterales > UBA2999 > Gp6-AA40. The sequence continues at coordinate 15,024 of JBKPRH010000053.1, read as the reverse complement.
TATTTCTCGAGATCTGAGCCGCACGGCGCGGTCAATCGCGACGTCAAATGCCCCGCCAATGCGGAATTGACGATGGCGTTGTCGGCATCGGCACAGCGAGAGGCCGAGTCACGGGCTGAGCGCTGCTTCGCGCGCGAGCTGGCGAAAACCGGCAACTGGCGCGCGGTGAAGTAAGCAGGGTTCCCGCGTTAAGGCTCGACCGGGCGTACGGGCCTATAATTCGCTTATGTTGATTAAGCAGGCGCCTGACATTCTTTCGTCCGAGATCACTCCAAAGAGCGTGTACTTGCGGCGCCGGGAGTTCATCCAGGCGTCGGCGGCCGCGCTGGTCGCAGCCGGCCTCGGCACACTCGCCGACAGGGCTGCCGCACAGGGCGGCCTGGCCAAGCTGCCCAACGTCAAGAAAAGTCCGCTCAGCGCGGACGAGAAGCCGAGCCTCTACGAGCACGTCACGAGCTACAACAATTTCTACGAGTTCGCTCCCGGGGCAGGCGATGGTCCGAAGGCCAACTCGAAGAACTTCAAGCCGCGACCGTGGAAGCTGCAGATCGACGGCCTCGTCAACAAGCCGGGCAGCTACGACATCGACGAGTTCATCAAGCCGTACGCGCTCGAGGAACGCGTGTATCGGTTCCGCTGCGTGGAGGCATGGTCGTTCGTGATTCCGTGGGTCGGGATTCCGATGGCCGATGTGATCAAGCGCGTCGAGCCCACGTCGAAGGCGGCGTTCGTCGAGTTCACCACGCTTCAGGACACGGGCCGCTTTCCGATGCAGCGCACCGACCTGCTCGAGTGGCCGTACATCGAAGGTCTGCGCCTCGATGAGGCACAGCATCCGCTCACGCTGTTGGCGGTCGGCCTCTACGGTGAAGTGTTACCGGCGCAGAACGGCGCGCCGATTCGTCTGGTGGTGCCCTGGAAGTACGGCTTCAAGGGCGCGAAGTCGCTGGCCCGGATCCGCTTCGTGGACAAGCAGCCGCTCAACACGTGGCAGAAGATGGCGCGGAACGAATACGGGTTCTACGCCAACGTGAATCCACAAGTCGATCACCCGCGCTGGAGTCAGGCTCGCGAGCGCCGGTTGCCGAGTTTCATCGCCAACCGTCGCACCGAAATGTTCAACGGCTACGCTGACCAGGTGCAGAGCCTGTACGCGGGCATGGACTTGCGCAAGAATTTTTGAAGCCCATCACTCTCGTTCGAGTTCTCCTTTTCGCCGCGGCGGCGACTCCCGCCGCGGCGCTCGCCTACGGGTTCTACCGGCTTTACTACGGTATCGACTTCAACGCGCTGACCGCGAACCCCGGCGACTACATCACCGATCAAACCGGTACGTGGGCACTCGGCTGCCTGGCCGCATCGCTCTCAGTCACACCGGTGCGCCGATTGACGGGGTGGAACGAGATCATCAAAGCGCGCCGCATGCTCGGCTTGTTCGCGTTCTTCTACGCCACGCTGCACATGCTCACCTGGGTCGTCTTCATCCACTACTTCGACGTGTCGTTCATGGTCGAAGACGTGCTCAAGCGGCCGTTCATCACCGTCGGCATGGCGACGTTTCTGATGCTGCTGGTGCTGGCGCTGACGTCGAACCAGTTCTCCATTCGCAAGCTCGGTCGCCGATGGGGCAAGCTGCATCGTCTCGCGTACGTCGCCGCGGCGGGTGGGACGCTGCACTTCTGGCAACTGGTGAAAGCGGACACGACGGAGCCGTGGCGTTGGGCCGCGGGGTTCGCCGCACTGTTCGCGTTTAGGCTGTGGTGGGCGTATCGGCCGAAACTTGCGATGGCGGCCGAAGGTCAAAGGGCAAAGGTCAAAGGTCAAACGAATCAGAGCCAGCCTGATCGCTTGAAGCCGACGTAGAGAGCCGCACACGCTCCCGCCATTACGACGATCGAAACCTGATAGCCGTAATCCCAGTTCAGCTCGGGCATGTGCTTGAAGTTCATGCCGTAGATGCCGGCGATCATCGTCGGGACAGCGATCATGGCCGCCCAGGCGGTGATGCGCTTCATGTGCTCGTTCTGCGCATGCGACATCAACGACAAGTGGGCCTCGAGCGCGGTCGTCAGGAGTTCGCGCTGAGCATCGATCGTCTCGTTCAACCGCACGATGTGATCGTAGACGTCGCGGAAGTAGACGCGCGTGTCCTCCGGGATGTGTGGCAGATCGAATCGCATCAGGCGATTGCACACTTCGACGAGCGGCGTAACCGCGCGGCGCAGTGACAGCAGCTCGCGTTTGAGCTGATAGATCCGCGACGTCGCGTCGCCCGTATCCGACATCCCGAAGATCAGGTCCTCGAGATCTTCGACTTCTTCCTCGATCTGCTGCACGACCGGCAGATACTGATCGACGACGAAGTCCATCAACGCGTAGAGGACGTAGCCGGGTCCCTTGGAGAGCAGATGCGGCGTAGACTCGCAGCGCTGCCGTACGCCGATGTGGGAGCGGAGCGACCCGTGACGCACGGTCACGAGGTAGTTGCGTCCGAGAAAGATGTGCGTCTCGCCGAACTCCAGATGACGCGACGAGGTGGACATGTGCGCGGTGCGGAGCACCACAAACAGCGAGTCCTCGTAGAGTTCGAGCTTCGGCCGCTGGTGCGCGTTGTAGGCGTCCTCGATCGCCAGATCGTGGAGGCCGAACTGCTTCTGCACCTGGCGCAGCACGTCCTGTTCGGGCTCATAGAGGCCAAGCCAGACGAACTGGTCGTCGCGTGAAAGTGCCGGCCGAATTTGATCGATGCCAAGGTCGGCCACCCGCGAGCCACCACAGTAGGCGGCGCAGTCGATCACCGGCGCGGGCGATGGTGCCGGCGGTGAAACAACGGTGTCGGGCATCACGACTCCAGCTTACGCCAACTTCGTCGCCTCGTCGTTAATGCGCAGTGGTATGGCGGGTCGTGGCGTCTCGTAGAGGCGGATCTTCAGACCCGCGAGGCCTAGCCTGTAGAATGCCTACGGCTCATGGATCGCTCTGCGCCCGCTTCGCGTCTCGTTCTGCTGCAAGGCACCCTCGACATGCTGATCCTGCAGACGCTGCAATGGGGGCCACAGCACGGGTATGCGATCACGCAGATGATCCGCGCCCGATCGTCTGAGGCGCTCCAGGTGGAGACCGGCTCGCTGTATCCCGCACTGCATCGTCTCGAGCGCCAGGGCTGGGTCAAGGCCGAATGGGGACAGACCGACACGAATCAGCAGGCCAGGTTTTACCGGCTGACCGCCGCCGGCAAGAAACAGTTGATTCGTGAGCGCGATCGCTGGTCGCAACTCGTAGCGGCCATTGGCGGTGTTCTCGATTCCGGCCCCGCCAAAGGCTGATCATCAATTCCCGATCAAACCCGCCAGACGCCCTTGACTCTCGGCCCGGCGATGCCCAAGATGCTCCGGTGAGGCCATACCCCATGACTAGACAGGCCCGTATTTTCTGCATTCTTACTACCGCGGTCGTCATCGTCACCGGACTTGCGCTCCAGGCGCAGGCACCGCAGCGCACTGGCACGGCCCCGGCTGCCGCTCATGCCGCGAAACCTGCCCCGTCCTATGTGCCCCCGAAGACGCCGTGGGGCGACCCTGATCTGCAGGGGACCTACACCAACAAGGATGAGAACGGCATCCCGATGGAGCGGCCCACGCAGTTCGCTGGCAAGAGCGCCGACGATGTGGACGACTCTGAGTTCGCTGAGATCGTGCGTGAGCGTCAGCAGCGTGCGCTGGCGAGTGCGGCGGGGATCGGTGGCGCGGACACGGGCGCCGGACCGGTCCACTGGTACGAGCACTACAACGCGAAAAACAGTCGCGCGTGGCTCATCATCGAGCCGGCCGACGGACGTATTCCTGCACTCACCGCGGCGGGGCAGAAGGCGGCAGATGCACGCGCGGTGGCACGGAAGAATAGTGGCCGCGGACCGGCAGACTCGTGGGAGGACCGCAGTCTCTACGACCGCTGCATCACGCGCGGTGTGCCGGGCTCGATGATGCCCGCGATCTACGGCAATGCCTACGACATCACCCAGGCGCCAGGCATGGTGGCCATCCGCTACGAGATGATCCACGAGACCCGCATCATTCCGCTGGACGACTCACCGCGGCCGGGGAAGAGCATCACCTCGTACATGGGCTCGGCGCGCGGTCACTGGGAAGGCAACACGCTCGTCGTCGTCACGAAGAACTTCAACGACCGCGGCGCGTATCGCAACGCCGAGCCGGCGACCTACACGCTCATCGAGCGCTTCACGCCGATCGCGCCGAACAAAGTGCTCTGGGCGGTCACGATCGATGACAAAGCCACGTGGGTCGCACCGTGGACGTTCGAGATGAACCTCACGAGGGATGCCTCGCAGCCTCTCTTCGAGTACGGCTGTCACGAAGGCAACTACGGGCTGCGCAACATCCTGAGCGCGGCGCGCGCCGAAGAGAAGGCTTCGCAAAAGAAATGATGCGTTTAGGTCTGCTCGTGTGCGCGGCACTTGTTGCTGCGCAACCCGTCTTCGCCCATCACTCGTTCGCCATGTTCGATACGGCGAAACGGCTCACGATGAGCGGCACCGTGACCGGCTTCGAGTGGACGAATCCTCACGTTTACATCGAGCTCGATGTCCCAGACGAGAAGGGCGCGCTCAAGCACTGGAGCGTCGAGTTGGGCAGTCCGAGCATCCTGATGCAGGCCGGCTGGAAGTTCAGTGACGTGAAAGTGAACGACAAGATCACGGTCGTGCTGAATCCGCTTCGCAGCGGCGAGGCCGGTGGCTTGCTCGTGACAGCGACGGTCCGCGATGGCCGTGTGCTTGGCAATGGTCCCGGTCGCGTCGGGGGACAGCAGTGACGCGTCGTGCCGTGGCCGGTCTGAAAGGACCGGCCCTGCTCGTGTGTGTCCTGTGGGCGATCACCGCCTCGGCGCAGACGCCGCCGGATCTGTCCGGTGTGTGGGCGCCGTATCGGGCCGGTCGCGGCGCCGATCCCAAACTCAATCCTCCACCGCCGACGCCTATCGTGCTGAAGCCGCTGTATGCGAAGCCGTACGAGGCGCGGCGCGCGGCGGAAGACGAAGCCACAAAGAAAGGCGAGCCGCTTGGCACGGCTGCCGTGCAGTGTGTGCCCTACGGATTTCCGCGCATGATGGCGGTCGCGCTCTATCCGGCGGAAATCATCCAGCGACCGGCGCAGATCACGCTCATCACCGAAGCGTTCAGCGAAGTGCGGCGCGTCTATATGAACCAGCCGCAGTTGCCGATCGATGAAGTGCCTCCCGGCTATTACGGTCACTCGGTGGGGAAGTGGGAGGGCGACACGCTGGTCGTCGATACCGTCGGCATCAAGGAGTCGGTGCTCGGGTATCAGAACACGCCGCACAGCAACCAGATACGGATCACCGAGCGGATCCGTCTCGTGACGCCCGACGTGCTGCACGACCAGATCACCGTCGAAGATCCGGTGGTGCTCGAGAAGCCATTCACCTACACGCTCGCCTACCGGCGGATGCCGAACTACAAGATGGTCGAGTTCGTGTGTGAGAACAACCGCGAGTACCTCGATGAGAAGGGTGCCGTGAAGATGAAGCTGCGGGAGCGATAGTCATGGCAAGAGCATTGATGCTGGCAGCGGCAATCGGGCTGCTCATTCCCCCTCAGGCCCTGGCGCAGCAGGCGCCTGCCGTTCCGCTCAACCCGCTCGCGCCGTCGAATCTCGCGAAGCCGCGACCGAAGCCGCCATTCGATCTCACCGGCACGTGGTTCATCGACATGGCCGGCAGCCAGAATTCCTGGCGCTTTGGACCGCCGCCGCCGGCGAACAAGATGACGCCGGAAACGATGAAGCATTTCGAGGCCGCGCAGAAGGCGGCCAAGGAAGGCAAGGCGTATCGCGACGACATCGGCCAGTGCTGGCCCGCAGGACTGCCGCTGATCATGACGCGGGTGTGGCCGGTCGCGATGATCCAGTTGCCGACCGCGATCTACATGGTCAGCCACTTCATGAACAGCCTGCGGATCGTCTATCTCGATGGACGGCCGCACTCCGATCCCGACGTCGTCGTCCGCACGTTCAACGGCGAATCGATCGGGAAGTGGGAAGGCGATACGCTCGTCGTCGATACGACGCACTTCGTGAACGATCACCATTGGATCGACTCGGGCATCCCGGCGACTGACGCCCTGCATATCGTCGAGCGGATGCGACTGCTCAAAGGCGGTGCGGTGCTCGAGATCGAATACACGCTGACCGACCCCAAGAGCTGGGCCGGTGAGATGAAGTGGACCAAGCGCTGGAACCGTGTGGACGATCAGGAGGTCACCGAGGTGACCTGCACGCCTGACCTCAACTCGCACATTCCCAGCACGCAGTCAGAATTTCAGGCCAAGTAGGGCCGGTCCTTTTGGACCGGCCGGAGAGATGTTATGAGATCCGCTCTGTTGTGCGCTGCTATCGTCCTGATGTCCACGATCGTGTCCGCGCATCATTCCTCCGCGGGCATCGATCGCGCGAAGTCCGTCGAACTGGTCGGCACGATCAAGCAGTTCTCGTGGACCAACCCGCACTCGTGGATGGAAGTCGAAGTTCCCGATCAGAAAGGCGGCACCGTCGTCTGGAAGGTTGAGATGACGTCGCCAGCGTATCTGGTCCGCGCGGGGTGGAAATCCACGACCGTGAAGACGGGCGACGAAGTCAAAGTGACGGTGCGGCCGTTGCGCGACGGATCGCCCGGCGGTCTGTTTGTGTCGGTGCAGTTGGCCGATGGCCGCACGTTCACGGAGCGCGCGCTCGCCGCCACACCACCTGCGGCCAATCCCTAGTACACCGCTCGGCGGGTGAGTCGCTGGACCACGGCGTCACCCGTCTCCGTTCCCCTCCCACGGCAGAGCTTGTCGATTTCATCGCTTCCCGTTCGACGTGTCAATAGAGGAGAGAAATCATGCGATTCGTGGTGATGGTGAAGGCGACGAAGGACTCCGAAGCGGGCAAGATGCCCAGCACGAAGCTGCTGGAAGAGATGGGCAAGTTCAACGAGGAACTGGTCAAGGCTGGCGTCATGCTTGCCGGCGAGGGCCTCCACCCCAGCTCGAAAGGTGTCCGCGTCACGTTCGGTGGCGATACCCGGACGGTCATCGACGGTCCGTTCGCCGAGACGAAGGAACTGGTCGCCGGCTTCTGGATCTGGCAGGTCAAGTCACTCCAAGAGGCGATCGAGTGGGTGAAGCGTTGCCCGAACCCACACAACGGCGAGGGCGAGATCGAGATTCGGCAGGTATTCGAGCCCGATGACTTCGGTCCCGCGTTGACGCCCGAGCTGCGCGCGATGGAAGAGCGTCTCCGCGCGAAGGACGAGTATCTCCGGAAGAACGACGCCAAAAGCTGAGACCTGTCCGCGCGGTCTCAGGATCGCGCTCGACGAGCGCTTGCCGTGCCGATTCGATGATGGTGTGATCGGTAGCGTGACGGCTACCGACACACAGCGCGCCATCGAAACCGTCTGGAAAATGGAGTCGGCGAAGGTCATCGCCGGCCTCACCCGCATCGTCCGGGACGTCGGCATGGCCGAGGATCTCGCGCAGGACGCGCTGCTCTCGGCGCTCGAGCAGTGGCCGCAGTCGGGGATTCCGCGTAACCCTGCTGCCTGGCTCATGGCCGCGGCCAAGCATCGTGCGATCGATTACTTCCGACGCAACAAGATGCTCGACCGCAAGCATCAGGAACTGGGCCACGAGCTCGAGACACAGCAGGAGTCGATCCCTGACTTCGACGCAGCGTTGGACGACAACGTGGGCGATGACATGCTGAGTCTGATCTTCATCGCGTGCCATCCGGTGTTGTCCACTGAAGCGCGCGTGGCGCTCACGCTCCGGCTGATGGGTGGTCTCACCACCGAGGAGATCGCCCGCGCGTTTCTCGTGGCCGAGCCGACGATCGCGCAGCGAATCGTCCGCGCCAAGCGGACGCTGTCCGAGGCGAAGGTCCCATTTGAGGTACCGCGCGGCGCCGAGCTCGCGAGTCGCCTCTCGTCGGTGCTCGAGGTCGTGTACCTGATCTTCAACGAGGGATATTCGGCGACCGCTGGTGACGATTGGATGCGCCCGGCGTTGTGTGAAGACGCCTTGCGTCTGGGCCGCATCCTCGCCGAGCTCGCACCGGGAGAGCCGGAGGTGCACGGCCTCGTGGCGTTGATGGAGATTCAGGCATCTCGCGCCGCAGCCCGCACGCGTCCGAACGGCGAGCCCATCCTGCTGCTCGATCAAGATCGCGGCCGGTGGGATCAGCTGCTGATCCGTCGTGGACTCGCGGCGCTCGAACGCGCCGAGCGCCTGGGTCGTGCGCGCGGAACGTATGTGCTGCAGGCCTCAATTGCTGCGTGTCACGCTCGCGCACGCGTCGCCGCTGACACCGACTGGCCGGCGATTGTGGCGTTGTACGGCGAGCTCGCGCGTTTGATCCCGTCGCCCGTCGTGGAGCTGAATCGCGCGGTGGCGGTCTCGATGGCGTCGGGACCAGCGGCGGCGTTGCCGCTCGTGGATGCGATCGCATCGGAGCCGGCGATGAGGAACTATCACTTGCTGCCGAGCGTGCGCGGTGATCTGCTGGTGAAGCTGGGCCGGTTCAATGAGGCACGACCTGAGTTCGAGCGCGCCGCTTCGCTGACTCGCAATGCGCGCGAGCGCGACCTGTTGCTCGAGCGCGCGCGGAATGCGGCACAGCGCGCGGACGCGTAGCGCGCGCACGCTGGTCCCTGGTTCTTGGTCCTTGGTGCTTGGTCCGTCCTCGGTCCTCGGTCCCTGCTGGTGCTTATTTGAACCACGGAGGACCAGGGACAAGGGACCACGGACGGACAAAGAACCAAGTACCAAGGACGAAGGATCTGTCAGGCCTCTCTAGCGCTCATTCGCGTCCAGCACCACCTTCACATCGACGACTGGCGTACCGTCAATCGCCTCCATTGGTCCGATGCGAAGCTGATGTCCGGAGATCTCGCGCACGGTCACGCGATGCAGGCCCAGTGGATTCGGCCGATCCGGCGAGCGCGTGAAGAACACCCCGGTCAGAGGATTCTCGGGATTCTTTCGCGGATGCACTTGCAACACCTCGCGATTGGCTTGATGGAACCACGTGATGACGATGAGTTCGGCGCCAGACTCGATGCCAAGCAGTCCCGGCGCGACGTCGGGCAGCAGATCGAGCCAGACGTCTGGTGCACCTTCCGACCCCTGACACGGCGCGTCCCGTCTTGTGCGCAGTTCCGAACGAATGAATCCAATCGGGTGCAGTGAATATGTCTCGCGTGTCGTCATCATAGGGACCAAGATCCACCAACCACGAACCACGAACCACCAACCACCAACCACGAACCACCAACCAGTTAACGCGTGGGCCACTGCCAGAGCGGCCGCTCCTGTTCCTCGCCCGCGACGCGTGTCTCGCCGAATTCTTTGATGAGTGACAGCGACTGACACTCGGGCGTCTGTTGCAGCGTATCGACCAGCACCGGGGCATGTGAGACGACGAGCACCTGTGTGCGTTCGGCGGTTTGCACGATGAGGCGTCCCAGCGCCGGCAGTAAATCGGGATGCAGACTCGTCTCGGGCTCGTTCAGCACGAGCAGGCCTGGCGGACGCGGCGTCAAGAGCGCCGCAACCCACAGCAAGTAGCGCAGCGTGCCGTCGGAGAGTTCGGCAGCCTTCAGTGGACGAAGCAGCCCGTGCTGCCGCATCTCGACATCGAACCAGCCTTTGTCCACGGTGACCGAGACCTCCGAGCCGGGAAACGCGTCAGTGATCGCAGCGTCGAGGGCATCGGCGTCGCCGATCTGACGAATCGTCTGCAAGGCCGCGGCGAGATCAGCGCCGTCGTGGCTGAGGACCGGCGTGTGCGTGCCCACCTGCGGCATTCGCGCCGGCGCTCCAGCATCGGTCCGCACGTGATCGTAAAACCGCCACGCCCGCATCGTCTCTCGCAGCATCAGCATCTCGGGTGTGCTCCGCGGATCGGCGCAGTGCGTCATCATGCTGTCGAACGATGCCAGTTGATGTGTCACGACCGTCCACTCGCGATCGTCTTTGCGGCTCTTCACCAGACCGCCGCGGCGATCGACCAGCAGCGAGGATGGACGAAGCGCCGGAGCAGCCCAGAGACACTCGCGTTTGATTTCTGGATCGTGAGCGAACGCATTCGTGGGGCCTGGCACTGCGGCGAGCCCGAGATCGATCGCGTAGCCGAAGTCGTCTGCACCAAAGCCAAGTCGCAGGCTGACGACTTTCTGCCGCGGTGTGCCTTGTACGGGCTGTTCACCGCGACGGACCGCGCGTGAGATCGATTCAGGTCCTGCCCACAGCGTTGACTGCAGGCCACCCTCGCGCGCGAGTGACGGGATGACGCGGCCCTGCGCCGTGTCGGCGAGCAAGCGGAGCGCGCGATAGAGATTTGATTTGCCGCTGCCGTTGGGACCGGTGACGAGGTTGAGCCCCTTGAGCGGGATGACAAAGTCGCGGAGCGATCGATAGCCCGCGATGGCCAGCGTCTGAAGCACGAGATGTAGTGTCCGGCTCTAGCCGGACGTCAGACAGTCTACAACCCGAAGCGCCGGACGAGAGCCTCCAGTTCGCGCCGCAGGAACGGCAGCGAGGGTGCGATGAACAGATGGTCCTGCATACGTGACGGGTCGTAGTCGGTGTTGATGACGACGTCGGTCACGAAGGGCTCGCGTTTCACGTCTGTTGACAACAGCGAATACGGGATCTCGCCGGTGGAGGACAGGATGCCGCTGCCAAACACCTTCGTCTCGCCCTGTTCCTCGATCAAGCCGAACTCGATGCTGAACCAGCTGAATCGCTTCAGCGCCAGCACGTGCTCACCCTGCATCGCCGTTGACGCAGCCTTTCCGATCAGCGTGAGCAGCTCAGCGTAGTCATGATTCATCAACGGCGGCACGTGACCCAGACAGTCGTGAATCATGTCCGGCTCGGGCGTGAACTCGGGATGCGAGCCGTGGCGAATGAACTGCGTGACCGGAAACCCGCGCTGGCCGATGTACTCGTAGAAGATGCGGTACGGCAGTGCACCTTCAGCCGGGACGAGATGCATCTTCGTCTCGCGCTCGACACGCCGGCTCAGATGACGCAGCTGGGGGATCTCACGCTGTGTGATCGACAGCTCACGCTTGGCGTCGAGATACGTCTGGCTGGCGTGCTTGATGTGCAACTCGTCGAGCTTCGGGCTGACGTCGCGCCAGATGCGCGTTTCTTCGGCGGTGTATTCGATGATGGGCGGACCCAGCCGTTCGAGACGATGACGTCGGCAGAGCGCGAACAGCTCGCGACGCCGAGCAATGTAAGCCTGATCGCCAAGGCCGGGATGCCCAGTCTCGAGCTCGAGCTCCGTCGCCTCCATCGGCGTGACCATCGACTGGGGGTCGATCGGCATGCCGTATTCGGTCAGCATCGGGTCTTCTCTCATGGCTTGCCTCGCGTTGTCTCTGTCGACTGACCTTTCGATTGCAAATAGCGGACCGCAGCACGGCCATTCAGTGGCGCGGAGTCGCTGCGAATCGCCCGCCGGGCACACTCAGACTTCCGGCTCCAGCCCGTCCAACAGTGCTTCTCCAAAGAGCATATCGGCGGTTTGCACGGCCCCGCGCACGACCGGCAACCGCAGGGCCAACGTCGCCGACGGAAGCATCCGCCTCCATAACGACAATAGTCCCTGTGTGGCTCGTTGTCCGGGACTCTTGTCCAATAGCCACCACAGGATGACTCCGAGGTGCATCAAGTACAAAAGACGCCCGAGTGCTTCTGCCAGTTTCTGGGACGGGGCATCGTTGGCATCGATCACCGCCGTTCGGAAGATCGCCTGCACTCGCGTGCGTGAAAACGCCGTGCTCTGGGCGAACACGCCTTCGTCGGCATCGCCGACCATCACCGGGGCGAGCGCACGTAACGTCACGCGGTGCGGGCCCAGTGCGCGCAGGCTCGTCTCGAGCGCATAGAGAAAACGGTCGCGCCATTTACCGGCCGGCATGTCGGCAGCCTCTTTTGCGAAGGCGTCCGACAGCTCGTCGTACAGCGCCAGAACCACGGACCGCTTGCTGGGAAAGTAGCGATAGAGCAGTCCTGCGCTGACGCCGGCTCGTTTTGCCACGTCCCGCAGCGTCGTCGCTTCATAGCCTTGCTCGCCAATCAGCCGGATTGCCGTTTCGTAAAGCCGGCGACGGGTCGCTTCACCTTCGACGGTCCGCCCAGGCGGACGGCCGCGTTTTGTCGACTTGTTATTTTTAGTAAACATGTTTACTATAATTATGTCATGAAAATCGTCATTCCAGGTGGCTCAGGTCAGGTCGGGACGATGGTGGCGAGGGCGTTCCATGGTGAGGGCCATGAAGTCATCGTGCTGAGCCGGCGTCCACGCTCGATGCCGTGGCAAACGGTCGAATGGGATGGTGCCAGTCTCGGACCGTGGGTGAACAGCCTGGACGGATCCGACGTCCTGCTGAACCTCACGGGCCGGAGCGTGAATTGTCGATACACCGCAGCCAATCGCCGGGCAATTATCGATTCACGCGTGGAATCGACCCGCGTGCTTGGACAGGCACTCGCCACGGTGCATCGTCGGCCGCGTGTGTGGCTGCAAGCGAGCACCGCGACAATCTATGCGCACCGCTACGACGCGCCGAACGACGAGGTCATGGGCATCATTGGCGGTGACGAGATCGATGCCCCGGACACGTGGCGCTTCAGCATTGACGTCGCCCGCGCGTGGGAACAGGCATTCGACGAGGTGTCGTTACCGGGCGTTCGCAAGGTGGCGCTGCGCTCGGCAATGACGATGAGTGCGGATCGAGGAGGGGTGTTCGACGCGCTGCTCGCGCTGGTGCGACGTGGGCAGGGTGGACGGATTGGCGATGGCCGTCAGTTCATGTCATGGGTGCACGAACTGGATTTCATCCGCGCCATCCACTGGCTGATCGCGCACGACGAGTGCGAGGGCATTGTCAATATCGCCTCGCCGAATCCGATCCCGAACGACGAATTCATGCGGGTGCTGCGCAAGGCGTGGGGCATTTGCCTCGCCGTGCCGACGGCGCAATGGATGCTCGAGATAGGAGCGCTGTTCCTGCGCACCGAGTCGGAACTGGTGCTGAAGAGCCGACGAGTCGTGCCGAGGCGCCTGCTCGAACGAGGATTCGTGTTCGCGTATCCGCACTGGTCGGACGCTGCGCGTGATTTGTGTCGCGAGTGGCTTATTCGACGAGGAGGAGGCGCATACACGCCCACACGAGCGCCGCAGTCACAGCGCTCCACGCCAGAAGGCGCCACTTCACGCTGACCTCAGCGAGACGCGCGCCCGTCAACACCACGGCGGGAACGATCGTCGTCTCTACCCACATCCAGCTCACTGGATCGAGACGCCCGGTTGTCGCGCCGCGTTTGATCAGCGTGAAGAAGCCAAAGATCGCCCAGAACATGACCAGCAGAAAGAGACGCAAGTGATCGGGACTCGCTCTCCGTACGGTCGTGGCGAGTACCGCGCCCAGCAGCAGTACGCCCAGCGCCACATTCACCGACCAGTACTCCTGGGTTTCGTCCTTCAGCTCACTGCCTGTGAGATTGAGTGCAACCGCCTTCACTGTCGGGCGCAGATAGAACATCGAGGGGTACGGCGAGAGACCGAGTCCGCCGATCCGGCGCAAGTGCGTCGCATAGGTGGCTTGTCCGACCGCGCGGTCGTTGTAGGTGACAGTCGTTCCGGGATTTGCCCGCAGGTTCCATGCGATGTCTGGGCTGATGACCAGCGCATAGATGACGCACGCAAGGTAGATCTGCGGCTTGAGCAGCCAGTGCCGATGCTTGCTGACCAGTAGCGTGAGTGCGAGCACTGGTAGCAGCAGCGCCGTGCTCTCCTTGCAGTAGAACGCGAGGCCGACAGATGCGCCGGCCAGATACAGATAGCGTGGACGTTCAGTGGCGAGGAAACGGCTGAAGGCATACACAGCGGCGGTGACGAATAGCAGGGTCGGTACATGTGCCGTCGCCCGCGAGGATACGTTCAGGTAGTACTCGTTGAACGCCATCAACGCCGCTGCCCACCGCGCCGGCACCAATCCGTACCATTGACGCGTCATGGCGTACACCATGGCGATCGTTAATAGGCCGAGCAGAATGTGCATCGCGCGATATCCAAGACGCGACGTCCCGAACAGGGTGCTGCTGCCTTTGACGACGTACGCGGGAAGCGCCGGATGATTCTCGCCGCGCAGTGGGAGGTTCATGTGGCCGGGCGCAAATGAGATGGTCTTTGAGAGCGGAATCGCAGTGTTGATCTCATCGTGAATGTATTCGCGCGTCACACCGAGGCGAACGCGTATCGCCAGCGCAATGAGCAGGATCAGGATCAGAACCGCATCAATGCGCCGGCCAGCGAGACTCATGCGGTCTGCTCCGCGCCACGTCGCCAGCGGCGCGCGTCTTCGATGACCGACGCCATATATGGCCGCATGAACGGAAGGCCGATGAGCGGCGGGAGAAAGTTGCGAGTCGAAATCAGCACCCCCATCGCGGCAGCCGATTCCGGCGCCACATAGGCCGCGAGCAACACGACCAGCGCCACATCACGTGTGCCAAGTCCCGCGACAGTCAGCGGCAACTGACCGGCCATCAGCGCAACGGCTGACAGGCTCGCGCACACAGTGAACGGGATATGCAGTGAGAGCGCGACCGTGAACAGCCAGATCTGAAACAGGTGCGCCAGCCACAGCACCAGCGAGAAGGGCACGATCCACTGGCGTCGGCTGCGCAGCACCTCGAGCAGATCCGGCCAGCCGACAGCAAGCTGTCGGAGCTTGCGCAGCTTGCCCTCGGGAATCATCCGCATCATGAGCGCGCGCCAGAGACCAGCCGCCGTCTCCGATGAGATGAGAATGCCGCACACTGCACCGAGGCCACCGAGCAACAACCAGAAGGCGGCCGGAAGGCTGGTGACTTCGGGGCGGCTCACGGACCAGCCGAGGAGGCACCAGAAGATCAGGCCGAACATGTCACAG
>JBKPRH010000052.1:0-10641 GCA_046765795.1 Acidobacteriota bacterium | reverse complement strand
ATTCAGCCCCGCGCGCGCCAAGACCGCCGCAACCGTCGAGCGGGGAATCTGGAGCTGGACCGCGATGGCCCAGGCCGTCCGCCGCTCATAGCGGGCCGCGATGATGCGCGCCGTCACCATGGGGGACGTCCGCCGGGGCTGATGATGCGGTGTCGAGGCGCGATCTTCCAGTGCCACGACACCGCCGGTTCGGTGACGAGCCAACCACTTATAGGCGCTCCGCACACTAATGCCGGCCGCGCTCGCCGCCGCGAGCGGAGTCCACTGCTGGTGCTGGACGCGATCGACAAGCAAGGCTCGCATATGCGGCGTGCTCTTGGCGTTACGATGAAGCTTCACTCGGGGTCTCCTCTCGGATCGAACGGAACGTGTGGTAACGCCCATTCTTTCCAAGGAATCCCGAGTGAACAACCTCATTAGAAACCACACTTAGTCCGTCCTTCGTCCCTGGTCCTGTGGTCCCTTCTCTGGATCGCGGACCACGGACCTTGGACCATGGACGACCAAGTACCAAGGACAAAGGACCAAGGACTTCAAGAGCTCCCGCTCACGGGCGGTTACCGACCAATAGTCCCGGCGCCAGCCTCGCGCGCGCCGCGCCCTCCGCGTCCACCCACTGGTGGCAGCGCGGGTTCATTGACCGCGTAGTCCGAGGGAATCATGAAGAGATCCGCCGGCGGCTCGGCGCGATTGATGTTGGTCAGCTTGTACTCGACGACACCGGTTCGCGGGTCGGAGTTCCGCGAGTACACGAGCATGCGCAGTTCCGGCGATTCCCAGCGCTCGTCGGTGATCTCGATCGGCCGATCGTTGCCGATCCGTCCGATCGGGATCGTCGTCGTGGTCTTGCGGCCCAAAGCCTTCACGCCTTCAAACTGCCGCGTACCGAGCAGTTCTTCGGTCGGGCTACTGCCGGCGCCGCCGAACGGCTGCGCGCTACGGCCTTGCACAATGACTGTCTGGGCATTCAAGCGAAGCATCTGGTTCCCTGCAATCGGGAACGCGATGCGCGGCACTCGGCGAGCGGTGCGCGTTGTCGGGTCGAGCGTGAACGCGGTGCCGTTCGCGGGATCGGGCGCGATGGTGACCGTTTGCATGTTCCCGCCGCCATTAATCGCCCCGAGCCCGAGAATCGTTTGTTCGCGGCGCACGCGACCAGCGCGATCGCGAAAGAAGCGAGCGCTCGTGGTCTGTTCGATACGCGTGCCGTCGCTGAGCACCTGCGTCACCGTGGTGGTGGCGTCGGCCGAGAACGGAGAATCGGTGACGACAGGTCCTGCGAGCACATCGCTCGTGAATGCCGCCCGAGTCACGGCGACCGATCGCTCGATCTCACGAGCACGGTCGGGGTCGGCAGAACCCGACTGGCGTCCCTGTGCAGCGACTCCCGCCGGCAGACCGAGCGCAAGACAGATCCACACATACACACGTACCGATCTCATGGCCGTCGCTCCTGCACGCTGTAACGGGCCGGCGTGCGCACGAAACGCACCGCGCGGGCGAGCCCGTCTTCGCCAACGACGACGTCCGCGAGGAGGACGTCGGTTGGCGATGTGTTCACACCAATCGGCACGACACCAAGTGCGGCGATCGCCGCTGGCGAAACCGCTACGCGAACGATGTTTCCTTGCGTTACGGGCACGGCGCCATACGTCAGCGGATAGAACGCCGTCGCCACTTCAGTGTCGCCAGGCACCAACGTCGCCCCACCTTGTAATGATTCAACCGAAGGTCGCCTGCTCAATCGCCACACCGGCAGACCTGTCGCGATCACAAGTCCGGCCGCCAACGCGTACATCTTGAGCGCGGACACTCGACGCGCACGGCGTCGTGCTCGCACTTCCTCGAGCAGCCGCTCCCGTACAGCGGGTGATGCACCGGTGGTGGCATCGGCGTCCGCAACGTCACGCAGCCACTCCGTGAGCGCGTGTTCCCGATCGACCTGGTTCTGCATGCTCACACTCGACTCACTTCAGCCATCGACGGCACCGCCGACAGCTTCTTCAACAGCAACCCGCGCGCCCGATGCAGTCGCGACCGCACCGTCCCAATCGGACACTGAATGACCTGGGCGACCGTAGCGTAGTCCATCTCCTGCAGGTCGCACAGCGCGACAACTTCGCGATAGGCCGGGGGCAGCGACTGCACGGCCTGCCGCACGGCACCAATCATGCGCTCACGCGCCATTGTCTCGAGTGGCGTGTCCTGCGGGGCGATCGCATCGGATGCCACGAGCTCGACCGGTTCCGACAAGGTCACCCCGTCCCGGTCGAGACGTTTGATCACGTGATGACGGGCAATGCCGTATAGGTACGCCGGCACCGTGCCCTTTGCGGGATCGAACCGTCCGCCCTGACGCAGCACCGCGAGGAACGTCTCCTGCACCACGTCGTCTCCGGCCGCGACGCCGCACATGCGGGCGGCGTAGTGGTAAATCTGCCGCTGATAGCGCGCATACAACTCGCCAAAGGCGGTTTCGTCGCCTTCGGACGCCCGGGTGAGCAGTGCCGCCTCGTCCACCTTCTCGATGCGCAACGCGGAATGCCCGATGCTCAATGGGGTTGGCTCGTCATTGAGCGTCGCGCTGTGGGCACTGGGCATGGTGCATTCCACGGTCCTACCCATCTATTGCGAGGGGCCGCCGCGAAAGTTTCACTATTTTGCGATTATCTCGGCTTCGAGGATCGAATAGCGCAGACCGAAATTGTCGAAGGTGTACTCGGGGCGGTCGCTTTCGCTCAGCGCGCGGAACAGTGCATTCCAATCGAAGCCGGGGCGCTGAAACAGCTTCGCGGCGATCACGAGGCTTTCGTCATAGGCGAGGGTCGCCTGAGCCGGTGTGAGCTGGGTGAAGCCGCCTTCCAGATACTGCAGCGGAATCACGCCAATCTTCTCGACCCGCCGCCGCGCCGCTGCGGCATCGTCACCCTCGAAGTACTGGGCCAGGCCTTCGTGCAGCCAGTTGGGCACGCCACGCGGCGCGATCGTGGCGATCATCGCGTGGGCGAGTTCGTGAACGAGCACACGCTCGAAGAGCTTCGGACTCTGCACCGCGCCGGCCGCCGGGACGCGAATGCGGCCATCGTAGAGGCCACCGGCCCACGCCGGCGCCTGTGTGATATCGCGAAATTGCTGCTCCGTATAGAGCATCACCACCACGGGCTCGGACGGATACGCGCCGAGGGCATGCCCGATGCGCCAGAACGCTGCGTCAAGAATCGCTGTCGCTCGAGCGGCAAGGGCCTCGTCGGCGTGCCCCTGGAACATCACGCGAAACCGATCGAAGCGCCGCTCGGCGAACCCCGTGGTCGCGTCGGCGTCAGCGCGCCACGCCTTGAGCTTGGCGATCAGATGCGGATGGTCCGGTGCGTGCGTGAGTGCTTTCTCGTAGATCTCGATCGCATCGGCGACGTTGCCTTCGCTGTACGCGATCTGCCCGAGAATGATCGAGGCGGGTGTGAGACGCGGATCGAGATCGAGTGCGCGCCGCAGCGGAACGGTCGCGTCCTGGCTTCGCCCCAGCAAGTGCGCCGACACTCCGGAGCCAAGCAGGAGCGCGGGTTGATCGGGCTCTTTGGCCAGACCTTGTGCGAACAGCTTGCTCGCGCGCGCCGCGTCGCCGCTCTCGAGCAGCTTCCATCCTGCGTCGTTCAGCTCGCGCGCCGACTGGGCGGACGAGCCGGACGGTGCACAGAGGAGCACGCTGAGCGCGAGCATCGCGAGCCTGACCACCACGACCACTGCCGAGGCAAGCGCCGTACCGGTCGCCAAGTCCGCGCCAATTGTGAGGTTCCAGCTTTCGTGGTTACAGGTTCGCGGACGCGATCACAGGATTGCGCAGCTGTGGTCATCGGGCATACCGGCGCGCTCGTGCTGCGGCGCGATCTGTTCAAGCCGCGGGCATTGGCGTCATGATCAGGTCATGTCTGAAAGCGAGAGCGAGACCCGCGCGGCGTTCCTCACTGCCGCACTCGTCCTGCTGGTGATGCCGATGGTGTACGTCATTGGCTTGGCGCTCGCCATGCTGATTCTGCAGCTCACGCCCTGGGGCGAAGAGCGCGAAGTGATCTTCGGATACGCGATCGTCTGGGGCATCGTCGTGATGACGGGAGTGCTCATTGCAGCGAAGCGGCTCAATCGCCGCTCAGCTCGCGACTGACCGATGAGCCGCCTGCCGGACCTCTCTTTGCATCATTGCCGAAGGTCGACAGGAGTGTTCATATGGCCTCGACAACGAAACAATCCGATGCGCACCAGACACAGGCGACAGCACGCGAACTGACTCGCGAGAACAGCCCTGATAGTCCCGTCGTTCAGGAGCTGCGAAGGCAAGTGGCCAACACGTTCGTTCTCTACGCCAACTACAAGCACTACCACTGGCAGACCTTCGGTCCACTCTTTCGCGACCTTCACAAGTTGTTCGACAAGTTTGCCGAAGAGGTGCTCTCGACACTCGACGAGCTGGCCGAGCGCGTCCGGATGATCGGTCAGGATCCGCCGGCGCATCCGATCGAGGCCACCGATCTGGCGAGCGTGTCACCGGCGGCGCCGTATTCCAACATGCGCGACATGGTGGAAGAAGCCGACCGCCATGCACTCGTCGTGATCAGCCAGCTGCGCAAAGCGGCCAAGCTGGCCGACGATCATAACGATCCCGGCACCGTCGATCTCTTCTCGCGCGTCGTGCAGATCCACGAGAAGCACGAATGGTGGCTGCGCGATATTCTGCGAACGGGAGACGGGCTCTGCACCTAGCGGCCGGTTTTTGATTTTTTCTTTTTCACCGTGGTGCGTGACAGGCGCGCGACGGGTTTCGTCGGCGCCTCTTGATCGAGCCGCTTGCGCAGACGCGCCTCTGCGCCGGAGGGTAACTCCTCCGGCGGTCGCTCGGTCAGGATGCGGCGAACCGCATCCTCTTTTTCGTCGTCAGCAGCCATCGGCGACGACCATTGTCCGCTAATTCTCACGTCGTGGTGCAGACCTCGCGAGCAAAGGCTCGAGCATCGGCCGGAGCCGGCGCCGGCCTCGGAAGATACGTGACTCGACCGTGCCAAGCGGCAACCCAGTGATCACCGCGATCTCGCGATATTCGAGTCCCTGCACATCGCGCAGCGTGATCAACAGGCGCAGGTCCGGCGGCAGCCGCGCGAGCGCCTGATCGATCATCCGGCGCCGAACGACTGCGCTTTCCAGATCGCCGTGCGCCGGGACGCGTCCCATCGCCTCGTCATCGTGATCGGCGCGGGTGTTTCTGCGCGCGGCATGTGACCGCACGACGTTCACCGCAATCCGATGCAACCATGTACGAAACGTGCTGTCGCCGCGGAACTGTCCGACCGCACGGTATGCACGTACGAATGTGTCCTGCACGAGATCTTCGGCTTCGGCATCGCCGCTCGTCAGGATTCGTACCAACTGAAACATGCGCGACTGGTAACGCCTCACCAGTTCGTCAAACGCTTCGCGATTACCCCTCGCGGCTTCGGCCACGAGCGTTTCATCTACATCCACAAGGGCTCGTCATTCGGCAGGCTGGCGGCCTCGCAGGGATTAGACTGTCGAGCGGCTGATCCGGCCGCTAGGGCGCAACGGTGATCTGCCGCACCTTCTGAAACACAGTTCCGTCGTTGTCAGTGAACGAGAACGTCACCACGACGACAGCCTCTTTGCGCAGACTCGGCAGGTCGTACCACACCTCAAACGTCGTCGTAGTCGGACTGCCGATTCCCGTCAGCTGATTGCTCGTCGTGCTGAGGATCACGAACTCCGATTTCTCGGTGTCAGTCCCCGAGGGCGGCGTGATGATCCCGCCGGACGCCTGCTTCACGGTCACCGTGGTTGCGGTGATCTTCACGGGAAAATCGATGTCCACGTCGTTGTCGTTGGCCTTGCTGTTGAAGGACAGCGTCGTCGAGAACACGGCATGCCAGTCGTACGGCAGGATCTCGTCGGGCTGATTGTTGCCGCGCACGACGCGGTAGGTCCGTCCGCCGGTTGCCGTATCAGCGATGACCGGCTCCGGTGCAGCCGTCGCGTCCACCACTTCGTCGTAGTCCACAACATCATCGGGATCCGTCGGACTCTGGCAGGCACCCGAAGAGAGCGCAATCGCGACGACCAACACCCATAACGCACGCGTCATCACAGTCCCCCTGACTCCTTCACCGTGGCTGCTGCATCGATCAGAACGTCGTGCCGACAGCGAACTTGAACGTCCGTGCCGGCTGGAACACGTCACGGTAGGTGTTCCACGCGTAGATGAGACGAAATGGGACGTTGAGCATAGGCACCATGAACCGCACCTCAACGCCCGAGGATGTGCGCAACCGTAGAAGATCAACGCGCTCGTCGTCACTGAACGCCTGCCCGGCGTCGTGAAACACCATGGCGCGCACCAGACGATGGACGTCGAAGTAGTACTCCGCGTTGAACAGCACGAACTTGTTGCCGCCGATGGCGCGATTGTGTTCGTCAGTGGGGCCGACCGTGCGGATGTCTACGCCGCGGATCTGATACTCACCACCCAGGAAGTAACGCAAGTAGTACGGCAGTGCTTCCGTGTGACCGTACGGTCGCACCCACCCCGCGCCAGCACGAAGACCGAGCGCGGTGCGCCGCGTGTGCGGAATGTAGAGGATCGATTCGACCTCGGGCTTGATGTAGGTAGACGTGCCGCCAAGGAATCCGCCCGCGATGGGCATCGTGAACTGCAGCTTCTTGCCCGAGCGAGGGAAAATCGGATTGTCCACCGTGGAGTGCACGATCGTTGGCGTCACGCGACTTTCAACGTGGCGGCCTTCGTCGAGAAAAGGGTTGAAGACCGGAACGCCGACGCTGCCCTTTGCATCGAGCTGGTCGAGCAAGTCGTTCGACATCGCCGTGTCGATGACTTCGTATCCGTAGGTCAGATAGGCCCGCGAGAAACGGAACAGCGAGCGACCGCCGGTCAGACTGATTCCGCTTCTCACCTCGCTGTAGCCAACGCTGCCAGCGCCGGTGAGGAAATCGGTCTTCCGCGAGAAGAGATCGAAGCCCGCGGTGATCGGGCGGTCGAACACGTACGGTTCCGAGAACGTGAGCTGATAGACCGACGACCGCACACCCTTTTGCGCAGACACGGTCAGGCTCTCGCCTCGTCCCATGAAGTTCGTCGTGGTGTACGCGAGGTTGCCGAACATACCCTCGAACTGCGACACACCGGCGCCGAAGTTGAGCTGATTCCGGTTCTGCTCTTCGAAGGCGAGCGTCACGTCCACCGCATGCTCGCGTGCGGTGGTTTTCTCGACCTTCAGATCCTTCTCGTTGCCTTCGAGCGGCTTGAAATACCCAAGCTGATTCAGACGACGGATGCTGTACTTCAGTGCTTCGGTGTTGAAGACGCCGCCTTCGACTAATTGCAGCTCGCGGCGGATCACGGCGTCATGCGTCGTGGTGTTGCCGGTGAATGTGATGCGGTTGACCGTGTACTGCGGTCCCTCGGTCAGCTTCATCCGTACATCGATCACGGGATCACCGGCAGCGAGCGACTCAGGAACGGGGACCGCCGTGAGATCGGGAAATCCGGTGAACTCCATATACCCCGCAGCGCCGTACAGCTCGCGCGCCTTCTCGAGACCTTTCCGCACCACCGCCTGGCTGTACCAGTCGCCTTCCTTCAACGCGAACAACTGGCGGAGTGTGTTGGTGGGCACCAGCTGATTGCCCTCGAAGGTTACGGTGCCGATGCGAAACCGCTCGCCTTCGACAACGGGGATTCGCAGCTGTACCCAGCGACTCCGTCGATCGGCCGATTCGTCGAGCGCGCGGAGTTCCGGCACGCCGACGCGTGCGTGCACGTAGCCGTGGTCTCTGTAGTAGTCCTCGACGCTTTGCGCGTCAGTCGCGAAGCCGTCCTCCTTGTAGCTGCCGCCGCCTTTGAGGAGTGTCCACAAGCTCTGCTCGCGGTTCTCTTTCATCGCGTGCGCGAGGGTCCGGTCGGCAACGTGGCGATTGCCAAGAAACTCCACGTCACGAATCACCAGGTCGGGACCTTGATTGATGGTGAACGTGACGTTGACGAGTTTCGGACCGCCGGCAACCGCCGTGACCGCGTGTGCGACCTCGGCTCGCGCGTAGCCTTTCTCGCTCATCATGTCGCGCAGGACTTTGTCGATCCGCGCCAGGCTGCGTTCGTCGAGAAAGGAATCGAGCTGCAGCGCAAGGTCTTTCTCGCGAAGGCGCTCGTCGATCTTCGCGCGGTCGATCACCGTGGTTCCCTGATAGGTCACGAGCTTGACGCGCGGGCGCTCCTCGAGGTGATACGTGATCACCTTGCCGGTCACGCCGTTGGCGAATTGGTAGTCGGTCGCTTCGATCGAGAGGTCGTCGAGGAAGCCGGTCGCCCACAGCCGTTTGAAATCCGCGAGCGCGGTGTCGTAGGCCGCATCGTCATACGGCACCCACGTACCCTGTGACGGCCGGCTTGGCTGAAGCTTGATGTAGTACAGGTACGTCTCGGCATCAACCGACGAGACGTTGCCCTGCGCCGAGAAGCAGACCCCGATGAAGTAAACGACCGGGCTCGAGCCGTCTGGCGGCAGTTGCGCGGGCTCGGGAATCGGCTGGCCGCTGAGCGTGGGAATGCCCTGGGCGGTGCCCTGGGCCGTGCCCTGGGGAATGCCCTGTGCTGTGCCCTGTGCTGTGCCCTGGGCCTTGCCCTCGGCCGGGCCCACTCCCACACCGACCAGCGCCAACGCGGCGAGCAACGACAGCCGGGACCTCTTCACTCATCTCATAGACTCGGCCCCGCCACGATTTCTTTCCTTCCTCCGCTGAAATACGCGTATTCCTTTTCCGGTCTAAGACGAAGAGGGAACGAACGAGATGAGGACACGTGTGCGAGCGATCAACATCGCTCTGACAGTGATGATGTGGACGTCCGCGGCGAACGCACAAACCACTCCGGCGACGGAGGAACTCGAGCCACGCATCATCGGAACGACCGGGACCATCGTGACAGGGTTCTCCGGTTACATCGACCGGTTCTTCTCGTCAGAGGAGAGCCTTCCGTTCAACTACAGCATGCAGATTGACGTTGGGCGATTTGTGACAAAGAGCTTCGTCGTGCGGGGCGGTCTGCGCGGCAGCGGCAGCATCGGCGGTGACAACGCGGAGGATTTGGCGTCAGGTCAGGGTGTGCCGGCGCTTCACGCGTTCGGCGGCCTGCTCCATTACTTCACGCCGCAGTCGATCGTGAGCCTCTACGCCGGCGCCGACTACTGGGCGCAGCTGACGCAGCGAAACGGCCCCGATGCCGGCACGATCATCGGCGTCGCTGGTGTGCAGGGCGCACTCTCATCGCGCGTCAGTGTGTTTCTCGAAAGTGGGTATGGCGCAGCGCTGCAGAAGAACGACGACGACGTTCGCGCCACACGCCTCGTCGCACAGATCGGTGTGCGACTCAAATTCTGAATGTCGTGTCCGCCTTTAGGCGGACCCTGGAGCGGCGGCCGCCGCTCGCGACGATCGCCGGCTCTTTACTGCCGAAAAATCCAGCCCCCGAGGAGAGACGCGCGAACGACGGCCTATTTCCATAGACCGTCAGCGGCGCGTGTTTCTTTCGGGCTCACCTGCGGATTGGCGTCGAAGGCATACAGGTCGTTCATCGTCACCTTGCGTGCGTCGCCGTACCACTTGTGCTTGCGTCCATGACGCTTCTCCTAGCTCGTAGTCGACTCCGGAATTTCTTCGCGAGCATGACCAGACCGGTGAGGACCTGAGGCCAGTTCGCGGGCGAGGGTGACAGAGTCGAGCTCGCGCTCCCAGCGCGACACGACAATGGCGGCAACACCGTTCCCGATGAAATTCGTCAGCGACCGTGCCTCTGACATGAAGCGGTCAACGCCGAGGATGAGTGCGAGCCCTGCCACAGGGATCGATGGCACGACAGCCAGCGTCGCGGCAAGCGTGATGAAGCCGGCACCAGTCACGCCCGATGCACCCTTTGAGGTGAGCATCGCCACACCGAGCAGCGTCAGTTGCTGCACGATCGTCAGCTCGATGTTGAGCGCCTGCGCCACGAACAGCGCCGCCATCGTCAGGTAGATGTTGGTGCCATCGAGATTGAACGAGTAGCCCGACGGCACGACGAGACCGACCACGGATCGCGGACATCCGAGCCGCTCGAGCTTTTGCATCAGTGGCACGAGCGCCGACTCTGAGGAGGACGTGCCGAGGACCGTCAGCAGCTCCTCGCGGATGTAGAGGATGAAACGGACGATGCTGAAACCGGTGTAGGCCGCGATCGATCCCAGCACGACGAGAATGAACAGCAGGCAGGTCAGATAGAAACTGCCCATGAGCAGCGCCAACGGCCGTAGCGCCTCGACGCCGTAGCGTCCGATCGTGAACGCCATCGCTCCGCCGGCTCCGATGGGCGCCAGCTTCATCAGCGCGTTCATCATCGCGAAGAAGATGTGCGACGCCGAGTCGATAAACTTGTGCACGATCTCGCCGCGCGATCCCATGTGCGTCATCGCATAGCCGAAGAGCACGGCGACGAACAGGACCTGCAGCAGATCGCCCGAGCCAGTGAACGCGTCGAGGAACGTCGCAGGAATGATGCGAAGGATGAACGAAGTCGTCGTCTGCGTCGTGGCGCGC
>JBKPRH010000051.1:0-24698 GCA_046765795.1 Acidobacteriota bacterium | reverse complement strand
AGGCACTACGGCGAAGCCGAAGCTCGCGATTCACACGCACGGCGGATTTCCCGTCCACATCCACGCGATGGGGAAGTGGATGTTCGCCCTTCGGCCGACCGACGTGTGGTGGGCGACGTCGGACATCGGCTGGATCGTCGGTCACAGCTACATGGTGTACGGCCCGCTCCTCACCGGCTGCTCGACGATCGCGTTCGAAGGCGCGCTCGATCATCCGCACGCCGAGGCGAACTGGAAAGTAGCGGTCGAGGAGTTTGGCGTCACCGGCATCTTCACCTCGCCTACTGCCGTGCGCATGTTGATGCGCTACGGCGAAGACACGCTGAGCAACGTCAATCACGAACGGCTCGAGCGCGTGGTGTGCGCGGGCGAGGTGTTGAACCCGCACGTGTGGGACTGGCTTCAGAACACGGCGTTGCGTGGACGCGCACCAGTGATCGACAACATGTGGCAAACGGAAACCGGCGGCCCGGTCTTCGGCAACCCCTACGGCATCGAACTACTCCCCACGAAGCCCGGTTCGGCAACTGTGCCTCTGCCTGGCATCGATGCGGCCATCGTCACGCTCGAGGGTGAGCCGGTTGGCACCGACGAGAAGGGGATCATGGTGCTGAAGCGGCCCTTCCCCGGGATGACGCCGAACCTCTGGGGTGAACCCGAGCGCTATGCCACCGACTACTGGCAGCGGATTCCGAACGTCTATTACTCAGGCGATTCGGCGCACGTGGACGCCGATGGGTACTTCTGGTTCGCCGGCCGCGCTGACGAAGTGATCAAGATTGCCGCGCATCGGTTGGGCACGATCGAAGTCGAGAGTGCGTTCCTGAAACATCCTGCAGTCGCCGAATGCGGTGTCGTCGGGCGTCCCGACGAGATGCGCGGCGAGGTAATTGCCGCCTTCGTGCTGCTCAAGTTCGGCCACGACGTCACGCCGGATCTACGCAAGGAATTGCTGGACACGGTGCGCCGCGAGCTCGGGGCCATCGCGGTGATCGGTGACATGAACTTCGTGCGCATGCTGCCGAAGACGCGCAGCGGAAAGATCATGCGGCGCGTGTTGAAGGCCGTGACGCTCGACCGTGACCCCGGCGACATCACGACCATTGAAGACGAAGGCTCGGTCGAAGAGGCGCGTCTCGCGTGGAATGAGCTCAGAGAAAGCATTGCTGATTGACGATCTTTGATGGTCGATTGTTGTCGAATGGTGATTCTCGATCGTTGAATTGCTTCGTGTGCTGACCTCCAAACAGTTTTGGGACTGGTTTCTGGCCCATGAACCTGAAATATCGGCCATGGAGCATCGAGATGACCGTTTGATGGACGAGATCCACGCCGCGTTGTGCGCGTATAACGAGGCACTGGGGTTCGAACTCTCGGACGAACACGACGGGATGCGCGAGTTGATTATCAGCGCGATGAGTGACCCGACCGTATTCGACGCCGTCGATCAGCTTGTCGCAGAAGCACCGGCACTGAGTCGGTGGAGGTTTACGGCCCTGAAGCCCCCACGAGGTTTTGACTTCGCATTCGATAGCGATGGTGTCCACTTGGAACCCAAAACCATCGTGTTCCAGCCGCTCAGAAGCGAAACGAAGCGGGGCGTGTTAGGGCTGAGGGTGTACCTACCGGTCTCGAACATCACTCCAGCGATCGAGACTGCGGTGCGCCGTGTCATCGAAATCGGACTCGGCGAGCGGGCAAGCTCGCAGATCGAGTACATCGATACTGAAACGCTCACCGGATCACCGTCGGACCACATACCACTCGTCGATCTGTCCGAATACATAGCGTGGGCTGGACGTCGAACCAGTTGAGCGGTTCGCTTGTGAGCGCGATCTCAATCGACGAACGTCAATCAGCAATCAACAAGCAATCCAGGATCGAAGATCATCAATCAACAATTGCCCGTCCGCGCGAAAGGTAGTGGGCCCATAGAATGCGTGCGGCAACAGATCGCCACGGGGCCCACGCGTGCGAGAGTTTCAGCTGCTCGTCATGTGATGGCAATGCGCGAAGACCTTTGACTTCACGCAGCGCGCTTGCCAGCGCGAGATCACCGCGCGGCCATACATCAGGACGACGGAGCGCCATCAGGAAGTAGATGTCGACGCTCCACGGGCCAAGGCCGGGTACGTCGAGCAACATGCGCCGGCCTTCGTCATCCGACGCGCGAGCCACCGCACCAAGATCGAGCGTGCCGTCGAGCACGCGGCGCGCGAGTCCATAACAGTACGCCGCCTTCTGACGAGTCACACCGATCTGCCGCAGTCCAGCCACACCAATTCGATTGATGTTGTGTGGCGACATACCGCCGACGTGTTCGTCGATGCGGCGATACATGGCGGCTGCCGATCGCAGCGACACCTGCTGCTCGAGAATGATTTTGACGAGTGCGGGGAATCCGGGGCGGCGTCCCCAGATTGGCGGATCGCCGAGGCGTTGATGAATGCGCGCCAGATCCGAGTCGCGCGCTGCGAGATGGCGCGCGCCTTCTGTGACAAGCGCGCGCGTAAGTGATCGTGTCAACGTCGTTCAGGCGGGTCTGAAGACCCGCCTCTACGGTAATGCGTAGGCGACGAGAGTCGCGCCCGCCACAACAGCGACCAGCTGCTTTCCGCTCTTGCCCTGATAACTCATCGGGTTGGCATTCGCGTTCGGTGAGGCGCCGTTCGGTCCAGGAGGCAGCTTCACCACCCACGCCTCCTTCCCTGTCTTCGCATCGAAGGCGCGGAAGCGGCCGTCGTTGGTCGCGCCGACGAACACGAGACCGCCTGCGGTGACGGTTGGTCCCGCGCTGCCGCTGTTGCCAACCAACTGCTTGCCGGGCGGCAGTGCTTCATTGAGGCCGAGCGGAGTCTCCCACACGATCTGACCAGTGTTCGCGTTGACCGCGATCAACTTCGACCACGGTGGACGCTGACACGGAAGCGACGGCCCGACTGGCGTGGGAGCGCCGCCGGGCTGGCGTGGCTCGTTGTACTTCCCGCTGAGCGGCGCCGAGAAGGTAAAGAAAGGACCGACGCCGTTCACGCTCGCGCGATCGAACGGATGATTCGAGTTCGGCGCTTCGAAGCTGTAGGTGACGCCGGGCGGCTTGCGCTCGGTCCATCCCACGAGTGATGTGTTCTGCGCGTTGACGAAGAACACGCCGGCGGTCGGATCCATCGCCATGCCGCCCCAGTTCACACCGCCGGTGCCGCCGGGGAACTGAATCGTGGACTTCGGTGGCGCGTCCTTCTCCTTGAACAGGAACGGCGTGAAGGCGCCGGCGTTGTAGTAGCCACCAGCCTTCTCCATCATCGCCACGCACGCGGCTACGTGTTCCGGGCTCGTGTCTTCTGCCCTTACCAGATCGGTGTCCTTGTTGAAGCTCACGCGGCTCAAAGGACCGGGCCTCACCGGAAACGGCTGTGTCGGTGAGTACCACTCCGTCGGCACATCGCCTTTTGGCACCGGCCGCTCCTCGACCGGAATCAGCGGCTTGCCTGTCACACGATCGAGCACGAAGACCCAACTCGATTTTCCGACCTGCGCAATCGCCGGGGTGCGTCGTCCGTTCTGGACGAAGTCGAACAGTGCGCCTGCCGTCGGCATGTCGATATCCCAGATGTCATGGTGCACGGTCTGGAAGTGCCAGAGGTATTTGCCAGTCTGTGCGTCGACAGCCACGATCGAATTCGCAAAAGCATTGTTTCCCGGGCGATCTCCGCCGTAGTAGTTCGTCGCCGGCCCCGCGATCGGCAGATACACGATGCCGCGCTCGAGGTCCACCGGCGCGGCGAAGCCCCACATGTTCGTGCCGCCGCGATCCTTCCAGCCGTCGCCCCACGTGTCGTTGTACTTCTCACCGGGCCGCGGAACGGTCCAGAACTCCCACAGCTTCTTGCCGGTGACGACATCGAACGCGCGCGGATTACCCGGCGGGCCTTGCGGGACCTCACCACTCGCGGCGCCGATAATGGCGACGTTGCGATAAATCGTCGGCGTTCCACCGTACGGCACACCAACAGTGACCGCGCCTTTCTCGCCGAACGTGTCAACCGGTGCGCCTGTCGCAGCATCAACCGCGATCAAGCGATTGCCGCTCATAAAGAGAATGCGGGGTGCCAGTTTGCCGTCGCCTGGCCAGTAGCCGACTCCGCGCGCAGACGCTGTTGGTCCTGGCGGCGGACCGCCGCGACCACGACCGCCACCACCGCCGCCGCCTGCTGGCGCTGCCTGCGCATCCGTCGGGGGCGCAGCCGGAGCCGGCGCCGCGGACTGCAGCGTGTGTGCCCAGATCTCCTTGCCGGTATCGCCATCGAGCGCAACAACCCGCGGGCCGCTCGAGACATACATCACGCCATTGACGACGAGCGGCACTGAGGTCGCTCCGCCAGCGAGACGCGCGGTCCACGCTTCCTTCAGTGACGAGACGTTGCTCGTGTTGATCTGCTTCAGCGGCGAGAAGCGATCTGCGGCGAGATCACGATTGATCGTTCGCCAATCACCATCAGGCACGGTGTTCTGAGCGCGACCCGATTGAGCCCACACGCCCGCTCCAATGACAACGATTCCGACGAGCGAAAATCCCAGGATGTTCTTCATAGCGTCTACTTCTTCGGCAACGCGTACGCGATGTAAGCACCAGGCGCGGGCGCCGGACCGCCGCGACCACGTCCGCCACCACCGGCACCACCACGTGCGGCCTGCGCCTCCGGGCCGTTCGCCGGAGCCGCGGCCGGGACGGGCGCCGGTCCACCAAAGCGCGCCGGAAAGAGTCCTGCACCAGCCGCAACCGGGAACACGATGAACTGACGACCAGCGACTTCATAGGTCGCGGGCACGCCTTCGGATCCCGTCGGCAGATCCTTACTCCACACAATCTTGCCCGTCTCTCGATCGTAGGCACGGACGGTCTTGTCCGATGCCGTAGCGACGAACAGCAATCCACCCGCCGTGGCGAGCGGTCCACCACGCGGCATGTGCGCGCCGGTGTTCGGCGGAAGCTTCGCCTCCGCAGGCGCAGTCACACCGCCATCCGGAATGCGCCACTTGATCTCGCCGGTGTTCAAGTCGTACGCCGTGATCTCGGACCATGGCGGACCGATCGCGGTCATGCCATTGGTCGGGCTCTGCATGAAGTCGTACGGCGAGGTGTAGCGCACGGGACCTTTTGCGGCGGCGGCCTTCGCCTCGGCCATGAGCTTCGCCTTCTGGTCCGCGGTGATGATCGGGCTCTGATTCCCGCCACCGAGTGCGCCGCCAGCCGTCGGCTCTTCGTTGCTCAACACGAGCCGATCGAGCGTCGGCATGTTCTTCGCCACGACGTAGAGCTCGCCCTTCGTCGGATCGACCGCCGTGCTGCCCCAGTTCGCGCCGCCGTTGTGACCGGGCAGCGAGATCGAACCCTCGAGACTGGGCGGCGTGAAGATCCCTTCGTTGCGCACACTCTTCAGCAGTTGACGCAACCGCTCTTGCTCCGCCTGCGGAAGATGGGGATTGATGTCCTTCTCCGTGAACGACTGCCGTGCGAACGGCGGAACCTTCATCGGGAAGGGCTGCGTCTTCGACGTCACCTCGCCGGGCACATCGCTCTGCGGCACCGGGCGCTCCTCGATCGGGAACACCGGCTTTCCGGTCTTCCGTTCGAAGACGTAGATGAATCCGAACTTGCTCGCCTGCGCGACGACGTCGATGTTGCGGCCGTTTTGCTTCAGCGTGAGCAGCTTCGGCGCCTGCGGCAGGTCGTAGTCCCACAGATCGTGATGCACGAGCTGGTAATGCCAGAGGCGCTTGCCGGTCCTCGCATCGAGCGCAACAAGACTGTTCGCGAAGAGATTGTCGCCAACGCGATCGCCGCCGAAGAAGTCGAATCGCGCCGTGCCGAACGGAATGAATGCGATCCCGTTCTGCTCGTCGATCGTGAACTCGCTCCAGTTGTGAACGCCGCCGGCTTTCTTGTACGCACCCTCCGGCCACGTGTCATAGCCGAACTCACCGGGATGCGGAATGCTGTGGAAGACCCACGCGATCTTCCCGGTGACGACGTCGTAGGCCTGCACATCGGCAGGGGTCGAATCGTATCCAGCGCCCTGCGCCGGCAACGAGATGATGAACAGGTTCTCGAAGATCCGTCCGGGGTTGCTCGTCTGCAGCGGGTTGCGCGCCTCGCGCCACAGCGCGACACGCAAATCCACGCGGCCGTTGTGGCCGAAGGTGGTGATCGTCTCGCCGGTCTGCGCGTTGATTGCGGTCAGATTCCCGGCATTCAGATAGAGCAACCGACGGTCCTTACGGTCCTTGCTCTCCCAGTAGTTGAGACCGCGCGCGCCAATCGCGCCTTGATTCGCATGACTCCACAACTCTTTGCCCGTCGCCGCATCGAGCGCGACGATGGCGTTGCCGGTGCCCTGCACGTACATCACGTTGTCAATGACGATGGGATTGAAGGTGATATTCCCGGCCACCGGGTACGTCCACGCGACCTCCAACTGAGAGACATTGGACTTGTTGATCTGGTCGAGTGCGGAGTACTGCGACGAGTGCGCGCCCCCCTGATAAGCCGTCCAGGTCGTGTAAGGTTTGGCACCTCGACTGCCATTCGAGCTCGACTGAGCCGTCAGCGTGACGAGTGTCAGTGTGACGATCAACAGGGATACGCCAAATCTGCGCATGTAAAGTTGTCCTTGTGGTCGGGTGAAACGGAGAAGCAAATCTTACCGTAAATCACAGGGAAGTTGAGGCTTCTGGCCGTCGTATAATACGCGCGCGTTCGTCGAAACGTTGCTCCGGACGCGTCGAGACACGGACTGTCGCCCTCACGCGAAAGGAGCCGCATGACTCGGCGGTTGCTCACTGTCCCCGCGATCCCGATCGCCATCGTCCTCGTGGCGCTTATTGCCCCGCGAGTGGCTACGCAAACCCACAAAGTTCCAGCGCTCGTCATTACGGCCTACAACGGTGGTTCGCCGACCAGCTATGCGACGCCGAAGACGCCATGGGGCGAGCCTGACCTGCAGGGTGTGTGGAGCAGCGACGACACCGCCGGCATCCCGCGGGAGCGCCCAGCCGAGATTGAAACGCGCCTCTATCAAACCGATGCAGAGTTCGCCGCTCGCAAGAAGCAGGTGGATGTCGGCGTGCAGCGTGGTGAAAACGCGGTCGGCTCATTCCGCAACGACTTCGCCACGCGTGCCTTCCGTCAAACGTCGCTGATCGTCGATCCGCCGGATGGCCGCATGCCGATGACGACGGCTGCAGCCGAGAAGCGGCGTGCGTCACGCGACCGAGGCACGTTCGGCGACGGTCCGTTCAACACCTTTGAAGACTTCACCCTCTACGATCGCTGCATCACCCGCGGCATCGTCGGCTCGGTGCTGCGTGTGATCTACGGCAACGGCAACAGCATCGTGCAGAGCCCGGGCGTCGTCGCGTTCAGTTACGAGATGATTCACGACACGCGAATCATCTATACCGATGGCCGGCCGCATATCGGCCAGGCGATTCGGCAGTATCTCGGCGACTCGCGCGCGCATTGGGAAGGCGACGTGCTCATCGTCGAAACCACGAACCTCACTGACAAGACCAGCATCGGCGGAAACGGGAACGGCTTGCGTCACAGCGCCAAGATGAAGATCACCGAGCAGTTCAAGCGCGTGGCCAACGATGTCCTTCAGTATCAGTTCACGATTGACGATCCCGTGACGTACGAACGGCCATTCACGATGTCGATGCCGCTGACGCCGTTGTCGGGTGGTGTGCTGCTGCCCTACGAGTGTCACGAAGGCAACCTCGCCGTGCGGAATGCGCTGAGCGCGGAACGCGCCGAGGATCGCTCGCTCGCCGAAGACCTGGCCAAAGGCATCAAGAGACCGCGTCGCGGCGTGCAGGAGAGCGGCGTGGGCGGTGGTGGAAACCGCGGTCGTGCTGCCGGAGCGGGCGCACCAGCAGCCGGAGGACGTGGCCGAGGCGCCGACCCAGAGGACGCGAATTAGTTCGTGGTTGGTGGTTAGTGGTTGGTGGTTAATGGTTCATATACGGAGTGAGGAGCAGGTGATGACGAAGCGTGCACTCATGGCTGTCGGGATCGCGACGGCAATTACCATCGCATCGCTGGGGACCGTTCCTCTCTTGGGTCAGCGGGCGGCGGCTCCCCCGCTGGTGGTCACTGCGTATAACGGCAGTGCCCCCGACAAACCGTACACCGCGCCGAAGACGCCGTGGGGCGAGCCGGATATGCAGGGCGTGTGGTCGAGCGACGACACGCAGGGCATCCCGATGCAGCGTGGGCAGAACGTCAGCGGCCTCTACCAAAGCGACGAGCAGTGGGCGGCGCGTCAGAAGCAGACGCAGCAAGGCATCCAGAACGCGCTCAGCGCCATCGGTACTTTCCGCGGCGACTACGCGCGCCGTTCGTTCCGCCAGACCTCGCTCATCGTCGATCCCGCCGATGGCCGACAGCCGGCGATCACACCCGCCGCTGAGAAGCGTCGCGCGTCACGCGACCGCGGCACGTTCGGCGACGGCCCCTTCAACACCCCGGAAGACTTCACGCTCTACGATCGCTGCATCACTCGCGGCATCGTCGGTTCCGTCCTGCGCGTCGTCTACGGCAACGGCAACCGCATCGTGCAGGCGCCGGGCATGGTGGCGATCAGCTACGAAATGATCCACGACACGCGCGTGCTCTATACGGATGGTCGCCCGCACCTCAATCAGTCGATTCGACAGTATCTCGGTGACTCACGCGCGCGTTGGGTCGGTGACGAGCTCGTCGTCGAGACAACCAACCTCACCGACAAGACCAGCATCGGACTGAACGGCAATGGCCTCCGCCACAGCGACCAGATGAAGATCACCGAGCGCTTCAAGCGCGTCGCCGAGGACGTGATTCAGTACCAGATCACGATCGATGATCCGGTCACCTACGCGAGTCCATGGACCATCTCACTGCCGTTGACGCCCCTCGAGGGCAACGTGCTGCTGCCGTACGAGTGCCACGAGGGCAACCTCGCGTTGATGCAGTCGTTGAGCGCTGAGCGAGCTGAGGATCGCGCGCTCGAAGAAGACCTGAAGAAAGGGATCAAGCGTGAGCGGCGGCCTGTGCAGGACGGCAACCCGCAGGCAGGCGGTGGCGGTCGCGGCCGTGGCGCAGGTGCAGGCGCCGGCGGCGCTGGTGCTCCGGCTGGTGGACGTACAGGTGGTGCGCCCGCGGAGGGCGATCAGGAACGTTGATCAATTCACGTTCGGATCGTTCGAGTCGTTCGGATCGTTCGGATCGTTCGGATCGTTCGGATCGTTCTATCGCAGAACACATTCGAACGCCCGACGAATTGAACGCTCGAACGATTCGAACGCTCGAACGATTCGAACGCTCGAACGATTCGAACGCCCGAACGATTCGAACGCCCGAACGATTCGAACGCCCGAACGATTCGAACGATTCGAACGATTCGAACGATTCGAACGACTACTGCTTTTCCATGCCCTTGGCTTTGAGCGTCGCGGCGACGCTTGGACCTGAGAGGCAGGAGATCAGCGACTTCCCCGCTGCCGCGTTGTCCGACTTCGCATTCGTCGCGCCAGCAAACGAGACGTAGTTCTGGAACTGCGTTGGCAGCGGCCCCACGAGCTCGACGCCGGGCGCAGGGAGGATCTCGCTGACCAGCGTGATGAGCAACTCCGCATCGCCATTCGCGACTCGTGACGCGGCTCGCACCGAGCCCTGCTCGAGGATCGTCTTCTTGGTCATGACGTCGGCGATGCCGAGAGTCATCATCATCTTGTCGATGTGTGGACGACTCGCGCCATCGCCGGCATAGGTGACCGACTTCGCCGCGAGGAACGTTTTCTTCAGTGCCTCGGCGTTCCCGATGTCGGGCTTCTTCGCGCCGGCGCGGCTGCCGATGCCGATGCCCGATCGACCGAGCGGCGTGCGTGTCGCAACCTTGCCAGCCTTCCCAAGGCTCTCCATCGCTTCGGTCGTCATGATCGCGACGTCGAAGGCCTCGCCCGCGTTCACCTTCTCGATGAGCGACGTGGACGTGCCAGACTGCGTCGTCACCTTCTGGCCTATCGATTTCTCGCACGCGGGAACGAGATCATCGAACACCGCCTTGAACCCATTCGAGATCAAGACCCGAACACCATGCCCCTGTGCATGGGAGGCTGCGGTGCTGATGAGGACCGCGACAAGCGTGGCCACGACAGTCTGCATTCTCATGGCGTCACAATCGATTGATAGACAGCGTTCTCAAAGTCCTGACGGAGTGC
Organism: Acidobacteriota bacterium; assembly: GCA_046765795.1. Classification (GTDB taxonomy): domain Bacteria; phylum Acidobacteriota; class Vicinamibacteria; order Vicinamibacterales; family UBA2999; genus Gp6-AA40. Next base: position 14,444 of record JBKPRH010000051.1, on the reverse strand, counting down.
ACCCGGTGCGCGCATCTTCACCTCGTGAAACGGTGCGCATCCTCTCACCCCTCTGACCCAGCGTCAATCTCGCGGATTACGGATTCGCGTGATGACGTTTCAAATCGGAACGTCGCCAGGGCACCGATCACAGTTGTAGGGTGACCGCTTGTGAAACAACTGCCGTAAGTGCTCACTCGACGGCGCTTACGGCTGAGCACGATGTGCACAGGCCTGCATCGCGGCAGGCATGCGCCTTGCCCCTCTCAGGATCGCCAGCCACCGCTGGCCGGATGCTGCTGTGGGCATTCGCATGAAGGAGTTGTGGCAGTGATACGCGCAGTGAGGATGTGGATCGCCGTGGCCGCGGCCGCGTGCGTCGCCGGATGTGCGAATGGAAGCACCGGATTGACCGGTCCGTCGCCACTGGCCGTCGCGACGCCGTCGGTACCTTCGAGTTGCGCCGTGCCGGGAGCCCCGGAGAATCTGTCTGCGGATGTGGCCGGCACCACGGTTAGTCTCTCGTGGTCGACAGTGGGAGATGCATCGGACTACGTCGTGCTCGTCGGCTGGTCGCCAACCAGTTCGGAGACGGTGTTCACCAACGCGTCGGAGGCACATCACTCGATCGACGATCTCCCCCGCGGCACGCACTTCGCGCGCGTCCATGCGCACAACTGGTGCGGCACCAGCGCGTCATCCGAGCCGATCACATTTACCGTTGGATAGAGGTCAGTGACACGCGCCCGCGCCGCCGTCGGTCGCACCGGCGACGGGCACGAACTCCCACTGATAGCGATCTGACGACAGCGTCAGCTTCAACACGCCGAATGAGCTGATACGCACTTCGCTGTTCGGGTGCAGCGTCGTCGGTTGATAGAGGAACGCACCGCCAGTCCCCGCAATGAACTGCCGAATCCCCCGCGCCGGATCCGTTCGTCCATCCGGATCCTGCGGCGCGAAGCGCTCGTACATATGTTCGTGCGCATTGAGGATGATGTCGGCGTTGAATTCGTAGAGGATCCGCCACAGATCGCGCATCGCTGGCGTGTCGCCATCGGGGCCTGACGTAAAGAGCGGATGATGCCAGTAGGCGATCGTGCAGCGCGCGCGATTGGTCATCAGATCATTGCGCAGCCAGGTCGCCTGCCCCGATCCGGCGCTCACGGGAATGTTGCTGTTGAGCGCTATTGCGTGCCACTCGCCAACCTCGAAGCTGTAATAGCCCTCTCCTGTCGAACCGCCGGCGAGTTCACCGAAGTACTCAAAGTACGGCGCGGCACCCGCTGACATGTATTCGTGGTTACCAGGCACCGGGAACGTCCGGCCTTTGTGTTTGCCCCACGTGTTGTCGTAGCAGTTGCGATACTCCTCCCGCGTTCCGCGGAAGTACGCGTTATCGCCCAAGGTGAACACGTACCCGCCAATCGATTCGAGGAGTGTGGCCGTCGCGACGGAGTTGACGTCGCACATGGCAATATCGCCGGCGCCGACAAAGACCTGCGGGCCAGACGGGGGCTGCGACGGCGGTGGAGACGTCGGCGACGGACCAGGGGTCGGCCCTGTCGGCGACTGGCTGCCGCAGTATCCGCACGTTACGCATACGAGGACGATCAGGACACGTCGCATCTAGGGCGGGGCGCACTAAGTATCGCGCACCTGACGGCATTTTGCTGGGGTGAGTTTTGCGCCAGATCAAGCAGCGCCGGGCGCAAAATCCCGCGGTATCATTTGCCGTCCTCGCACATCCAGTGCCCTCACCTTCTTTTGAGCAAAAGCTGCGCCGACTGGCGCGTTCCCACTTCGAGGACCGGTCCCGGCGACGGGGCCTGCTGGTCGCCTTCGAGGGGCCTGACGGGTCTGGAAAAACCACGCAGCGAAAGCTATTCAAAACCTGGCTTAAATCCGACGGCTACAACGTCGTCACCACCAAGTGGAACTCGTCTGAGCTGATCCGGCCGATCATCAAGAGCCGCAAAGCGATTCGGGTCCTCAGCCCGCTGGAATTCTCGCTGCTGCACGCCGCCGATTTCAGACACCGTATCGAAAACGTCGTGCTGCCTGCGCTGTGGGACGGCAAGCTCGTCATCGCCGACCGGTTCCTCTTCACCGGCCTCGCCCGCGACGTCGCCCGCGGGCTGGATTTCGACCAGGTGCTCAAGCTCTACCAGCCGCTGCTCTGGCCGGACCTTGTCTTCTACTTTTCGGTATCCGCACGCACGTCGCGCGAACGGATCTCGGCTACGCGTACACCGACGTTCTACGAAGCTGGACAGGACATCACCGACATTGACGAGCCGACGGCGAGCTACGAACGGTTCATTACTCGCGTCATTCGCGAATACGAGTCGCTCGCGCTCATCTTCCGTTTCATCACCGTCGATGCGGAGCAATCGATTCACGATCAGCACCAGGAGATCCGCCGGTTGTTCCGCGAAGGCGAACAGCGTCCGTGGTCCGACTGGAACCTCGATGCCATCGTCGAGTGGCTCGCAATGCGAGACGCGCAGGCGTGACGACAAACGGATCGGCGCTGATCTCGATCGACGGCGTCAATGCACACGCGTTGAAGAACGCGGCGCGCAAAGTGGCCACTGCCAATCGCCGGCATCGCGCTGGTGTGAGCACGTGGGGAGCATCCGGCATCTTCGACGAGTTGACGTTCGCCGACTCGGAAGCGGGCGTTCCGTCAATGCGCACGCTGCTGCTGCTCTACGCCGCGGACCTGGCATTCAGACTGCGATGGGAGATCGGACCGGCGTTGGACGAAGGACGTCTCGTGATTGCGGCGCCGTATGTCGCGACGCCGATCGCGCTTGGACAAGCGGCGGGACTCGACGCGCAGTGGCTCGCCGATATCTTTCACTTCGCGCCGCCCGCCAGCGAGCACCATGTGATCGACCCGGCGCCGGCCAGGCCACTGTCACAGCGTCAGGGGTTCGTGGAATTTGCCTGGCGGCATCTCGATACGCGTCTGAGCGGCCTGACTCGACTCGAGCTCATGGACCGCACGCGACGTCACCTGCGGGCGATCGCGAAACCGTCGCCCTAGTCTGGGCTTTGGCTTTGGGCTTTGGGCTTTGGAAATTACACGCTAGAGCCCAGAGCCTAAGGCCGAAAGCCTTATCGAGATGCCGCGACGTCGGCGTTGACGAATGACGTGCGTTGGCGAGCGAAGACGCGAAGCGCCTCGACCGATGCGACGAACTCGTCGTTCGTGTATGGCTTCAGCGGGTCAGCGAGCACCGACGGCGCGATCAGCGCATACGCGCGATCGATCTCGCGTTCGAGCCATCCCCGCGTATCGCCGGGCAGCGCATCAGGCGGCACTTCACTCGCCACGCGTCCGGCCTCCAGCAGCGTGTCGAGATACAGCGCACGCAGATCCGGGTACTCCAGCGCGCGATTCAGCAGCCGGTTGCGGTTCGCTTCGGGCACGTCGGTGATGTTGTGCCAGACCGGGTACGCCTGGCCCATCACGAACGCCTGACTCTTGTCCCACACGATCAATCGGAACAGATTCGAGAACTCCGGGCGGTACATGAAGAAATTGTTCATGCCCCACTCGCCGACGACGCCGTCCTGCTCGGCGAGATACACCTCGGAGGCGACGTGGCGGATGAATTGTCCGAGGTCGATGAACTCGGCAACCGCGCCGCGAAACACTGCACCGCTCGAGGCATTGATCGCCTGCACCATGTTGGCGATGACCTCGGGACGCGCATCGTTCTCGCGCGTCTCGGGCTTGAATGGCAGCGGCACGTAGATCGCCGGATCGCGGCCACGATCCTCGAAGTAGTACGGCGCGGCATCGGCCGGATAGTCGTAGTCGAACAGATAGCCGCTGTCCTCGCCGAACGTTCGCGTCAGGAATGATTTATCCACCGACTCAACGATCGTGTACAGGCCGACGTACTGGTTATTGACGAAGAGACGCGCGTACGCCTCGCGTGGGGCCGGCAGCCCCATCCGCTTGAAGAACAGCATGCTGAGCCACTCGTGCATCTCCGACGGATCCTGCGTGTTGTTGCGCAGCACGAATGACTTGAGGCCAAGGAATTTCTGCGTTGACGCGTACCGATCGATATCGACGCGCAGACCGGGTTTGAAGCCGCTCCGGCTGCCATTGCCTCGCGACCTGATGCCAACATTGCGGATCGTCTCCGTGTTCCACTGCAGGTCGGCGGGATAGTACGCGTTGGAGAGGAAGTTGGTCTTGAGCGTTTCCCAGTCGCGGCTATTGATCCACAGCTTCACGTCATGGAGGACGCTGCCGTCGAAGAATGCGTCTGTGGGATCGGCGACCTGGGTATGAGTTGGTGATGACGCCGCGACGAACATCAGCGCGGACAGTGTCACGAGCAGTTGATGCCGCTTCGGATGCATGACCGCCTCCCTAGAGGGGCGACGCATGCGTCGCCCTAAATTCCGACCTGGAACCGGAAGACGGGACTCCAGAACGCTTCGCCCGGCGGAACCGGACTGCGCTCCGGATCCTGTGGCTCTTCGCGAATCGTGTCGAACTGCAGCTTGACCCATCGCGTGATGTACCAGTTTATGCCCAAGCTCAGCACATGCTCGCCGCTGGGCAGCATGTTGTCGGCCCGCGGGTTGCGCAACGGCGGCCCCTCGCCTCCGGCGCTGTCAAACCACAAACGCTCGTAGCGCGCGGCCGCTTCGATAGCCCCGAACTTCCTCGACGGCCTGACCGGTCTCTCCTTTTCTTCGCCGGTCAGCACCCACGTCCCCGACACGTACCATGCCCGTCCGCGGGCGTCCGAGAGATCCTGATCGGCCAGTCCCTGCCCCTCCCGCGAATCGAGGACGTGCGTGTATTCGGCGCGGGCCCCGACCGGTCCAAAGGACCAATCCCCGTCGATCTCATAACGTCGGCGGTGGCCTTTTACGAACACCGGCGGGTAAAACACGAACTGCGACATCACCGTCCGGCCGCGCAGGCCGTTCGGGTCAACCGAGACGTTATCGAGGTCGCTCACCGTGAACGCACCACCGAGCTCAGTCTTGGCCAACCCCGGGATTGAGCGGAGCGGCGTTCCGGTCACCCGTACCGCCAGCGTGTCGTCGGCACCATCGATCGTCGACGATCGGGCATTGTCCCCGTCGTGAACAAACCAGCCGGCCCAGTAAGTGAGCCCGCGATCGAAGAAGCGGCCATGCAGCGCAACCCCGACGTCTCTGGCCGGTGCCAGATAGCTCGCGCTCAGCGAGCGGTAGACGAAGTCGAGGTTGGAGATGCCGGTGAGCTGCTCGAGCCCGAATGGGATTTTGAACTTTCCCGCCCGGACCTGCAGTGCGTCGCTGATGTTGGCATCCACATAGACATCCTTCCAGGCGGACTTCTCGTTCACGTCCGGATTCGGATTCTCCACTTCGCGCTCGGTCAGCTCACGCTCAATGGCGAACTGCACGCGATTGAACAGCTCCCCTTCGATCCCGATACGCGCGCGGTGAATCTCGAAGTTGTCGAAGTCGGACGGATCGTCACCCGGATCGCGCGCGTCCCATTGAAACTTTCCGACGAAGTCCACTCGGAAGAGACGGCCGTTGCGCACCTGCGGATGATCGCGCCAGCGGAACTCGACGTCGCGCGCGGGCGCGCGCGGGGCGGGTGCCTGCTGTGCGACAGGAGCCTGTCGTGCAGGCGCGGGTGGCGAGAAGAGTCCTGGCGGCAGCAGCGTCAGCAACCCGGCGAACACGCCGCTCAGCATGCGGTATCTCCCTCCGTGATTGGCGGCGGCACCTTCGCGGCCTCGCTTGCTGCGACGATCGAGAACAAGCCGGCGACCTCGGCGACCGCCGCCGGCTCCGTCACCGTGACGGCCACCTCGCGACGAAAATCGAGACTCATGGGATTCAGCGACAGTCCGCCAACCACGGCGAGCCTGTCATCGACCAGCATGATCTTGCCGTGTGATCGCAGACCGCAAAGGCGCTTCCCGTCATACAACTCGACGCGCACGCCTTGTGAGGCGCGCGTCTGGAGCATTGACATCAATGCCGGGTCAGACGCTTTCCGATCGATCAGCCGCACACTCGACGAAGCCTGCGCGATGATCGACGTGAACTGCCGTCGCGCGGTCTCAGGACCGACGATCAGCCGCGGTGACAATCGTTCGGGCATGGGTTCGTGTCCACGGTCCGCGGTCAGCAAACTGCGCAAACCACTCACGACCTCCGGATCGTGTGTGACGACAATCGCATCGATCGTCTTCGCGAAGCACTTGCGGGTGAAGTTCAGTGAGGCGATGAGCGCTGGCCCATCGTCGGCGACGAGATACTTGGCGTGATACTTGACGACCGGATCGGCATGCGGATGCAGTGAGACGCCAGTCGCCTCGAGCGCTTGCCACAACTTGCGCAGCCGCTTCCGTCCGCCACCGGATCGTGAGGTCACCAGGACGTCGACCTGCACACCACGCTCACGCGCCTGCTTCAGCTCTTCGAAGATCGCCTTGTCGTTGCAGCGATACAACGACAGCGCGAGACGCTCGCGTGCCTGACGAATGGTGGTGACGACGACGTCGCGGCGATCGCCGGGTGCCGTGACAACGGCATCGCGAAGCAGGCGACTCCGTTCCGCCGTCATACGCGCTTGGGATGCTCCCAGGACACCGACGTCAGGCCAGAGACATCGCGCATCAACTGCGCGCTGAGATCGTCGAGTGAGGTGCGCGGGTCGAGCCACGCGTGATACTTCACCGTGACATCGTCAGCCTGCGCGATCTCGCGCGGCTCGAAGACGATCTGGTTGCGGGCAAAGATCTCCTCGACGCGCGTCGAGGGGAACGTGCGGCCGTCGGCGACAATCTCCACCGACATCAACCGGGTCTGCTGCTTGGCCATCACGTCGAGGGCAACGAGCGTGAGACAGAGGAACGCGGTGCCGAGGCCGGCCACCGCAAAGGCGCCGAGACCGGCCGACATACCGAGTCCCATCAGCAGGAACAGGATCGTCACGTCCTTGGGATCGTCCACCGGCGTCCGGAAGCGGATGATGCTCGCGGCACCGGCGATTCCAAACGCGCGAGCCAGCGAGTTGCCGATGATGATCATCATCAACGCGCCAGACACGCAGAGCAGCATCTGCGCCTGCTCCATCGATCGGCTGTTGGCACGATCGCGTGAGGACGGCTGATGTACGGCGGTTACGAGAATGCCGATGAGCGCCGCCGCCACCAGCTTGCTCAACTCGATGAACGGTTGAAGCGTCGTGTGGACCGGCGGGTCCGGCGTTCCTCCGGTAATCGCCGTGGTGACAGCCTGGCCGAATCCTGAGAGCTCAGCAGGCCAGCGCAGCCCGGCCCACACCAGCACCACACAGAGGGCGAGACCTCCGGCCGCTGCCCTGATCGCCTCCCAGGGCCACGCGGCAATCTTCGCCGCATCAACCGATTCGTATATCTGGAAAATGCCACCGAGATGCGAGAGTTCGATGACCTCGGAGACCCGGCGCCCCGCCGCCGCGAGCCGCAGCGTCCCTTCCACGCGCCGCGCGCTGGTGTGCGCGCGCACGAGGGCGCGGATCCCCGCGCTATCGATGGAATCAACTTCAGCCAGATCGACGACCAGGTTGCGATAACCAGCGCGAATCAGCTGCTGAAGCTGTTGTTCGAACGCTTCAGCCGCACCGCCCGCCACGAGCGGCTCGCGCGGTGAAAGCAGCATCCTGGCACTGCCAAGACGGGAAGCAGTCATTCCAGTGTGGCCCAATGGTAACGCCAGTTGTCCACTGGGTACAACGAAGGACACCACGAACTGGAACGAGCGCCTGCGGGTGGTAGCTGGTAGGTGGTTGGTGGTTGAGGGTAAGGCCGGTCCAAAAGGACCGGCCCTACGGCCATCGTGCGGCCCGTCCTTTGGACGGGCCGCACGCGATTAGAAGTCGATCTGCGCGCTCACCTTCACGAAGCGCGGCGTCAGCACCGACTGCGGAGCCAGCCATGCGCCACCCGGCGCGAAGGTCTGGTTGTAGGTCAGGATGGCATCCGAGTTGAGGATGTTGAAGATGTCGATCCCGACGTGCGTCCGCGTACCGCCGAAGCGAACGATCTTCGCGAATCGCAGATCGATCTCGTTGACGCGGTCGCCCCACACTTCGCCGGGCGCGACGAGGTCCACCGCGATCGTGTTGCCCGCACCCTGCGCGGTACGGCCGAGGATCGCGGAGATCGTGTCCTTCGGCGCATTCCACGTTGCGCGCAGCGGCGCACCCTGGTCGCTGCGGACCGTTCCCGCGACGAGCACATCGATCTTCGGAACCGTGTAGGACACCAGACCGGTGACCTTGGTCACGAAGCCGGGATCGATCTTGCAGTACGGGTTGGTCGCGCCGATCGAGCCGGCGGTGCCAGCGGGAACCGCCGCGAGCTCGGGCAACGCCGCACGGAGACCGCAGAGGTCGAGCACGGTCTTGCCGCTGTTGACACCGGCCGTCATCGTCAGCCCATTCGCCGCACGCGCGGTGAGGTTGACCAGCACGCCGTCGTACTTCTGCGACGCGTCGCCGAAGTTCGAGGCGAACGTCACGTTGTTGACCGGGATCCTCGCGAAGCCTTCGGGTGTCAGGTTGTAGAGGCCAGAGACCTGATAGCCACCACCGTTGGGCAGTCGCGGATCGGACGGTGCCGTCAACGTGAACGCGGTGAAATCGGCCGCGCTCAGAGCCGTGTTGTCCGTCGTGGTGAAGTGAGTCAACCAGCGATGGAAGTAGCCGGCTTCCATCGACACGCGGGGGAACAGCTGCTGCTGCACCGACGTGCCGATCTGCCAGTCACCCGGCCGCACGTTCCAGCCATTCAGAATCGCCGGATCGATCGCCGCCGTCGTCCGCGTGGCCGTGCCGAATGTCGGCGACGCCATGCGACCGCACTCGCCGTTGGCATCGACGAGCAACAGATTGCACTGCGGGGTGAAGTCGCCGGGGATCCCGCCAGGCACCGCCGTCACGTCGTCCCATGTGCGATTGGTCGTCGTCGCGATGCGCGCGATCGGATTGGAGATCGAGTAGTTGCCATTCAAGTTGCTGGCAGGCTCGAGGTACTTGCCGAAGTTCACCTTGAGTGATGTCTTGCCATTGCCGAACAGGTCGTAGGCAACGCCGCCGCGTGGCGAGATGTCTTTGTACGCATCAACACCTGGCGTCTCCGGGAACGACAGCTGCGTGAGCAGGAAGTTCGTCGGACCAATCGTCTGGGCCGGCGAGTAGCTCCAGGCGCGGTCGAAACGCAGCGCGCCCTGCAGGGTCATTCTCCCCATCGTCCACTGATCCTGCGCGTACACCGCCGTATATTTCACGCGGTCCATCTGCTTGAACACCCGCAGACTCTGCGTGAGCTGGCTGGGCCGTCCGCCGTTGAAGGTGTAGGCGAGATTCAGATCGTTGCCGTGGTTCTCGATGTCCTCGCGCAGGAACCCGCCGATGTAGCCGAACTTGTAACTGTGTGCGCCGGTCACATACGACGCGGCCGCACGCCACGTGTTCGGATTGTCGAAGTCCTGGGCCCAGTTCTGCGACCGATACTGCAGATTCGCGACCGCGCCATTGCGAGCGGTCTGCTCGGTGACACGCACCAGATTCCTCGTCAGGTTACCGGGCGCCTCGTTCGGTCCCCACTTGGCCGTGTACGAACCAAGACCCGCTTCGAGCAACAGCTTGTTGGTGAGGGGCGACGACCACGTGAACTGCCGGTTCTGCACGAGCACGTGCAGATACTGCGAGGTCTCCGGCGACGTGGTTGCCGACAAGCCGCCCAGGCCAAGTGCGCCCATGACCGCATCGTCGGGTTGTGTGCGACAGGCGTCGGCATCGGTTGTCACGGCCGCGCCGTTACACGGCACCTGCCAGTCCCAGTGCACGTTGAACTTGTTGCGGGGGCTCGCCTGCACTGTGAAGCGCGTGCTGTACAACTGGAAGCTCTCGGCGCCACGCGCCTCCCTCGAGCGATCGGGGACGTACTCCCACGCGTTGGGATTGTTGGCGTTCAAGTTCGGGAAGATGCCGGGAATCGTCCGGTGCTGTCCTTCGTCTCTCGCCGTGACGTAGTACCAGATCCGATCACGAACGATCGGGCCGCCGACGCCACCTGTGAAATCCCACTGCTTGATCAACTTGCCCGGCGTTTGCAGGCCCGCCGTGCGCAGCGCATCGGAATAGTTGTCGCCAACCATCCCGCGAGACACACCTGAGAGATACGCCTGCCCGGACATGTTGTTGCCGCCGCTCCGCGGGACGATGCTCAGCGTGGGACCGCCAACTTCGGCTTCGCCCAATCCGCCGGACGTCGTGGTCACGACTTCGGCGGCGTTCGACACGTCGGCGACGTACGTCGAGACACCACCGCCGTTCAACGCCGCGCCGGTGTTCAGACCATCCACCTGCATGCGACCTTCGTTGCCGCGTCCGCCCATGCCGCCGAACACGGTCATCTGCGGTGTGACCTGCACGTCCGCGGCGGCGCCGGCCTGCGTGACGATGCCGGGAATGAGGACCGCCGTTGCCGCCCATGAGCGCGCTGTCGGGGCGGTCGTCAGAATCTCGTGATCGAGCGTCGTCTGACGACGAATGCTCTGCGTGTCGACGATGGGTGATTCACCGGTGACGGTGATCGTTTCCTCGAGGCCGCCGACCTTGAGGTCGGCATTGATCGTCGCGTTGAACGAGCCGGTCAGCTCGATGCCTTCGCGTTTGACAATCGAGAATCCGGTAAGGGTGAAGGTGACTGAGTACGTCCCCGGTCGCAGATCGACGATTCGATACTGGCCGGAGTCATCAGTGACGACCGACCGGACTTTTTCAATGAGAGCAGGGCTTGCCGCTTCCACGGTCACACCCGGCAGTACGGCGCCGGATGCGTCTTTCACGACTCCCGCAATGGACGCCTGCGCGTACACGACGGAAGGCACCAGGGTCGCTAATAAGACCCCGGTGAGCACGCTTACCAGTCTTCGCATCACGTTCTCTCCCTAAGAAGTGCGCATCACCCGCTCGGACGCACACAATGACCAAGAAGAGGCGGTAGTGCCCCGCTACCGTCTCCCCCGGCCTCCACTGCTCTGACAAGTAGTGATCTCGCAGGTTACGAGCGAGGATCGATTAATGTCAAGGAAATCAAGGGCCGCACCCGAGACTCAACGGGTATAATGCGCGGGCGCAGGCGCGCGGGGCGCGCCTCCATTGATCTGGGAGACCACTCACCGATGAAGAACAGCAAGTGGATCGCGGTCGCGATCCTCGTCCTCGCACTAGGTGTCGTCGGCTTGACGTTCGGCTGGAATCTGCTGCCGGATGGCGCGTCGGCCGAAGCCAAGGGGACTTATGCCCCCTGGCTCGGGACCTGGATCATGATCTGGGTCGTCTTTGGAATGACGGTCGCGCTTGCCGGATACCTGTTCGCGGTGGGCACCGGCAAGGTTGGCAGCGCTGAAGCACCCGCTGGGTCGGCCAAGAGCCGCGTCAGCTGATCGCGACCCTACGTAAACAGTCCGATCAGGCGTGACGGAACCGCCACGCCTCCAATCCACAACAGGATCGACGCGAAGCCGGTGAGCTTGCTCATCGCCGGAGCGACGCGCGATTCGTCTGCCATCGAGACCATCCGACGGATCGTGAACGTGTAGATCAGCGCAATCGGCAGCACGTACATCTTGATCCAGAAGAACTCGCTGAAGTACTCGCGCATGGCGTTTTGCATGAGCTGCGGGATGCCGGTCACCACGAGACCAACAAACCCCAGAATCATCCACGGCCATGCGTCACGTGCGACCTTGGCGACAGGCTGTTCGCGCATGCCCCAACCCATCAGACGCAGATCGACGATTAACAGCGAGCCAGCGAAGAGCGCGAGGAAGAGCAAGTGAATCGCCTGGACCAACGGGTAGATCCAGATCGATTCACCGATGGCCTTACTGACAGCGAGGTCGTTCATCCACTGGAAGTACGGCTGGAGCATTGTGGGGTCGTCTCCTGATTAGTTCTGGAACCAGTTATACGGAATGAGTCGGCCGGCGATGATGACAAATCCCCAGAGAGCCACGCCAAGCGCGCCGGCGAGCTTGGCGCCAAACGGCGGTACCCTGGCGTTGTCCCACGAGTCGACGCTGAAGTACGCGATGTAGTGAAACGCCATCGCGTTCACGGCGGCAATCACCATCATCAGCATCTTCATCCAGAAGAAGATGTTGCCGTAGAAGCGCATCGGATCGCCGAACACCAGCACGAGACCGGTCATCGCGGCGCCGGTCATCCCGACCATCTGCCAGGGGAACAGCCGCTTCTGCAACTGCGTGAAGGGCGTCTGCATGTTGCCGACGCCAAGCAGCCGCAGGTCCATCATCACGATCAGCCCGGCGAAGAGGCACATGAAGACCACGTGCACGACTTCGAACAACGGCCAGACGAATTGCGACTCGCGCAGCGCGATGCTGTTCTCCATTTCGGAGATCGCGAAGAACAGGTCGTGCAGCGGTTTGAGAAGGTCTGCCATTGATCCCTACTTCGCCGAATCGGGAGCACCACCAGGCGTGCAGCGATCCTTGGTGTCCTTTGTGTCGCGATACTTCTCATGACACGCGGCACACGCATCGGTCACGGTGCCGCCGGCCTCGAGCATCGTGTCGAGATTCTTCGACTGCGCAGCCTTGTACGCCACCTTCCCTGCCTCAACAAGACCGGCAACGGCCTTCTTGTACGCCTCGTCGTTGAGTGGAACCGGTTTTCCGTTCTCACACATACGACCTGGGATCGTGATGAGGTTCGCCGTCTCTTGAAGCGCGAGCGCAGCGTTCTCTACCGCCTGCCATCCACCGTAGACGCTGTTGTACTGCGCCGACGCGCCGGCCCCGGCCTCACCGGGCTTCTTGTCCTTCGCCGCTGCGGGATCGAGACTCTGCGTGTCGAAGATGATGTTGGAATTCGGGAAGGGAATCCCGCGCATCACTTGCGCCAGAGTGGCATAGGGCCGAGCAGCCGCCGCCGCTGGTGCCGCCGGTGCGGGTGCTGGCGCAGGACTACATCCCGCGACGAGCACGGCCATTGCCATCCATCCGTACAGACGTTTCATCGAGTGATCTCCTCGGACCTGAACACTACATATGAGAGCGGAAACAGCCGGGAAGTCTATCATGCCTTACACTAACCCTCTGTGCAGGATCTCACCTCCGGATCGCTCACTGGGCACCTGCTGAAGACCACCAGCTTCATGCTGGTGAGCATGGTGTTCCAGACGATGTACGTGCTCATCGACCTCTATTGGGTTGGGCGCCTCGGCACCGACGCGGTCGCCGCGGTCGGATTGAGCGGCAACCTGATGTTCATCGTGCTCGCCGCGACACAGATGCTCGGCGTCGGCACGACCACACTCGTCTCGCACGCCACCGGTGCGCGCAATAAAGAGCGCGCCAATCTCGTCTTCAATCAGTCGCAGGTCCTGTCCCTGGTGGTGGGTGGGATATTTTTCGCACTTGCCATGGCGACGCGACGACTCTATTCCGAGTCGCTGAGCGCTGACGCGGCAACGCTGCAACTCGCAGACGAGTACCTCCTCTGGTTCATCCCGTCGCTCGCGCTGCAGTTCGGTCTGATCGCGATGGCGTCCGCGCTGCGCGGCACGGGGAATTTCCGGCCCGGCATGGTGGTGCAGACGGCGACGGTCATCCTCAACATCGTGCTCGCGCCGGTATTGATTTTTGGCTGGGGCACCGGCATCGAGCTGGGTGTCGCAGGCGCTGCCCTCTCGACGCTGATCGCTATCGCTATCGGCGTGGTCTGGATGATCGTCTACTTTCTGCCCGCCGATGCGTATCTGCGTTTCTCGTTCCGCGATTGGGCGCCACGGCTCGATCTCTGGCGCGACATGCTGAAGATCGGTCTGCCCGCCGGCGCGGAGTTCGCGTTCATGGCGGTGTATCTGGTGCTCGTCTACGCAGTGAGCCGTCCATTCGGCGCCGCTGCGCAAGCCGGCTTCGGCATCGGCATTCGCATCCTCCAGGCGTGCTTCCTGCCGGTCGTCGCCCTCGCGTTCGCGGTGAGTCCGGTCGCCGGTCAGAACTTCGGCGCACGCAAAGCCGATCGCGTGCGGCTGACATTTCGCACGGGAGCTTCGCTCGCGGCAGGCGCGATGTTCGTCCTCGCGCTCATCGTATGGCTCGCCGCCGGACCGATGGTCGGCGTGTTCTCGTCAGACCCGCACGTCATCGCCGTCGGCGCGGAGTATCTGCACATCATCGCCTTCAACTTCGTGGCGTCAGGGATCGTGTTCGTGAGTTCGAGCATGTTCCAGGCGATGGGCAATACCATCCCGTCGCTCGTCAGCTCGGCGACGCGCATCGTGCTCATCGCCGTACCGGTATTTCTGCTCGCGCGGCATCCGGGCTTTCAGCTGCGCTGGATCTGGTACATCTCGGCGGCATCGGTGGTGATCCAGCTGTTGATCCAGATGGTGCTGCTC
>JBKPRH010000050.1:0-37983 GCA_046765795.1 Acidobacteriota bacterium | reverse complement strand
TCGTGGTTAGCTATGTAACGCCACCTCCGCGAGAGCACCAACTGACGGGATTGACCTACGCGACGGTCACGAGCGAGCAGCGTCGCGAGTCGCGCCGAAGTTGGAATCACTGGGACATGATCAACTCGACGGTCGTCCTGCTCCTGATTGCGGTGGCGTATATCTACTTCAACGGCTGAACCATGAGGCTCACACCCACTCCGTCAGATAAGTTCACGTTCGGGTTATGGACCGTCGGCAATCGTGGCCGCGATCCCTTTGGTGAATTCGTGCGGCCGCCGCTCGATCCGGTTCGTGCGGTGCACAGGCTCGCCGAACTCGGCGCCTACGGCGTCAACCTTCACGACAATGATCTCGTTCCGATCGATGCGACCGTCGACGAACGCGATCGGATTGTGCGCGATTTCCGGCAGGCTCTCGATGCCACGGGCATGACCGTACCGATGGCGACGACGAACCTGTTCACGGATCCGGTGTTCAAGGACGGCGCGTTCACCTCTCATGACGCCGGCGTGCGTGCCTACGCTCTGCAGAAAACGATGCGCGCGATGGATCTGGGCGTCGAGCTGGGCGCGAAGACCTACGTGTTCTGGGGCGGCCGTGAAGGGGCAGAGGTCGATGCGGCGAAAGATCCGGTCGAAGCCATCAAACGGTTTCGCGACGCAATCAATTTCCTCTGCGAATACGCCCGCGATCAGAAGTACGCGCTTCGGTTCGCACTCGAAGCCAAGCCGAACGAACCGCGTGGCGACATCTATTTCGCGACGACGGCGTCGTATCTCGCGTTCATTCCCACGCTGGATCATCCGGACATGGTGGGCGTGAACCCCGAAGTTGCGCACGAACAGATGGCGGGTCTGAACTCCTATCACGTCATCGCTCAGGCGATCGAGGCGGGCAAGCTCTTTCACATCGACCTGAACGATCAGAAGCCGGGTCGGTTCGATCAGGACCTGCGCTTTGCGTCCGAGTCGATCAAGCCGCTGTTCTTTCTCGTCAAGCTGCTCGAGGAATCCGGATACGACGGTCCACGACACTTCGACGCACATGCCTATCGAACGGAGGACGAGCAAGGTGTCTGGGACTTCGCGTGCGGCTGCATGCGCACGTACTTGATCCTCAAAGAGAAAGCGCAGCAGTTTCGTGCGCACGCGGGCATTCAGGCTCTGCTCTCCGAGATTCGTGAGGCAGGTGATGGCGGGGAAGGACCCTATAGTTCTCAGCGCGCGCGCGAACTGAAGGCACGTAGCTTCGATCGGCAGGCGTTGGCGTCGAGACGGCTGCCGTACGAGCGGCTCGATCAGATGGTGGTTGATCTCCTGCTCGGCGTATAGGCAGAGTTCCGGTGCCACTCTATCTCGGGCTGGACTCCAGCACGCAAGGTCTCACCGCAATCGTGATCTCAATCGAGGACGGGGATCGGCGCGTCGCGTTCGAATCTTCACTCTCATTCGATGAAGTCCTGCCGCACTACGGCACCACGCATGGGGTGTTGCCGAGAGCGGACCCAAAGGTGGCGACTTCGTCACCGTTGATGTGGGCCGAAGCGCTCGACCTGATGATGGCGAGGGTCGCAACGAGCGGTCTCGACCTTCAGCAACTTGCAGCGGTCAGCGGTTCGGCACAACAGCACGGCAGCGTGTATCTGAAGAGCGGATGGGCACAGTCCGTGCGAGCTCTCGATGCGAGCCGGCCGTTCGCTCAGCAGCTCCCAAATGTATTCGCGCGTGACGACTCACCGATCTGGATGGACTCCAGCACCGATGAAGAGTGCGCGGAGATCACGGCGGGTGTCGGTGGCGAGGCTGAACTCGCGCAACGTACGGGGTCCCGGGCCTTCGAACGCTTCACCGGCCCGCAGATCCGACGGTTCTTCAAACGATCACCCGAGGCGTATCGCGCGACTGCGCGAGTGCATCTGGTCAGCTCGTTTCTCGCGTCGCTGCTGGCAGGTACGGATGCGCCGATCGATCCCGGCGATGCCTCCGGCATGAACCTCATGGATCTCGCGTGGCAAGAATGGTGGCGAGAAGCTCTCGAGGCGACGGCGCCAGGACTTCGCGAGAAGCTGCCGATGATAGTCCCGTCACGAAGCGTGATTGGAACGTTGTCGCCGTACTGGCAGAGGAGGTATCGGTTTCCTGCGGCGAAGGTCATCGCGTGGTCTGGCGACAACCCCTGCAGTCTCATTGGGACTGGGCTCGTGAGAGAAGGTCGCGTTGCGGTGTCGTTGGGAACGAGCGACACGGTGTTTGGCCTGATGCGTGAGCCGCACGTCGATGTGACAGGCACGGGTCACGTATTTGGTGCGCCGACAGGCGACTACATGGGCCTGACGTGCTTCCAGAACGGCTCGCTGGCGCGCGAGCGAGTGCGGAACGAATGCGGGATGGATTGGGCCGCGTTCTCACACGCACTCGATACGACGAGACCGGGTGCCCAGATCCTGCTCCCGTGGTTCGAACCAGAGATCACGCCGGCTGTCCCCATCGCGGGGGCGCACCGCTACGGTCTCGCTCACTCCGCACCCGAAACAGAGGTACGCGCGCTTGTGGACGCGCAGATGATGGCGATGGCGTTGCACTCGCAGTGGATGGGTGTCGAGATCGATACGATTCACGCCACAGGTGGAGCTGCGGCGAACCGATCGATTCTTCACACGATGGCCGATGTCTTCGGCGCGACGGTGTACCAGCTCGAAGTGGAATCGTCCGCGGCACTGGGTGCAGCACTTCGAGCCGCGCATGGCGATCTCGCCGTCAGCGATTCACCCGCTGACTGGGAGGATGTCGTACGCGGCTTCGCGGAGCCGGTCGCCACCACGCGCCTGTCGCCAGACTCGCGTCGTCACGAGTTCTATCGCGAGTTGATGAAGGCATATGCGGCCTGTGAAGCACACGCGCTTGGGAGAGGTCCCGATCCGGAGCCGCTTCTGAGGGCGCTTCCAAGCTGCGCAGGCTGAAGCCTGCGCTCGACGCGGTGGGCTAGTCGGGGTTTCGTCGAGCGGAGCTTCGGCCTCCGCGGACCAGTTAGTTGGTCGCGGGTCCGCCGTCGCGGAAGATCGTCAGGCGCTGACCGACTTTAATCGCGTTGCTGTGCAGGCGATTCCACTCTTTCAGCTCCTGCACCGTCGCGTCGTAGCGCTTGGCGATCGAGAACAGGGTGTCGCCGCGACGAACGCGGTAAAGGACTTTCTCGGGCGCGCTCTCGACGCGACGTGCCGCGGGCCGCGCCGCCGCTTTCGCAGGAACGGCATCTGGGACAGCCGTCGCCGATGCAACCGCTGGCGTTTCCACGACGGGGGACGTCGTCTCCGTGTTTGCCGCCAACAGAAGCGTCGGCGCACGCGGGATGATCAGCTGCTGACCCGTCTTCAACGTGGCCTTCGGCGACAAGTAATTGGCTTCGGCAAGATCGGCGCGACTGACCTTGAGCTTCTTCGAGATGCTCAGCAGCGTCTCGCCCTTCTTCACCGTGTGGCGATTCAGTGGCGCGAGATCGTCGGCCGCGACTTCCTGCATGCGCGCGCTGATCACCTCGGCGGTACCTGCCGGAACCTTGAGTTCGTAATCGGTCGCGCGCAAGGGAGTGGTCCAGCGTCGAAGCTCTGGATTGAGCTCCTGAATCGTCTGGACCGGCGTGCCCGCCCACTCGGCGACACGCCGAAGATCAACAGCACTCGCCAGCGTCACCGTCTCGTAGTCTGGCGACTCGATCGGTACGATGTTCATGCCGTACTGCGAGGGATTGCGAGCGACGATCACCGCCGCGAGGATGAGCGGCACGTAGTCTCGCGTCTCACGCGGAAGATACCGTCGGCTGGAGCTCAGCTCCCAGAAATCGTCGCGTCCTGATCGCTTCATCGCACGCTGCACACGGCCTGGTCCGCCGTTGTACGACGCAAGGGCGAGATGCCAATCGTCGAACATTCCGTACAGCGTCTTGAGGTATTTGGCTGCGGCGCGAGTCGCTTTCTCCGGGTCCGAACGCTCGTCGATATACC
The DNA here is from genome assembly GCA_046765795.1 of Acidobacteriota bacterium. Lineage (GTDB taxonomy): Bacteria > Acidobacteriota > Vicinamibacteria > Vicinamibacterales > UBA2999 > Gp6-AA40. The sequence goes on along the minus strand of JBKPRH010000050.1, from coordinate 33,980 downwards.
AATCGTGCTTGAGGCCGTTCTCGAGCGCAGTACCGCGCATGAACTGCCAAATGCCCTTGGCCTTTGCCCTCGATAGGGCGTTGGGCTTGAACGCGCTCTCGATCAGCGGGACATATGCGAGATCGAGCGGCAGGCCCTCGGCTCGGAAGACATCCTGAATCATTGGCAGGAAGCGTGCGCCGCGGCCGAGCCCTTCTTCGAGGTAGCCCTTTAAACGCCCTGTGAACAGCTGGACGTAGGAGAGCACGCGATCGTTGAGGGGAATATCAATGTCGTGGACGATTTGCTTCAGGTCTTCCGCGACGGCCTGCTCGGTTTCCTTGCTTGCCGCAGGTGGAGGCTCGAAGGTGGAAATCGCCAGAAGTTCATCGATCGATGCTGGCTCAGAGGCCTTTTCCGCAAACCCGTCACCCTGAGCGAGGGCAGTCACTTCATACGCGCTGATCCGCTCGACAAGTCGGTCGTACTGTTCCCGGATTCGCGGCTCGGATCTGGCGCCGCCAGGCCACTCGAGCAGGACTTCCAGCGAGCGGTCGAATGCGGTCTTAGCAGTCTCGAGATGTCCGGCCTCGAGTTCTTTCCGGCCGGTTTCAAAATGTTGATCTGATCGGGCGATGAGATCGGCGACGGGATCGGTCTTGGGAACTGGAGGTGCCGGGCTCTCGGCGACAACCGGCGCTGACCCTGGCTGTGGAGTTCTTGCCCACTTCTTGTTGCCGGCACACCCCACCGCGAGTATCGCGATGAGGCATACACCCCACGACAGGCCGCGGTGAGGAGTCGGCATGGCGTCAGCGTACTCTAGCATCCGGCTGATCAAGGGGTCAAAAGCCCGCGCGAAATGCCACGCAGGCCTATGCAGTTCGAGGAGGTTAACGAGGCCAGCCCGCTTGTTGAAAGACCTTCTGCGATTCGCCGAGGTCTCGCGCGGCAGGTGTGATGATCGTCCGATCACCGACCAACAGTTTCGTTCCCGATCGCAGCGCCGCCCGGACGTCATCCTCACAAATGAACTCTTCAGGGTTATCGGCTCGAGGCGCATTGCCGCCATCCTGACTTGACGTGATGGGCGGCTCAGGGTCGGGAGGCTTGTAGCCGCGCGACGATAAGAAACTGTCGATCCTGGCGGCGAGGGCCTGCGCAGAGATCGTCTTCGGCGCCGCAATGGCCGCGACCTTCGGGAGCGGAGTGCTCGCTGGCTTGACGAGGGCAGCGCTCTCCGTGGCCGACTTGCCTGCTTCTGCACGCGGCGACGAGGCGACTGCTGGGCGAACCTCGTAAGCGAGTCGCTTCAGATTGAGCAGATGACGCGGTGAGATGTTGTCTGACGTGATGTTCCCGCCCGGTCCGCCGCACCCGAGGGTCATCGCCGGGTCCAGGCCAGTCGTCAGTCCTATAGATCCATGCGTCGTCGGCGTGTTCACACAGATCCTGAATGCCGGTTTCTTGAGGCCGAACTGCAAGATCACATCTTCATTCTGCGAATGGATGGACATCGTGTGGCCCATCCCGCCATAGCGCAGGATCTGGATGCAACGCTCGCAGCCTTCTCGCCAGTCCTTCACGACGTACCACGACAGGACCGGACACAGCTTCTCTATAGATAGGGGATAGTCGCGGCCGACGCCCTTCAGCGGCGCGATCAACGCGCGCGTTCCGCTCGGCACGGCGATCCCGACTTTCTCTGCGATATGTGCGGCCGATCGGCCAACCAGTGCAGGATTGGGCAAGCGCTGTGGACTGACCAACGCCTTCGCGAGCAGGTCGATCTCGCCGTCGTTCATGAAGTACGCGCCTTCGGCCTGGAAGCGGCGGCGCGCTTCTTCAGAGATCGCTTCATCCACGACGACTGAGTTTGGCGACGAGCAGAGGACGCCGTTGTCGAACGTCTTACCCAGGACGATGTCCCGCGCGGCCTTCGAGAGATCGGCGGACTGCTCGATGTAGCATGGCGCATTACCCGGTCCGACGCCGTACGCAGGCTTGCCGGCGCTGTACGCGGCGCGCACCAGTCCCATACCACCGGTCGCCAGGATCACCGCAACGTCGCGATGCTTCATCAGCTCCTGCGTGCCTTCGAGCGTGACGGTCTTCATCCAGCCGATCGCACCCGCAGGCGCACCCGCATTCGCGGCAGCTTCCGCCATGATCTCAACGGCGCGTGTGATGCATCGCGCCGCCGATGGATGCGGGCTGATGACAATCGGACAGCGAGCCTTGAGTGCGATGAGCACCTTATAGATCGCTGTGGACGTCGGGTTGGTGGACGGGACAATGGCCGCGACCACGCCGAACGGCTCCGCGATCTCGACGATCTTCCGATCCTCGATTCGGTTGACGACGCCAACTGTTTTCATCGGCGCAATAAATTCGTAAACGCGTCGTGATGAAAACAGGTTCTTCTGCACCTTGTCGGCGACGACACCGTATCCGGTCTCTTCTACGGCGAGTCTCGCCAGCGCTTCAGCATGCGGCGTCACGGCATCAGCCATCGCCGTGACGATGCGATCGATCTGTTCTTGCGTGAACTCAGCGAGGATCGGTTGGGCCTGTTTCGCGGCGCGAGCGAGTGCCCGCGCCTCGGAGATTGATGTCAGGTCTTTGTCGGTCTGGGGTGTGGCTTCCTGAGCGGCCATGAATCTTTCGCCGGCTGACCGGCGCTACGGTTTACGACTTCGGGAGAATGCGCTCGACCTCGGCATGTGGCCGGGGAATCACATGCACAGACACCAGTTCACCGACGCGACGGGCCGCGGCCGCGCCCGCATCAGTGGCAGCCTTCACGGCACCGACATCACCGCGAACCAGCACGGTGACATAGCCGGCGCCGATGTACTCCTTGCCGACGAGCACGACGTTCGCGGTCTTGACCATCGCATCGGCCGCTTCCACCGACCCGATCAGCCCGCGGGTCTCCACCATCCCAAGTGCCTCTGATGCCATTGGTCGGAGATAGTATCATTCCGAGTCGAATGCCAAGACAGTCTGCGGGTTTGTTGCTGACGCTCGTGCTGATCGTCCAGGTCGCCGGGTGCTCGAAGAAAGTCGATGACGCGCGTCCGGTGGCGACGCCCTCCGTCAAACTCAGTCGGATGGATGCAGCGGTCGGTAGCCCGATCGATGTGACCTACAAGTTCGATGTCGCGCCCGATGCGCCAACGTTCACCGAGGACTACACGGTGTTCGTGCACGTGCTCGACAAGGATCGGACCTCATTGTGGGGTGACGATCATCAACCGCGCACACCGACCACGCAGTGGAAAGCGGGATCGACGGTCGAGTACACGCGAACGATGTTCGTGCCCAAGCTGCCGTATGTGGGACCGGCACAGATCGAGGTCGGTCTGTACTCGGTCAAGTCGGGGCAGCGGGTGCCACTCGGTGGCGAGAACACCGGAGATCGATCGATCCGCGTCGCGACCTTCAACATGCAGCTGCCTGCGAACGCGCTCTTCATCGTGTTCCGCGATGGTTGGCACGATGCGGAGGTATCGGGGGAGGCCGGTGTCGAGTGGCAATGGTCCAAAAAGCAGGGCACGCTCTCGTTCCGCAATCCCAAGCAGGATGCCACTCTGATCCTTGACGTCGATCAGCCGGTCCAGGCGTTCACAGAGCCGCAAAAGGTCGAGATAAAGATCGGTGATGCGGTCGTTGACAGCTTTACTCTGGCGGCTGGACAGCGTGAGCTTCGACGGGTTCCTCTGACCTCAGCCCAACTTGGCTCAGGCGAAACAACTGATGTGGTCGTCTTAGTGGACAAGACCTTCGTCCCGGCGAGCATCCCGCAATTGAAGAGCTTGGACCCACGGGAGCTTGGAGTCCGGGTATTCCACGCATTTGTCGAGCCGAAACAATAGGACTGGAGGTCTAAACTGGGCACATGGAATTTCGTTGCCGGCTCGGGACTGCCAACGGCGAGGTAGTCGAAGGCATCTACATCGCCGACAGTGAGGCCCGGTTACGCCGGGACCTTGAAGAAAAGGGCATGTATGTCCTTTCGCTTCAGCCTAGGGGTGTGCTCTCGGGGCTCTCCGGCCTGGGGACCCGCCGCCGTCGCATCAGCCGGCAGGAATTTGTCGTGTTCAACCAGGAGCTCGCGACACTCCTGAAGGCCGGGATGCCCCTGACCCAGTCCCTCGACATCCTCCGTCAGCGCGTTGAAAACCCTACGTTCAAGGCCGTTCTTGACGGCGTTTACAACAAAGTGCAGAGCGGAACCGCCCTCTCGGACGCCTTTTCCGAACATGGCGACTTGTTCCCGGCCGTGTATTCGGCGTCTCTGTTAGCGGGGGAGCGCAGCGGCAACCTCGACTCGGTTATTCGCCGCTATGTGGCGTACGAGAAGCTGATTGGCGCGGCTCGACGCCGCACGATCTCGGCGCTGATCTATCCGTTGATTCTGATCACGATGATGGCCGTCCTCATCGGCATCATCGTCCTCAAGGTGATCCCCGCTTTTTCGGACTTTTACGCCACTTTTGACCGTCCATTGCCACTGCTGACCCGGGTGATCGTCGGGTTTTCAAATGCCCTGGCGTCGAATATTCTGGTTCTTGGACCGGCGACCATTGCGCTGGTCGTCGTCGGGATCCTCTGGTTCCGCCAACCGTCCCAGAAGGTCATCATCGATCGGTGGATGCTCAGCATCCCCTGGTTCGGCGCAACGGCGCGGAAGTTCTATACGTCTCAGGTGGCTCGTATGCTCTCGACTCTGTTGGGCGGGGGCATTCCTCTCGTCCACTCGATCGAGATTGCTGTTCGATCGACTTCGAACCGATATATGAGCGATGGCCTGGACGAGGTACGTCGGCGCGTTCAGGAAGGTCAGAGCTTTGCGGGCGCCTTGCGGGCTCGTATGGTCTTTCCGGACGTGGCGGTGAAGATGGTCGAAGTCGGGGAGTCCACTGGCGCGCTGCAGGACATGTTGAGCAGCCTCGCCGAGTTCTATGACGAAGAGGTCGAAACCGAAGTCGAGCGAGTCACCAAACTGATCGAACCGGCGATGTTGGTCTTTATGGGGATCATCATCGCGGCGGTCGTTTTGGCGTTGTACCTGCCGCTGTTCGAGCTGACCTCGGTCGTGGGCGCATAAGGTTTTACTGATGGCAACAGCACCAGCCAATCTGCCTCTGCCGAATCCGGAGGAGTACTCCGAGGAACTTGCCCGTGCGCGGATGTTAGCCGAGCGGTATCGGCTCGACTTCATCGACATGGAGGAGTTCCGGATCGACCAGGACCTATTCCGATCGATCCCCGCCGACCTCATGCTCCGGTATGGGTTCGTGCCTCATCGTCGCGAAGGCCGTTTCCTCGTGATCGTCGTATCCGATCCGACCGACCTGCCGATGATCGACGAGCTCGGCGTGATCCTGCGCACGCCGATCAAGGTCACTGTTGGCGCACCGTCGGCGATTCAGTCGATCCTCAAGAAGAGTGAGAGCTCGCAGCGCGTCCTCGAAGAAGCGACCGAGGCGTTCGAGCTGCAGGTCCTCAAAGAGGACGAGACCGGCGACGAGAACCTCACTGTCGAACGATTGACCAGCGATATCAGCCCGATCATCAAGCTGGTCGACTCGACGATCTACACCGCGATTCAGCGGCGGGCGAGCGACATTCACATCGAGACCGGCGACGATGCGGTCCACGTGAAGTACCGAATCGACGGCGTGCTGCAGCCAGCCATGCGTCCAATCGGCAAGCAGTTTCATAGCTCGATCATTTCGCGCGTGAAGGTCATGGCGGAGCTCGACATTGCCGAGAAACGCGTCCCACAGGACGGTCGATTCAAGGTCCGCATGCCGGGGAAGACGATCGATTTCCGTGTGTCGGTCATGCCGAGCGTCCACGGTGAAGATGCGGTCATCCGCATCCTCGACAAGGAGTCGATCAGCGAGCAGTTTACGCAGTTGACGCTCGACATTCTCGGTTTCCCCGAGCTCGAGCTTCGTCGATTCCGGAAGTACATCCGCGAGCCTTACGGCATGGTGCTCGTCACCGGCCCAACCGGCTCGGGCAAGACGACGACTCTTTACGCGGCACTGTCGGAAATCAAGTCAGTCGAAGACAAGATCATCACGATTGAAGACCCAGTTGAGTACCAACTCCGCGGAATCACGCAGATTCCCATCAACGAGAAAAAGGGGCTGACCTTTGCACGGGGATTGAGGTCGATCCTCCGACACGACCCCGACAAGATCATGGTGGGCGAGATTCGCGATCCTGAGACCGCGCAAATCGCCATCCAGTCGGCGCTCACGGGCCACCTCGTCTTCACGACGGTCCACGCGAACAACGTCGTGGACGTGCTCGGCCGATTTCTCAACATGGGCGTCGAACCTTATCAGTTCGTGTCGGCATTGAATTGCGTGATGGCTCAGCGGCTCGTGCGACTCATCTGTTATCACTGCAAGCGGCAGACGCCGGTCGATCCGGCGCAGCTCGAAGAGGCTGGACTGAACGTCGATCTCGCTCGCACACACACGTTCTATGACGGCGCGGGCTGCATCGAGTGCGGTGGCACGGGCTTTAAGGGCCGCACGGCCATTTGCGAACTACTGAATCTGTCGGATCGCATCCGTGAGATGATCCTCGACAGGCGCCCGGCCTCTGAGGTGAAGAAAGCCGCACACGAAGACGGCATGCGCTTCCTCCGAGAATCTGCGATTGAAAAGGTACTCACGGGGCTGACGACGCTGCGTGAAATCAATAAGGTGACGTTCGTCGAATGAGCCTCTTAGCCTCCTGGCTGGCGAGCCCACCGCTTGACGCCGCGATCGAGATCGCGCCGGAGGCGGTGTCCATCGCTGTACTTGGCGGTCGCGGCCAGAACGCCGTCGTTCAGGGTTACGCCGTCGAGCCAATGCCGAGCGGCGCCGTGGTGCCGTCGCTCATGGGCGTGAACATGCCCGACCGCGACGTCGTGGTGCGGGCGCTGCGCGCCGCTTGCGACAGCGTCGGCGTGCGTCCGCGGCGAGTTGCCCTGGTCGTGCCCGATCTCGTCGGGAAGGTCTCCCTGGTTCGCTTCGATCAGACCCCGGCGCGTCGTGACGATCTCGACCAGCTGATTCGCTGGCAAATGAAGAAGTCCACGCCGTTTCCAGTCGAGGACGCCTGCGTCACCTACAGCCCGGGAACGCGTGGCACGGACGGCAACGAGTTCGTGGTGGTGGCCGCTCGTCGCGAGATCATTCGCGAGTACGAAAGCGTGTGCGAGGAAGCGGGCATCGAGGCCGGACTCGTCGACCTGGCCACCTTCGGCGTCGTGAACCTGTTTCTGAACTCGGGACCGGTCGCCAACGGCGACTGGCTCGTCGTGCACATGCGTCCGGAGTACACCTCGATCGTGATCCTCCGGCGCGAGGACCTGATTTTCTTCCGCAATCGAGCGGAAGGTGACGAAGAGGCACTGCAAGACGTCGTGCACCAGACCGCGATGTATTACCAGGATCGGCTCGGTGGACGAGGCTTCACGCGCATCCTGCTCGGTGGGCTCGGAAAGACGCCGGGCGCCGTTGACATGGCTCGTCGCAATCTCGAGGAGCACATGGGAGCGTCGGTGGAGCCGATCGATCCGACTCGCGGCGCTGCACTCACAGACCGCATTCAACCCACGCCGGAATTGATGGCCACGCTGTCACCCCTGGTGGGGATGCTGCTACGCACGCGGCGGGAAGCGGTTGCGGTCTGATGCTGCGCACAAATCTTTCGACCCGCCCGTTCTACAACATCCGTGCGGTGCAGGCCGCGCTCGGCGCCCTCGTGGCCTTCGTCATCCTGTTCACCATGTTCAACGTGATCAGTGTGCTGCAGTTGGCCACGAGCCAGCGGTCACTCGGTGCCCGCGCCGTGCAAGCGCAGAACGATGCCGCGAAGCTGAAGGCCGATGCCGCACGCGTCCGCGCGCAGATAAACGCCAAGGAACTCGAAACTGTTTCAGCGGCGGCGCGAGAAGCGAAGTCGATCATCGAAATGCGGGCGTTCTCCTGGACCGACCTGTTGGCGCAGTTCGAGAAGACGCTGCCGGAGAACGTCCGGATTACAGCCGTCCAGCCGCGACTCGAAAAGGACGGGCGATTCATCATTGGCATGCGTGTCGAGGCCAAGGACATCGGTGACCTCGAGAAGTTTCTCGAAGAGCTCGAGATGACCGGCGCATTCCACAACGTCCTGACGACCGACGAGCAGGCGACCGACGACGGATTGCTCGAGGCGGTCATCGAAGGGTCGTACGTGCAGCAGAGCGCCAGCGCCGCTGGCGAGAAGTCCGTGGCCAGAGCGACGACAAACGGCGGGAGGGCGCTCAGTGACTGACAGCCATGTCATGAGGCTCGTTCGCCGCGTCGTCGATGAGCATCGGCGCGCGGTGATCATCATTGCCGCGGCGTTCGTTGTGAACGTCCTCCTTTATCTGTTCGTCGTGCGTCCCCTCAATCAGAGCGTCGCCACAGTCGAACAGCGCACGGTGGCAGCAGAGCAGGCGAAGGCCGCGGCGCAAGCAGAATTCGACCGCGCCAACGGCACGTTGACCGGCAAGGATCGCGCGACCAAGGAACTCGGCACGTTCTATTCGATGGTGCTGGCGCAGGATCTGTCTGGAGCACGGCGACTGACCTATGGACGCATGCAGCGGCTCGCACAGGAGAACCGCCTCGCGTATCAGGGAAGCCGCTACGAACCGGTCGAGGAGCGTGGCAGCACGCTCACGAAGCTCAAAGTGAATGTGGAGCTGACTGGGACGTACAACAACCTGCGCAGTTTCATCCACGCCATTGAGAGCGCACCGCAGTTCGTGGTGATCGAGAACATTTCGCTGGCAGAAGGCAGCAACGAAGGCACGCTGCGTCTGGCCATGGATTTGTCCACGTACTACCGGAGCGCCAGTAAATGACGCGCACGCGGGGACTCACGCTCGTGCTCGTGCTGCTGCTGGGCAGTGCGGCCGGATATTGGATCTGGCCGTGGGCGGGACCATCGATCGGTGCGCCGGGTAACACGCCAGCAGGCGGTGCGCGGGGCGCACAGGCCAAGGCTGGCGACGGCGTTGCCGAGATCAACCTTAGACTCCTGGAACGCGAGCGCGGTGAGTTAAGCGCGCCGGACCGCAATCCATTTCGCTTCGAGCGCAAGGCGTCTGCCGCGCCGCCCCCGCGAGCGCAAGCGAAGGGTCCGGCAAAGCCCATCGAAGTGGTGCCCACCGGACCGCTGCCCCCTCCGCCGCCACCACCTATCCCACTCCGGTTCATCGGGTACCTGCAGCCGAGCGATGCTCCGGGCCGTGTGGCCGTCCTGAGTGACGGCCGTGGCAACGTGTTCAACGGGAAGGAAGGCGATGTGATCGAAGGTCGCTATCGTTTGCTGCGGGTTGGCGATAACTCGGCCGACCTCATCTATCTGGATGGGAGAGGCCGGCAGACCATCCGGCTGTCAGGACAATGAGACACGCATACGTCAGAGTCGTAGCGCTGATCGCGATCGCCAGCCTCGCCGCCGCATGCGCGGCTGGTCGCGCCTACAGCCGGGGAGAAGACGCGGCTCGGGCCGGTGACTGGGAGACGGCGGTCGATCACTATCGCCGCGCCGTCGATAAAAATCCCAACAACGCCGAGTACCGCATCGCGTACGAGCGCGCGATGATCAGCGCCTCGCAGGTGCACGTCGACGCTGCGCGCATCGCCGAAGCGCGCGGACAGCTCGAAGACGCGCTTCGCGAGTATCGTCGCGCCAGCGAATTCGATCCGCCGAACAGGCAACTGGCCGCCAAAGTCACCGAGCTCGAACGAACGCTCCGCGATCAGATCGAAGCCGCGCGGCCTCGTAACTCCGTGCAGCAAATGCGCGAGCAGGCGCGCCAGGAGGGGCCGCCGGCGTTGTTCAATTTGAACACCGTGATGGCGCCGCTCGTGTTCAACCAGGCGAGCCTGCGCGACATCTTCGGCTCGATCGCCAAGTCCACCGGCATCAACATCACGTTCGACAGCACGTTCCAGGATCGCGTTTACACCGTGAGTCTGAACGGCGTCACCCTCGGAGAAGCGCTGAATTCCATCGTCACGGCGAATCAGCTGTTCTACAAGGTCCAGGACCAAAAGACTGTCCTGATCATTCCGGACAACGCGCAGAAGCGCGCGCAGTACGAAGAGCAGTTGGTTCAGAACTTCTACATCTCGCACGTTGATCCACTCGAACTCGCGCAGATGCTCAATCAGGTGATCCGGCCGATTGGCGGCCAGCAGCTCGCGCCGGTGATCAGTGCGAACAAGACGGCCAGCGTCATCAACGTCCGCGCCACGACAGCGATGATGGCGATCATCGAGCGGATGATCGAGAGCAACGATAAGCCGCGAGCGGAAGTCATCGTCGATGTGCAGATTCTCGAGGTGAACCGCGGCCGCGCCAAGAAGTACGGCATCGACCTCGGAAACTACGCCATCAACGCCGTGTTCTCGCCGGAGCGCGATCCGCGCGGGAGCGCAACCGCTGCTGATGGCGGCGGCGCCACGCTGAACGCGCAGCCATTCAACGCGAACACGATTTCACGCGGCGTCAGCACGAGTGACTTCTACCTGGCAGTTCCGTCGGCGGTCGTACGGTTCCTCGAACAGGACACCGAGACAAAGGTGATCGCGAAGCCACAGCTTCGCGGCGCCGAGGGTGTGCCGCTCGAATTGAACCTCGGCGAAGACATTCCCGTGCCGTCGACAACCTTCACACCGGTCGCCGCAGGCGGTGCGAACTCGCAACCATTGACGTCGTTCAACTATCGTTCGGTCGGCGTCAATGTGAAGATGACGTCGAAGGTCACCTACGAAGGTGACATCCGCATGGAGCTGTTCGTCGAGAGCAGCACGCTCGGCGCTGGTGTCGTGATCGCGGGCCAGGAGCTGCCCTCGTTCGGATCGAGAAAGGTGACGACCGTACTGCGACTGCGCGAAGGCGAATCGTCATTGCTCGCCGGACTGCTTCGTGAGGATCAGCGGAAGCTGCTCTCCGGCTTTCCATTCCTGCTGCGTGTGCCGATCATCAAGCAGCTCTTTTCGAACAACGACACCAACGTGACGCAGAGCGACATCGTGATGTTGCTGACGCCGCGAATCGTGCGGACCCACGAGCTCACGCCGCAGGACGTCGGACCGATTCGCATCGGGACGCAGGCCAATCTCGGATTGAGCGGTCCGCCACCACTCCTCGCACAGCCGGGAGCTGCGCCCGTTGGTTTGGCGACGCCTGTTCCAACGCCGCAGCCGGCACCTGCCCAGGTGCCTCCTGCGCAGCCGGGGTTCGCACCGCCGACAGCACCTGTTCAGGTACCGCCACCGGTTCCGCAACCGCAGCCGCAGGCGCAATTTCCGCCCGTGCCCGCGCCGGCCCCAGCGGCGGCGCCTCCGACCGCGGTCCCCACCGGGCCGGCGGGGCCAGCAGGGCCGGCAGCAACGATGGGCGCTGGAGGCGGGCAGATTCTCGTGTCGGTGCCACAGGAGTTCAGAGTGGGCGCTGGGCCATATACGGTCCCCATTTCGATCACCGGAGCATCGCAGATCTCGAGCGTCTCATTGACGGTCACCTATAACCCGGCTGTGCTGCGGGTGCGCGTCGCGCAGGAAGGACCGTTCCTTCGCTCGGGCGGGATTCAAGCGCAGTTCACACAGCAGGGTGATGCAGCCGCAGGGCGACTCGATATCGCCATCGTTCGACCGGGTGACACGACCGGCGTAGCGGGGACTGGTCTTCTCGCGGCGCTCTTGTTCGAGACAGTCGGCCCCGGGCCCGCGAGCCTCACGGTCAACGGATCCGCATCCGGCCCCGGTGGCGTCCCGGTGGCGTTGTCGTTCGCGCCGGTTCCAATGATTACGGTGAGATAGAGATGAAGCGCAGCGAGCACGGCTTCACGTTCCTCGAGCTCGTCATCGTGACGGCGATCCTGATGCTCCTGGCATCGACGATCATGCCGATGGCGCAGGTCGTCTCACAGCGACAGAAGGAAGTGGAGCTGCGCCGGTCGTTGCGCGAGATGCGGACGGCGATCGACAAGTTCAAGGACGCCGTCGATCAAGGGCAGATCCCGACGACCGAGCTCGAGCCCGGCAATGAAGGCTATCCACCGGATCTCGAGACACTCGTCAACGGTGTGTCGGCGGCGAACGATGCCTCGGGACGGAAGTTGAAGTTCTTGCGCAAGATCCCCATCGATCCGATGACCAACAGCGCGGAGTGGGGGAAGCGCGCTTACCAGGATAAGTCGGACTCGCAATCCTGGGGCGGCAAGAACGTGTACGACATCTACACAACGTATAAAGGAACCGCTCTCGACGGTACCAAGTACCAGGATTGGTAAGTCGTAACGATGCGGTCAAGAGCAATGAAGCGGAATCAGGGTTTCACGCTCATCGAGTTGCTGGTCGTGATGGCGATCGCCGTCATCCTTGCCGGCATCGGAATGACGCTCTACGGTACGAGTGTGACACGGGCAAAAGAGGCGGCCCTGAGCGAGGACCTCTTTCAGATGCGCAAGGCGATCGACGAGTACTACGCCGACAAGCAGAAGTATCCGTCATCGCTCGATGCCTTGGTGAGTGAGAAGTATCTGCGGGAGATCAAGCCGGATCCGTTCACGCAGACGGTGGATTGGCAAACGACGATGTCCGAGCCGGACGCCGCGAATCCGTCCGCTGAGACAGGCATTTGGAACGTGAAGAGCGGTGCACCCGGAACCGGGTCGGATGGCCGGCCTTATTCGGAATGGTAGAGACGATGTTCACGCGCATCATTTTCAGCCTCGGTGTCCTGGCGATGTTGGTCGCGATCAGTTGCGACCGTGTGCCGTTGCTCGCACCGACCAATTCGTCGGTGACGCTCGACGCGGGAAGCCGCGTCGTCGAAACTGGAGGCACCACGAGCGTCTCGGCAACGGTGATCGAACAGGCGGGAACGCCCGTGCAGAATGGCACGACGGTTCGCTTCACCACGACACTCGGCCGCGTCGACCCCGCTGAAGCGCAGACCCGTAACGGCATCGCGACGACGACATTTTTTGCTGGCAACGACTCCGGCATTGCGGAAGTGCGCGCGACATCCGGCGGTGCGGGCGGTGCCTCGACCACGACGACGCCGACGACGCCAACCAATGGCACGACGACGCCAACAACGACCCCGACGAACAGCAACGTCGTGCTGATCTCAGTTGGCAGTGCGGCCGTCGATACCGTCACCGTTCGCGCCAATCCATCGAGTGTCTCCACGAGCGCGGGCGCGACGGTCAGCGTGATCGCCACGGTGGTCGGCACAGCCGGGCGTCTGCTCCCGAACATTCCGGTGAGCTTCTCGGCCTCGCGGGGAACACTGAGCGCCACAAGTGCGATGACCGATGCGCAGGGCGAAGCGCGCGTGACGTTGAACACCAACGGCGACACGGATATCAACGTCGCCGCGGGCACGAAAACGGCGACCACGAAAATCACGGGTGTAGCAGGCCCGTCCGTGAGCTTGACCTGTGCGGTTGGTAGCACCAACAACTGTGCGGCCGCGACCGTCGGTCAGCCGGTCACGTTCACCGCGCAGCGCGCCCAGGGGTCCGGGAACATCACGTCGGCGACGCTGGACTTCGGCGATAACTCGAGTGTGAACCTTGGCACTTTGAGCAGTTCGGCGACCATTCCGCACTCGTATGCGGAGCCCGGAACCTATACGGCACGGCTGACTGGAACCGATGGCAACGGCGAGAACTCGACCGCGGTTCAAGTGGTCATCGTCACTGCTGCACCCACGGCCTCAGTGACCGCCACAGTAACGACGCCGCCGCGTGGTGTCACCGCGACAGTGACGACATCCGCCTCTGCGACGTCGTACTCGTTCAACTGGGGAGATGGGCAACCCAATACAACAGGCGCGAGTCCGACAGCGCAACACACGTATACGGGGCCAGGAAACTGGGGCATCACGGTAACTGTGACGCTGTCAAGCGGAGCGACAGTCACGGCCACCACATTTGTCACGACGCAGTAGAGGCTACCAGGAAGACCGTGCGACTCGAGCACGCCACATCTGATCGCGGATACGCCATGGCCGCCTTGCTGGTGGCCATGGCCGTTATCGCGATCGTCCTCAGTACCACGCTGCCCGTGTTCTCCACGATGGCGAAGCGCGAGCGCGAGACCGAGCTGATCTTCCGCGGTCAGCAGTACGCGCGCGCCGTCATGCTCTTTCAGCGGAAGTACGGCAACGCGCTTCCGCCGAACCTCGATGTGCTGCTCAACGAGCGCTTTCTCCGGAAGCAGTACAAGGACCCCATCACCAAAGAGGACTTTCAACTCATTGGACCCGGCAGCCCCGAGCTGGCGCTCGCGGCCACTGCGGCGCCGGTAGTCGCTGGCCGCGGCGGGACCGGGCAGCAGCGCGGCGGCGGTCCTCCAATCGTCCAGCAGCAGCAACAGCAACAGCAGCAGTCGCAGATGTCAGGACGCGGCGTGCAATCGAACCCCGTCACCGCGGGTCAAGCACCGGGCGGAGTTCTCGGCGTCGTCAGTAAGAGTAAGGACATGTCGCTGCGCATCTACAACAATCACGACAAATACAACGAGTGGGTATTCACCGCCACGCAGATGAGCGTCCAGGCTGGCGGGGGAGCGACTGGAGACCAGGCTCCCGGCGGTCGCGGTGGTCAGCCACTCGGCGGAGGGACGCGAGGCGATGGCCGCGGCCGACGCGGCGATCCGAACTCGCCTAACGGGCCGAGCGGATTCGGTCAGCCATTCCAACGCGGCGGTGGTCCCGGTCCCGGGGGCAACCCTGGCGGCTTCGGTGGCCCCGGCACGGGTCAGCCGTTTCGTCCTGGCGGGCGGTAGTCCTTACAGTTCATCCACAATCGCGTCGTGCAGTGCGGGTCTGACGCGCGCGATCGCGTTGTTGTCCGGCGTCGGATGCACCCGATTGGTGAGCAGCGTCACGTACAACGATCGCTCCGGATCGATCCAGAGCGACGTGCCGGTGAAGCCGACGTGACCGAACGCTCGCGGCGACATGCGTGTACCGCACGATGACGTTGGCAACATCGTATCCCACCCGAGTGCTCGCGAGCTGTCGGGAATCTCGGTACGGCGCGCAATAAATGTCTGTGCCGTTGCTTGCGTGAACGCTCCGGTGCGGCCTTCGAGTACCTGCAGCATGTGACGTGCGAACTCGCCGACAGAGCTGACGATACCGAAGAGTCCAGCGTGCCCAGCGGCACCGCCTAATGCCCACGCGTTGTCGTCATCAACCTCACCGACCAGCAGCCGCTCACGCCATGGGTCGAGGCGAGTCGGGGCGGTCCTCGGTTTCCAGATCGCAGGCGGCACGAACTGCAGTTCCTGAATGTTGCCCATATGCACGCGCAGCGTATCGAATTGCGTAGCGAGTGGGGTAATGCGGTCGAGGATGAAGCCAAGCAGCATGAACCCGAGATCGCTGTAGATGGATTTCGCGCGCGCCACATAGGCGCGTGGCGTGCGTAGGATCGCGGCTTCGAAGGCATCGCGGCCGTGATGGTCCAGGTAATACGGCACATGCGCCGTCAGTCCAGCAGCGTGTGAGAGCAGATCTCTGATCGTGACGACAACCGAGCCGTCGTCCCGCCAGCCAGCGACATGATGCGCAACCGGATCATCAAGCGACAGGGTACCGTGCTCGACGTGTCGCATCACGAGCGTCGTCGTCGCCAGGACCTTGGTGAGGGACGCGAGATCGAAGACGGTATCGTCGCGAGTGAGAGGGGACTCCCGATCGAAGGTCAGGCGGCCGAAGGCTTCGCGCCACAGCGGCTGGTGTGAATTGCCAACCTCGATCGTCGCCGCAGGAAACGCGCGATCGGCGATCGCCTGCTGCAGAATCTCGCGAGCTGAGGCGAAGTGCGACGCCATGGGCGTCTAGCGCGGTGCGGCGGAAAAGGCGTCTGGCGAGAAGACGATCGTTCCGCTTGTTCCCGAGCGGCGGCCAACGCCATCCACGAGCCCGGTTTCCATCCACTTCGCCCAGTCCTGGAATGACTCGGTCAGCGCGTTGCCTGGATCTGATGGCACTCCCGCACTGACCACGAGCGTCGGACTGATTTCGCTGAGCGCCTTTCTCAGGCGAGACACAAGATCGGTCAAGCGTGATTGCCGGAATGTGCGCCAACGTTCGGGGAACTCTTCAGCGTAGCCGAACGGATCGATCGCTTCGACTTCATCGAGTCGCGCACGCTCTTCGACACTGAGTTGCGGGCGCGTGTCGGCACGGAAGATCTCCATGGCGTGTCGGCTGTAATCGAAATCCACGCCCGGGAATCGCACTGCGTCGAGGAAGACGCCGTCCACCGGATAACGCTTTGCCGCGGCGGTGACCGCGCCGACGAGATAGGACGTTGCCTCGGGGGCAAGTGGAGAGACGTACAGTCCATCGACGCGCGTCGAATTGGCACGCGCCCATCGCGTCAAGCGACCGAGGTACCCCGGGGTTCGCACGTCCACCTTCAGCATCTCTGCTGCCAGATCGCGCGGCACCATCAACCACTCGGGATGTTGATAGAGCACGTGCTCGCGCGACGGTGGCAGTTCACCGGCCGCGGCGACGAGTGTGACCCCGATCCACGCGTGCACGCGAAGACCACGCGCGCGCGCCTCGGCGATCATCTCGCGCGCACCATCGAAGACCTGGAATTCCTCGGCGACGAGCGAGACCGGCACCATCACGGTATCGAACGAGCCCGCGGCAGCGGCGGCCGCCGCACGGCGCACGGCATCGGGCGATTCGAGTGAGGCGCGCGACATCCAGAATGTTCGCAGCGGCGCATCCGCCGCGGAGAGAGTCCGGTGATCAGTTCCGGTGACGATCAGCACGGCGACACAAAGACCGATCAGCGGACGTGCCACACGGAGAAGGCCGCCCACTCGGGCCGAGCTGCGACGCTGCATGTGCATGTGAGAAACGGGAATGTACCATCATACTTGAGCTGACCTATGAACGTACTCGGCATTGATGCTGGAGGAACGAAGACGGTGTGCCTGCTCGCCGACGATCGCGGCGAAGTCCTCGCCCAGGCGCGCGCGTCCGGCGCCAATCTTCAGGTGATGGGTGAGTTCGGTGTCGAAAAGATCCTGCACCGGGTCATGGACGAAACACTCGGCGAACGCGACATCAAACTGGACGCAATCTGCCTCGGTATTGCGGGCGTCGATCGACCGCGAGATGCACACACGATTAAAGAGATCATGCGCCGCATCGGCCAGAAGACGCCGACGGTGGTCGTCAACGATGCGTTGGTCGCACTCGTGGCCGGAGCCGGCGATCAGGCGGGCGTGGTTGTCGTCGCCGGCACAGGTTCGATTGCCTACGGACACGATGCCGCAGGTCGAGCCGCGCGTGCCGGCGGGTGGGGGTACCTGCTTGGCGACGAAGGCGGCGGCTTCTGGATCGGTCGAGCCGCCCTGTCGGCAGTGGTCCGGCAGTTCGATCACCGCGGGCCCGCGACGCTATTGACGGAGCTTGTCCTCGCGCAGATGCAGCTCTCCACGCCCGCAGAAGTGATCCACGCCATCTACGACCGCGGTCTGCAACGGCACGCGATCGCCGGCCTTGCCGGCGTGGTGCAGCGTGCCATGGAAGCTGGCGACGCGGTAGCGGGGGAGATTCTCGACCGGGCCGCAACCGAGCTCGCTGCGGCTGCCGCGTCGGTTGTGACCAGGCTCGGCATGCGCGGCGATGTCTTTCCAACGGTGCTTTCAGGCGGCATGTTCAAGGGCATTCCCTCGCTGGTGACCAGCGTGACGACGCGTCTGGCCGAAGTGGCGCCGAGGAGTGACGTCCGGCGCCTCGAGATCGAACCCGCGCACGGTGCGGTGGCGCTCGCGATCGCGGCGGTCCGTGGCAATGTCGTCGTCCCGGTTTACATCTGAAGACGTGGAGATCAGAGTTTTCACGACGAGTGAGGAACTGGCGCGCGCAGCCGCACAACGTGTCGTCGACGCATTACGTGAGCGCCCGGATATCGTGCTCGGCTTGCCCGCAGGGCGTACGCCGGTCGGGGTGTACGCGGATCTCGCACGGTTGTCTGCGGCCGGGCAGGCGGACTTCTCACGTGCGACCGCGTTCGCGCTGGACGAGTTCGTCGGTATCGATCACGCGCATCCTGCCAGTTTCCACCGTTTCATCCGCGAGCATTTGATCGATCACGTCGGTCTTCCAATCGAGCGCTTCCATGGACTCGATGGGTCCGCCCATGACCTTCAGGTCGAATGTGATCGTTATGAAGCCGCAATCCAGCAAGCAGGCGGGATCGGATTGCAGTTGCTGGGCATTGGTGGCAACGGTCACATCGGCTTCAACGAGCCGTCGAACGAGTCGCCGGCGCGAACTCATCGTGTGACGTTGCTCGACGAGACGAGAAAGGCCAGCGCTGCGCTCTTCAACGGCGACGTCGACCGCGTTCCGCGGGAAGCCCTGACGATGGGCGTGGGCACGATACTGACGGCAGAAGTCGTGATACTGCTCGCCGCAGGAGAGAGCAAGGCGGCGAGCGTTGAACGGATGGTACGCGGTCCTATGACGCCGCAGTTGCCCGCATCATTCCTGCAGTCGCATCGAGCCGTGGAGGTCTACTTGGAGCGGGGGGCGGCCTCGCGTCTTTGAGTGCGCTGTGCGGAGTCGGGTGATGGAATCGTGCCGGTCATCACGTTGTTTCCCGTGGTGACCGCCGTACCTTCCGCGTGCCCCTGGAGCAGGCCGCGCAACCGAGGCTCTATGTCTTCACCGAGCGCTTCGCGCATCGAGTCGTGTGCTTTTCGCAAGCGGCCGATCGCTTTTGCGTACGTGAGCCCGGTCTTCTGCATGACGATCGCGGCTTTGACGTTCCACTGAGCGACCTTCAAGAGTTTGTCGGCTTCGTCGTACTCGAGACCGGTCACGATATTCACGATGCGTCGTGCCCGGTCCTTGAGCTTCTCGGAACCGGTCTGCACGTCCACCATCAGATTGCCGTAGGTCTTACCAATGCGCACCATCGCCCCGGTGGTGAGCATATTGAGCACCATCTTCGTCGCCGTTCCGGCTTTGAGGCGCGTCGAGCCGGCGATCACCTCCGCACCAACACCCGGTGAAATCGTGAGGTCGACGAAGGTCTGCAGCTCGGTCCCCGGATCGCACGTGACGAATATGATCCGCGCACCGCTCTTGCGGGCACGCGTCAGCGCACCGCGGACAAACTGCGTCATGCCGCTCGCCGACACGCCGACGACGACGTCCTTCTTTGTCGGCCGCAGTCGATTGACGGCGCGAATCCCTTCTTCGTAGTTGTCCTCGACGCCTTCCTTCGCGTTGAAGATAGCCTCTCGGCCTCCGGCCATGATCGCCTGCACGAATGAGGGATTGGTGCCGAAGGTCGGTGGCATCTCCGCAGACTCGAGGATGCCCAGGCGGCCGCTCGTGCCGGCGCCGACGAAGATGATGCGGCCGTTTTTGCGCAAGGCCCCGGCGACCATCTCAACCCCTACAGCGATGCGCTCGCGCTCGCGCCGCACGGCGTCGAGCATCTTGCGATCTTCGTTGAGCATCAGGTCAACGAGGTCGTCTGGATCCAGCTTGTCGATTCCGAGACTGAATGCGTTGATAGCTTCGGTGGGGAGGGATTGCCACTTGGATCGAACCGGCATACGACTACAATTCTAGTAAAGCGCCTCATCGAAAGGTAGGAGCCGACCCGTTCCTTGAGCAGTGTATCCCCGCTTGACGCGTACATCACTCATCTGACCGTCGAGCGGCGGCTGGCCCGCAATTCCGTCGACAGTTATGCCCGCGATCTCAACGGTCTGGCCGATTTCGCTGACAAGCGAGGGGCCGCCCTCGAGGCGCTCACGCGAACCGACCTCGAGGGCCACGTGCGCGACCTGATGGCCGAAGGGCGCTCGCCGCGATCCGTCGCACGCGCGGTCGCCTGCTATCGCGGCTTCTTCCGTTTCCTCGTCATCGATGGCCGGCTCACGGTGAACCCCGCCGACGACCTTCGTCCGCCGCGGGCGTGGAAGGTGCTGCCGCGTTATCTCGCGGTCGAGGACGTCGACCGACTCATCGAGCAACCGAACATCAGCACACCACGAGGCTTACGCGATCGCGCGTTGATCGAACTCCTCTATGCGACCGGTATGCGCGTGTCGGAGCTGCTCTCGCTGCGTCCGGCCGATGTGAATCTGGAAGCGTCGTATCTCACGTGCTCAGGCAAAGGGAGCAAACAACGCATTGTCCCGATTGGCGACGAGGCAGGGGACTGGGTCAAACGATACTTGCGCGAAGGACGAGCGGCGCTGTTAGGGAAGCGGTCGAGCCCGCGCTTGTTCGTGAATGCCAAAGGCGGCGGGCCGGGGCTGACGCGTGTCGGCTTCTGGAAAATTCTCAAGGCCTACGCGCGGCAAGCTGGCCTCACCAAAGGCCTCAGCCCTCATATGCTGCGTCACTCGTTCGCGACGCACTTGCTCGAACGCGGCGCCGATTTACGCGCCATCCAGATGATGCTCGGTCACGCAGACCTGTCGACGACGCAGATCTATACGCACGTGCTCGAACAACGCATGCGCAGCATCTACGATAAGTTCCATCCCCGCGCATGAGTCGTGCGCGATGGATCGTGGGCCTGATCGCTGTCGCGATCGCGGCCACCAGCTACACATCGATGCCGCGCGCAGCCCGTTCACTGGCGGCGTCGCCGTCGCTGCGACCTCCCGTACGTGGAGCGATTCACATTCACACGCGCCGCTCGGACGGAACGGGCACAGTCGACGACGTCGCGCGTGCGGCATCACGAGCCGGACTGAAGTTCGTGATCATCACCGATCATGGAGACGGCACTCGCGAGCCGGACACGCCGGCGTATCGGAGCGGAGTGCTCTGTATTGACGCTGTCGAGATCAGCACGACGAACGGTCACGTCGTGGCGATCGGTCTCCCGCGCACACCGTATTCACTGGGCGGCGAAGCGCGAGATGTCGTCGAAGACGTCGAGCGGCTCGGTGGAATGGCTATCGCCGCACATCCCTCCTCACCGAAGCCGCAACTGCGCTGGACTGAGTGGGACGTGCCGGTTCAGGGACTCGAGTGGGTGAACGCCGACAGTGAGTGGCGTGATGAGCCACTGCGCACGATCGCGCGCTCGCTGATGACGTATCCATTCCGGAGACCCGAGACTCTCGCGATGATGCTCGATCGTCCGAGTGAGTCTTTACAACGCTGGGACACGCTGACCGCGCAGCGTCCGGTCGTAGCGGTCGCGGGGGCTGATGCCCATGCCCGAATTCCACTCACGAGCGTGGGTGACCCGTACGACAACCGCATCTCGCTCCCGCTGCCGGGTTACGAGCAGATTTTTCGAACGTTTTCGATCGCGCTACCAGACGTCACGTTAACGGGGGAGGCGCAGGCGGATACCAGTGTGGTGCTCGACGCGATACGCCGCGGTCGCGTCTTTTCTTCGATCGATGCGCTTGCTGGGCCCGTCGCGTTTTCGTTCTCCGCGTCCGGAACAGGCAACGGCGTCGCGATGGGGGAGGACATCGTCGCCAAGGGACCACTGACGTTTCAGGTGCGCAGCAATGCGCCGGATGACGTCGCGATCACATTGCTTCGTGATGGGGAGCGCGTGCACTCCGTTTCCGGCTCTCAGTTGGAGTACACCTCTTCCGAGCAGGGCGTGTATCGCATCGAGATGCAGTGGCCCGGTGCGCCTGGAGATCCGCCGGTTCCATGGGTGGTCTCAAATCCGATCTACGTGCTGGACGGTCCGCGAAAGGCAGACCAGGTCTCCGAGTCCATCGCGCCACCGACCCAGGTGGACGCTCGCTACAGCAACGGGCCTGCGTCTGACTGGCACATCGAGAACAGTCCGCGCTCGCGTGGTGCGCTCGACATCGTCCCGTCTGTTGGCGGCACGCAGTTGCTCCTGCGCTATGCGCTCGGCGGTACACAAGAAGAAGGTCCGTTCGTCGCGCTCTCCATGGCCGTCCCACAAGGCCTTGCGAACTACGACCGTCTGATCTTCACGGCGCAATCCAGTCGTCCGGCCCGTATTTGGGTCCAACTCCGTGTGCCCGGTGGCGCGCAGGGGAGAAGTTGGCATCGGTCGGTCTACGTCGATGAGATGCCTCGAGCCATCACAGTCGCATTCGCTGACTTCCGTCCGCTCGAGACGACGACGACGGGGAGGCCAGTGCTCGCGGACGTCCGCGACGTCCTCTTCGTTGTTGACACTGTCAACACTCGTCCAGGCGTGAGCGGGCAGCTGTGGCTGGACGAGGTGAAAGTGGGACGCTGAACGGGAATTACGTGCGTACGGTGAGGAGCAAGTACAACGCACCGGCACCGAACAGCATATTGGGAGCCCACGCCGCCAACGCTGGCGCCATTACACCGCCAGCTCCCATTGCCGCGAAGACGCTGATCGTTGTCCAGTAGACGATGGCGATGCCGATCGCGACGCCGATGCCGGCCATCGCGCCGCTGCGGCCGATGGTCACCGCAAAGGGGACCGCGAGGAACGTCATAATCAGCGTCACGAAGGGAAACGACAGCTTGCGCCACAGCGCGACTTGTTGCGGCACCACATCGAGTCCGCTGGCGCGCAGACGTTCGGTGTAGTCCCGCAGCTGCGTGTAGCTCATGAAGTCCGGGTCCGGCGACTCGGTGGTGAATACTGCTGCCGGCTCGAAGACCTTCTGCGTGTGCTCGAAGGCAGCAAAGCCGTCGGGCTTGGGCTTACCAGTCGCGGCGTCGAACTCTCGTGTCCACCCTTGCTCGGCCTGCCAGGTCGCATCGTTCACGAACGAGGCACGCTGCGCGAACGTGCGTTTGATCAGACGCGTCATGTCGGCGTTGAATTCGTAAATCCACAGCCCGTTGAATTTTCGCTCGCGAGGATCGAAGTAGTTGTAGTGATAAATGTCGCCGTCGTTGCCCATCACCCAGCGACGATTGAGAACGTCAAACGTTTCCAGTGAGCCGCCCTTCATCACGTGCTTGATCGCTTCGGCCTTGCGGTTCGCCGGCCCGAGTAAGGTCTGTTCGAGGACGAAGATCGTTCCGCCGGCGAGGATCGCCGCACCCACCATCGGCAACGCGACGCGATACAAGCTGATGCCGCATGCCTTCATGACAATCAACTCGCTGTTCTTCGTCAGCAGCGCCACGGTCACGAGCGTCGCGAGCAGCACCGACAGCGGGATGATGTAGTAGAAGAACTGCGGCGTCTGATAAAGCATGAACGTCCACAGCATCGTCCACGTGCCGTCACCCTTGAGGACCTTCTCGGTCAACTCGGTGAAGGTCGAAATGTAAAACAGGCTACACAGCGCAAGCGCAGAGAGCCCCCACATGCGCAGATAGGTGAGCGCGACGTATCGATCCAGCGTGCCGAGGGGCACGAAGAAACGGCTCCGCCCACTAGCCTTCACCGTGCCGAGCTTGCGCAAGAACCCCGGCAGCGGAACGCGCATCGGCCTATCCGCCACGCGGCCACGCCATTTGAAAAGGCCGATGCCCACCAGTCCGAGGACGATGTTGGGGAGCCACGCGGCGAGCCACGGCGCCAGCATTTGCCCCTTGGTCAGCGACTGCCCAAGCCAGAGCAGGATGTAGTAGACGAACACAATCGCAACGCCGATAACGAAGCTCGCTAATTTGCCGTCGCGTCGATTGGTCGCACCAAGCGCGAGTCCAATCAGGCCGAACACCAGACACGCGGCGGGGATCGAAAACTTCTTGTGGATCTCGAAGAGCTGGTTATGCGGAAACTGACCTTGTGCGCGAATCTCGTCGGCGCGCGCGCGTAGCTCCGCGATCGACATCTCCCGATCGCCTTTGGGAGGTCCACCTTCTGGAAACATGCCGCCCGGATTGAGATTGAGCACGATGCGCTCAAAGATGGAGACGTCGTAATTCCCAGCCGAGTCCGTGGAATGCTGCGTCCCATCGTCCAAGACCATCTCGACCGATTTCTTGCTGCGATCGATGACTACGCGTCCGTGCCTGGCAAGGTAGATCGCGGAGCCTTCGCCGCGACGGTTGTCGGACATGAACACGCCGTTCCATCCGCCGGTCTTCGGAATCTCTCGAACGTACAGGTCGATGTTCGAGAATTGATCGAAGAACACCCCAGGCTTGACCTCACCTTCGGCCTGTGACGCGATGATGTTGAACGTGATTTCTCGAAAGCGCTGATTGCCGGCGGGCACTGAGACGAGCAGCACATAAGCGGTCGCGGCGCAGCACAGCGCCGAGACAAGTCCGACCGGGCGGAGGAGCCGCCGCATGCTGACGCCGCAGGCTTGGAACGCCACGAACTCGCGATCTGCCGAGAGGCGGCCAAACGCCACCAGCAGAGCCATCAGCAGTGACATCGGGATCGTGAGGCCGAGCGACATCGGCAACAGCGCGAGGATGACCTGAACGACGGCCGATATCGGCGCGCCTTTCGCGATGTACCTCTCGGCGTACCGCATGAACTCGGGAATAATGAACAAGAACGTGAACACCAGCAGCCCGAGGCCGAAGGGCATGAGCAGCTGCCGGATCACGTAGCGGTCCAGAATCCTCACAATTCCTCAGTTTCTTCCTTTATCGGCATTATGACCCGCGTCGCAATCCTCTGGCACATGCATCAGCCGTTCTACCAGGATTTGGCCACGGGCGAGCACATCCTCCCGTGGGTGCGTCTGCACGGCATCAAGGATTACTGGGGCATGGTCGCGCTGATGCGCGAGTTTCCGCAGGTGCGCGTCACGTTCAACCTTGTGCCGTCGTTGCTCGTGCAGTTGGAGGCTTTTGCTGGAGATGAAGCCCAGGATCGTCACCTCGCACTCGGCTTGAAGCCGGCGGATGCGCTGAGCGAGGACGAGCGCGCGTTCTGCGTCGAGAACTTCTTCCACGCGCACAAGCCGCGGATGATCGACCCGTTTCCGCGTTACGCGGAGCTCCTCGCCAAGCGTGGTAGCTCCGGCAAGGGACTGAGCCCTCGTGCGCTGGCTGCGCAGTACTCGACCGAAGAGATTCGCGACCTGCAAGTCTGGCACAAGCTGGTCTGGATCGATGCGTTGTATTTCGAACGTGACGAGCGCATCCGCGCGCTGGTCGCCAAGGATCGTGGCTACACCGAAGAGGATAAGGCCCTTCTACGCAGCGTCGAGCTCGAAATTCTGCGCGCAGTGGTCCCCGAATATCGGGACGCTGTTCGTCGCGGTCAAATCGAAGTTTCGACGTCGCCTTTTTATCACCCGATTCTGCCGTTGCTCTGCGACACCGACGTCTATCTGCGCACGCATCCGCAGTCACGTATGCCCCGCGAGCGGTTCCAACGTCCAGAGGATGCGTTCGAGCAATTGACGCGCGCCGTCGCACTTCATGAACGTCTCTTTGGACGACGCCCAGATGGGGTGTGGCCGTCGGAGGGTTCGGTGTCCGACGACATGGTACCGCTCGTCTCCCGCGCGGGGTTCAAGTGGATGGCGACCGACGAAGCCATTTTGTCGCGGTCGATCAATCGCGCCTTCACCAGAGACGGCGCCGGCAACGTCGAACAGCCCGAGGACCTGTATCGTGCCTATCGTGTCGGCGCATCCGGCCTGAGCGTGGCGTGCGGTTTCAGGGATCACACCATTTCCGATCTCATAGGCTTCTCTTACGCCTCGTGGTCTCCTGACACGGCGGCCGATGATTTCATGCGTAGGCTCGTGGAAGCCGGGGCTCGGTACCGAGCGCGGACCGGCCAGGAAGCCACTGTCTTCGTGATTCTCGACGGCGAGAACGCATGGGAACACTTCGAAGGTCAGGGGCGGCCGTTTCTTCGCGCGCTCTATGCGCGGTTGACCTCGCAGCCGGAGATTCGCACCGTCACGATGAGTGAGGCCTGCGCAACAGCGTCGGACTCGCTCGTCTCGATCTTCCCGGGTTCGTGGATCAACTCCGATTTCTACATCTGGATTGGTCACGCGGACGACCATCGGGCATGGAGTCAGTTGGCCGATGCACGTCACGTGCTCGATGCGCCCTCTGCCGGTATTTCCGAGACGGCCCTGGCCCGGGCCCGGGAAGAAATGCTCATCGCGGAAGGCAGCGACTGGTTCTGGTGGTATGGCGACGATCATTCGTCGGACCATGACCTGGCGTTCGACGACCTGTTCCGGCGCCACGTCCGGAATGTCTATCGAGCACTCGACGCACCGATTCCCGAAGAGCTCTTCGTCACGAACATCACGACGCAGCCACCATCAGTCGAGATCCGCCGACCGACCGGGCTCATCCAGCCCGAGATCGACGGTGAGGTCACCAGTTACTTCGAATGGGTGGGCGCTGGAACCTTCGAAGTGTCGAAGGTCGCTGGCGCCATGCATCAAGTCAGCGAGAGTTCGAGCAGAATCCAGGCCGTCGAGTTCGGATTCAATCTCGAGCATCTCTATATTCGAGTCGATGGTGGGCGGCCGATGCGCGAACTGCTGGCTGGCGCGTTGGGATTGACGATCCGATTCCTGAAGCCCGCGGGACTGCACGTCGTGATGCGGCGGGACGGCAAGTCGCCTGATGTCCGCCTCGTCAGGCGGGCGCCGAAAGGGGACCAGGACGTAGCCGACTGCCCCGGACTGGCTTCGGCAATCGGGCGCGTTGCCGAAATCCGAGTCCCGTTCGCGTGTCTGGGTGCCGGCCCTCAGGACAGCGTGGCATTCTTCGTGACGTTATCGGAAGGCACCGTCGAGATCGAGCAACAGCCGCGACACGAACCCATCCAATTCGAAGTGCCTGACGCGCGTTTTGCGACCAGGAACTGGACCGCCTGAACGACTAGCTTGAAGTCGTTCCAGGCCGATTCTGCCGGATTTCCGGCCTACTTTATCAACGTCGCATAAGATGCGTTATGTTAACCAACGAGAATGGGCGCCCTCGAAAACGCCCGCTCTGAGAAGCCCTGTCGCGGGCTCGACTCCTCCCTAAATGCTTCACGGGCCCACGGCCCCCACGGAAGCTCGCAACAACACTGTGCGGGCTGGTCGGCCGCGGTCGTTAAGCCAGCGCGCACGAGCAATGGTCCTGCGCGCGCCGGCTATCGGTTTACTTACGAGCCGAGGCTCTCAGTTCCCGAATGATGTTCTCGAGGGCTTCGATGATTTCGGACGGCTCGACCTTGGTTTTCTTAAAGCTCAATCGAAGGTCGAACGCCTTGGTTGGCGGCTTGAACGCGAAGACATAGGCCTTTGGACGGCCTGGCTTCGGCTTCGCGGTCTCGTTGCGCGCCGCCTGACGCGTATCGCCGCCTTGCCCAGCCAGTTTCTCGACTAAGGCGAGCATTTTCTTGGGGTCTTGCTGCCTAACTATCTGAAGAAGCGTGGACTTAGCGGTAATGTCGGCCAGCCGACAAAGCGTTCTGACCTCGTCGGGCATGGCGGCGAGCGACAAGGACTCAGTAATGGCTGTCCGCGACTTTCCCAGCTTCCGCGCCAGGTCCTCGTGGGTGTGTCCGCACTTCTGCTGCAACTGCAGGAGTGCTTCGGCTTCCTCAAACGCGGTCAGGTCCTTGCGCTGAAGGTTCTCGACGAGGGCAAGTTCCATGACCTCGACGTCATCGGACTCGCGCACGATGACTGGGACTTCGCGAAGGCCTACCTGCACGGCGGCGTGGTAACGACGCTCGCCGGCGATGATCTGGTAACGCCCCAGGCGTTGGCGCACCACGAGCGGCTCGATGATGCCTTTTTCGCTGACCGAGGCCATGAGCTCGGACAGATCACCCATCACCTGGCGTGGCTGGTTGGGGTTCGGGTCGAGGAGATCGATCGCCACCATGCGACCGACCGGCTCACCAGCGGATGCCGCGAGCGCCTCGACGTAGTGCTGGTCATGCCGCATCCGCAGCGTTTCAGGCAGTCCGCGCTTCGACACGCTCGATGACCTCCTCGCACAAACTGTAGTAATCGGTCGCGCCCGTGGAGTCCGGTGCGAACGTAAAAATCGATTCCTTATAGGCGGGGCTTTCCTCCAGACGGACGCTCTTGCTGATCACCGTGCGGAATACCTTCCCGCCAAACACCTTCGTGATTTGTTCGCGTATATCGCGAGCCAGCGCAGTGCGCTTGTCGTGCATCGTGATCACGACACCGAGGATTCGGAGACCCGGATTGGGGCGCTGTCGCACCTTCTCAATTGTCTCGAGCAAGTCGTCGGTACCTTCGAGTGCGAAGTACGACGACTGAATCGGGATCAACAGATGCGTCGCGGCGACGAGCGCATTGACCGTCAGCAACCCGAGCGCCGGCGGACAGTCGATGACGACGTGGGCGTAGTTGCCCAGCACCTTCTCGAGCTTGTCCTTGAGTCGGAAATGCGCGTCCAACTCCCCGACCAGCCGCGCCTCGAGTTTCGCGAGGGCGATACGGGCTGGGGCGATGTCCAGGTTCTTCAACGACTGCGCCGGCTGGATGATGTGTCCAAGCTCGCATGCCGGATCGGCGATCGCGTCGTATGTGCTCCGGGCAATCGACTGGAGGTCAAGGAACGAGATGCTGCTGTTGGCCTGTGGGTCGAGATCGATCAGGAGCGTCTTTCGTCCGCGCATGGCGAGCGCGGCGGCAAGGTTGACCGCAGTGGTGGTCTTACCGACGCCGCCTTTCTGGTTAGCGATGGCGACGATCATGCGGCGAACGCCTGAGACGCGAAAGTGGCGCGGCGACAAGCCGCGTCAGGGCTGAGCTGTGGAATCGAGCCGTTGTTCACGGGGCGCAGATCTGGGAAGAAGTGCGCCCATTGTAGGGGTGGGGTTCGGGAGTGTCAACCGAAGAGGAGTGTCGGCCGGCCGACAATTACATTTTGTATTTGCCAAGTTCCTCTGGATCAAGGCTTTCCAGCCACTTCTGCAGCCGGGCATTATCACCAGGCTCAGCCGTGAAGTCGACCGTCTTCGCGTTATCGATAACCGACTCCTCTACCAGAATTGGCGACCGCGTTCGCAATGCTAAAGCAATCGCATCGCTCGGCCGTGCATCGACGGCGATGCGCTCTCCCCTGACCGTCAGGTGAATGATCGCGAAGAAGGTGTTGTCCTTGAGGTCGCTCACGACGACCCGATCGACGCTGCCGTCGAGGTCGGCAATGATGTTCCTGAGTAGATCATGCGTCATCGGCCGGGGCGTCGAGACGTTCTCGATCTGCAGCGCGATGGCATTCGCTTCGAAGATGCCGACCCAGATCGAGAGGACCCGCTCGCCCAGCTTGTCCTTGAGGATCACGATGGGCATGTTCGTGATGGGGTCGACCATCAATCCTTTGATGCTCATTTCGATCAGCATGGCTCGCTCTCCACCCAAGACTTCAGACGCGGCTCAAGTCAGGGACGCTTCACCCCAGAGACTGTGCGGCCCCGCGCGCGTAATTCGGACCGGCACCAATCGCCCGATCCACCCGCCCGGGGGCATGTGCAATGTTGTATCGGTCGGCACCGGAAAATTCACTACGGTGTTCCCGCTCGTCCGTCCAGAAACTTCATGCAGCTGCCGCCGACTCGCTGAATCCACCAGTACGTCGAGCGTCGTGCCGACGGCCTCTTCATGTAAACGGGTTTGAATTTCCCGCTGCAGCGTCTGGAGGGCCACGATGCGTGACGTCTTCTCGTCCTCGCTCACGTCGTCCGCGAGCCGCTTCGCGGCAAGCGTGTTCGGCCGCGGCGAATACTTGAACGAGAACATGCTGTGATACCGCGCCGCACGAGTCAGCGACAGCGTCTCCTCGAAGTCCTGTGCGGTCTCGCCCGGAAAGCCAACGATCATGTCCGTAGAGAGGGTCACGCCTTGGACGCTCTCCCGGATCCGTTGGAGCAACTCCAGATACTCCTCGCGCGTGTGTCGGCGCCGCATCGCACCGAGGATCTTCGATGAGCCGGACTGCACCGGTAGATGAATGTGCTTGCAGACCTTCGGGAGGTCGCGAATGGCGTCGATCAGGCGCTGACCCGTGTGACGCGGATGCGGGCTCGCAAAACGGATCCGCTCCACGCCCGGTATGTCATTGACGTGCGCGAGGAGATCGGCGAAGTCGCAGCCAGGATCGTCAGGTGCCGAGTAGTGATTGACGATCTGTCCAAGGAGCTGAATCTCCTTCCGCCCCGAGGCAACGGCCTCTCGAACGTCAGCGAGGATGTCGGCCCGGGCGCGCATTCGCTCGTGGCCTCGTGTGTACGGCACGACGCAGAAGGCGCAGTGATCGTTGCAGCCCTCGATGATGGTGACGTACGCCTTGACGGGGTCCTGGCGATGCGTGATGCCAAGCGGGAAGGTCACGTCATCGAGCGGCGCGATATCAACCGCGGGGAACGGCGTGTCCGCAGACTGCTCCACGAGCAGTGGGAGCATCTTGAGACGCTGCGTGCCGAGGATGACGTCGATCATCCGTCCGTTGGATTTCTTCAGGAGTGACGGACCTTCCTGCTGCGCGACGCAGCCGGCGACTGCGACAACAGGCCGGCGCCCCGTTTCTTCATGCAGGACCCGCAACTCACCGAGACGCGTATACAGCTTCTCTTCGGCGTGCTCGCGCACGCTGCAGGTGTTGATGACGATGACGTCCGCATCGCGGTCGTCCGTCGTGGACTCGTAGCCTGCCTGGTCGAGCAACCCGGCCATCCGTTCCGAGTCGTGGACGTTCATCTGACAGCCGAACGTCTCGATGAGATACCTCTTTGCCATTCCGCTAAAACCTTAGACTCTACGCCGGCTTTCGCTTTCGCCTTTCGCCTTCTGTTTCCCTTTCGCGTGCCCGCTCGCACCCGCGGCGCCGACGCGAACTCGCCCGCCTTGCTTCGGTGCGCTGAGCAGTTCCCGGGCGCTCGCTCGCACCGACTCGGTGACGGACGCTCCTCCAATCATGCGCCCGATTTCCTCAATACGACCTTCCCCGTCGAGCCGTTGAACAGTGGTCACGGTGCGATCTCGTCGGACGGCCTTGTCGATCCGGAAATGCGTGGACGCGCGTGCGGCGATCTGCGACAGGTGCGTGATGCAGAGCACCTGGAATCGGTCCCCCAGCGCGCCCAGCCGGCCACCGACGACGTCAGCCACGCGACCGCCAATACCCGCATCCACTTCGTCGAACACCATCGTCTTGTGCCCGGCCTCGTCAACCGACATCGTCTTCAGCGCGAGCATGACTCGCGACAACTCGCCGCCGGAAACGATCCGTGCGAGCGGGCGCAAATCCTCGCCTGGATTGGGGGACAGAAAGAACTCCGCCTGGTCGATGCCTCTCTCAGTCCAGAGCTCCTCAGCAAGCGGCTCGGCATTGAATCGCACTTCGAATCGCGCCTGAGCCATCGCCAGTTCGCCGAGCAGGCGCTCGAGCTCGCTGGAGAAGCGACGCGCCGCACCGCGACGTGCGGTCGAGAGTTCCTGAGCGTCCTTGCGATACTGTGCCCGTGCCTCCGCGAGAGCAGTTTCAAGCCCCTCCGCACTTTCGGCAGTCTGCGTCAGCAAATCCCGTTCTCGGGTCAGCGACCGCCCTTTTTCAATCACCTCATCGAGCGTCGGCCCGTATTTCCGCTTCAATCGATCGAGACTGGCGAGCCTGTCCTCGACCTGCTGTAGGCGGGCAGGCGAGGCGTCAATCCCGTCAGCGTACTTCCTGAGGAAATCAGCCAAGTCCTCGAGCTGCGACTTAATTCCCTCACGCGCCTCGATGTAGCCGCTGAACTGCGAATCGAGTGTCGCCAACTCGCCGACGCGTTTCCATACCCCGCTCAGCCCCGCGAGCACCGCGTCATCGCTGTCGTATAGCGCGGCGTAGGATTCTTCGCAGAGGCGGTGCACTCGTTCCGCGTTGGCGAGCACGTGTTTGGTAGCGGCCAGCTCCTCATCCTCTCCAGACACCGGCTTGACCTTGTCGATCTCGCCGAGTTGGAACGCAATCAATTCGAGCCGCGCCGTCTTCTCTCTGCCGTCCATCCGCGACCGCTCCAACTGATCGCGTAACTGACGGAAGGCGCGCCATGAACCTGCAACGCGCTCTGCGACTGTTCCAAGATCCGCGTAGCCATCGAGCAGCGGAAGATGCGACAGCGAATCGAGCAGCGTCTGGTGCTCATGCTGGCCATGGATTTCGACGAGACGCTGAGAAAGGTCTCGCAGCACCGTCGCCGTCGCGAGGTCGCCATTGACGAAGGAGCGGCTGCGACCGGAGCTCGCCACTTCACGACGGATAAGGATCTCGCTGCCATCGCGATCGTCCTCAAACAGCGCTTCAATGGTGGCTTGGGATTCCCCAGTGCGGACCAGGTCGGCCGATGCGCGTGCGCCAAGGAGCAGCCCAACGGCCTCGACGAGGATGGACTTGCCTGCACCCGTCTCGCCGGTCAGTACGTTGAAGCCGGGCTCGAACTCGACCTCGACGGCCTCAATCACCGCAAGGTTGCGGATACGAAGCAGGCGCAGCATGTAGACGGAACTTCCATCGTATCATATGTTTGACAGCACTTCTTACGCGTGCTAGTCTGCCTAGATAGCGCTGTCCCAGCGGCGCATACCCCGATGTTCGGAGGCATAGGTGTATACGTTTGGCTTCCTTGCACTACAGGTGCAGGACGTTGCCCCGCTGGCTGGGAGCGGTGGCTTACTCGAAATCATTCGTGAGACTGGCCCACTCAACCAGGCCGTTCTCGCGATCCTGATTCTGTTCTCGATCGTCTCCTGGGCGATCATCCTTTTTAAGACGATTTCCTATGGCCGCGTCGCACGCCAGACCGCGACGTTTCTTGACGTCTTTCGCCGCAGTCAGAAATTCTCTGAGGTCCAGGCCATCTGTCCCTCGCTGCCGCAGAGCCCGCTCGTCGGTGTCTTTCAGGCCGGCTACGCCGAGATCAATGCCCAGTTCCGCTTGACCAGTCAGACCCCATCCAATCCGACTGGCACGCCGCCACGTCCTATGCTCAAGAGCCTCGAGGCCGTTGACCGTGCACTCATCCGTGCGGCAACCACCGAGGTCAACAAGCTCGAGCGGCGGCTCACGTTCCTCGCGACGACGGCGAGTGTGACCCCGTTCATCGGATTGTTCGGCACGGTTGTGGGGATCACGATCGCGTTCCAGCGAATAGGTGCGACAGGCCAAACGAACTTGGCCGTGGTCGGTCCGGGAATCAGCGAGGCGCTCATTGCTACTGCGGCCGGGCTGTTCGCGGCGATTCCCGCAGTGATCTTCTACAACTACTTCGTGCACCGCGTGAAGGACTTCTCTGCGGAGATGGACGACTTCTCGCTCGAGTTCCTGAATATCGCCGAACGGAACTTTACGTAATGCCGAAGGTCATCGCGTCTGCACCGAATGCCGGCGGCCGGCACCAACGAGGTCGGCGTGTGGGTCCGACGCTTGCGGAGATCAACGTCATCCCGCTCGTCGACGTGATGCTGGTGCTGCTGATCATTTTCATGGTCGCTGCGCCGATGCTGCAGCGAGGCGTCGAATTGAAGCTGCCGCAGTCGCGGAGGACGGAGGAGATCTCGAGCGAGCGGATCTTCGTGGATGTGCCGAAAAGCTTTAGACAGGACGGCCGCGTGTTTCTCGGCAAGGAATCGATCGGCATCAAGGTTCTGGCCGAACGCCTTCGACAACAGATGGTCAATCGCAATGACAAGCAGGTGTTTCTGCGCGGTGACGCTGAACTCCAGGTGCAGAACCTGATCGACGTACTCGATCAATTGAAAGAAGCCGGAGTGGCGAACGTCGGCATCGTCACAGAGTTGCCCGAGCGGTAAGCATCCAATGCTTGAAAACGTGACCGACATCATCGTCGCGCGCTCGCGCGAGCCCGAGGGGCTCAAGACGATGATCGTGTGGTCAATTGCCGCGCACATCGCGCTGGCTACAGTCGCGGTATTCGTGGGAGGGCCGCGTGTCGACGCGCCGCGGCAGGTCATGACCATCAGTCTGAGCGGAGCACCAGGTCCCAAAACCGGTGGCCAGACGCAGATCGG
>JBKPRH010000049.1:0-21983 GCA_046765795.1 Acidobacteriota bacterium | reverse complement strand
GAGCACCATCGCCGCGTGGGTGTGAGTGTTAATAAGGCCAGGCAGCACGATTTGCCCCGTGCTATTGATGGTCTCGCGGCCGCGGAACTGCCTGGCGATGCTGGCGGCGGTGTCAACGCCGACGATGTCGGCGCCGTCGATGGCGACCGCGCCGTCGGCAATCACGCGATTGCCGGGATCCATGGTCACGACCGTGCCGCCTGAGACGATGAGCGACACCTGGCGCGGGGCGTTCTGGGCCGATACCCCGGCGAGGGCCAAGAGCATGCCCGCGGCGAGGGCAAGAACCCGGATTCGCATAGAGGGATTTTAGTACTATTTGACCCGTGCCTCTTCACGTCATTACGCATCCCCTTGTGCATGATGCGCTGATGGAGTTGCGCGACGCGCGCACGGCTCCACCCGCATTCCGCCGCGCGGCGAACCGCATCAGCGTCCTGCTCGCCGCCGAAGCGTTACGCGATCTGCCCTCGTCTGCCGCGACCGTTGTGACGCCGCTCGGTCCTGCGGACGGACGCGTTGTGCTGACAGATGTCGTCGTCGTGCCAGTGTTACGCGCCGGCCTGGGCATGCTCGACGCTGTGCTGGAATTGTTGCCGACGGCGCGCGTCGGCCACATCGGACTGCAGCGTGACGAGGCCACTGCGATCGCGTCGAGGTATTACTCGAAGCTGCCGCCTGACCTCTCGAACAGTCATGTGCTGATGATCGATCCGATGCTCGCCACGGGAGGAAGCGCGGTCGCGGCCATCGACCTGATCAAAGCGGCTGGCGCGACGTCCATCAGCATGATCTGCATCGTGTCGGCGCCCGAAGGGCTGTCTCTCCTGGAGCGCGCCCATCCTGACGTCGCCGTCTACACACCAGTCGTGGACAAGGAACTCAACGCGCACAAGTTCATCGTGCCTGGGCTGGGCGATTTCGGCGACCGACTATATGGAACCATCTGACGTCCCATTACCCGTGTAATGTTCGGCTGCCTGGGCGCCGTAGCGCAAAGCGCGAAGGCGGCAGCCGGACCAAATCCGGAGAACATGATGAAACGACAGGTAGTGACGGCGCTGGCTCTTGTACTCTCGGTCGCGGTCAGCGCACTCGCAGGCCAGGACATCTTCACCACGAAGGATGGCGTGACCCTGCCCGTGCCGGTTCGATCGGTGAAGCCCGGCTACACAGCCGCGGCGATGGACGCGCACATCGAGGGCACCGTCGGTCTGGATATCGTGGTACTTGCTGATGGTAAGGTCAGCGACGTGATGGTCACACAGTCGCTCGACAAAGAGTACGGGCTCGACACGCAGGCCATAGAAGCCGCAAAGCAGTGGCTGTTCAAGCCGGGCACGAAAGAGGGTAAGCCCGTGGCCGTGCGTGTTGCGCTCGAGATGACGTTTACGTTGAAGTAAAGCCTGCGGCCAACGAGTATCCGTGGGGAGTACGCGGCGTACCCGTTGGCCGCAAAGCCGGCGCGAGACGGAATCCCATTTCTCAAGAAGGATGCCGCGAGAATGTCTCGGGTTTCGGGGACCGTGGTCAGGCTCCTGCCGCGGACACTCGCGGCTGCTATGACATCCCGCGAGTGAGAGCTCACCGGTGGAGTCGATACCAGCCCGCCGCCAGGCCCAGCCGTTGAGCACCGAGGCCTGGTGCACCTCGATCACGGGAAGAGTTGAGACTGAGGAATTGTGATCGTCGACTGTCCTGGATACGACCACTGCAGTCTGATCGACGCAGTCCCTGTCCGCTCGCGGTACTCAACGACGATCGCATAGCTGACGCCACTCGTCAACGCAATGGGAGCACTGTTGTCGGTCGCCAATCCGTGATCTGCCCAGTTGTTGATGACTTGTTGCCCATTCACCCACACCCGGACGCCACCGTCCGACACCGTTGTAAAGACGAAGTTCCCCGTCACTGGCGCGCGCACCTGCCCCGTCCACCTCAGGCTGAAATTGTCCGCGTCGACGCTTGGCGCAGGAGCGCCACTTCCCCAATCGAAGTCGACCACCGGATCGACACGCGTCAGCCGCAACGTTTGGAAATTGATTCCATTGAAGTACTGGCCGGTCAGTCCGGATCCTGCCCCCGCCGAATTGACTGTCACAGTCAGGTCATCGGTGCTCGTCAGCGCACTGTCGAATGCCGTCAGCCGCAGCACGTATGTCCCTGCAACCGAAAAGATCGCGGATGTGCTCAAGACGTTCGCGTTCCCGAACGTCACCGTCCCGGGACCACTGACTCTGCTCCACGTCGTGGTGAGCGTCGCAGGCGGTGCCGGCAGCCCATCATCATTCGCGGTCCCGCTGAGCGATGCGTTCGCCGGCAGCGTGATCGTCTGATCACTCCCTGCATTCACCGTCGGCGCTTGATTGACCGGCACCGCGGGATTCACTGTCACGGTCACGTCGTCCGTCGTGGTGAGCGCGCCGTCGAACACCGTCAGGCGCAAGACATACGCGCCCGCAACCGAGAAGCTCGCGGATGTGCTCAAGGCGTTCGCGTTCCCGAACGTCACCGTCCCGGGACCACTGACTCTGCTCCACGTCGTGGTGAGCGTCGCAGGCGGTGCCGGCAGCCCATCATCATTCGCCGTGCCGCTGAGCGATGCGTTCGCCGGCAACGTGACCGTCTGATCACTCCCTGCATTCACCGTCGGCGCTTGATTGACCGGCACCGCGGGATTCACCGTCACCGTCAGATCGTCGGTCGTGGTGAGCGCGCCGTCGAACGACGTCAGGCGCAACACGTACGTACCGGCCGTCGAGAAGCCGGCGGTCGTACCCTCGAGTGTCGTGCTGAAGTTCACTGTTCCTGGTCCGCTCACCTTGCTCCATGTGTTGGTCAGGAGTCCCGGTGGCACCGGCAGGCCGTCGTCGCTCGCAGTTCCAGTGAGCACTGCCGTCGCCGGTAATGTGATCGTCTGATCGACGCCGGCATTGACGTTGGGAGCCTGGTTCACTGGACCCGAAGGATTCGCGGTGATGCTCAGGTCATCGGTAGTCGTGAGAGCACCGTCGAAAACAGTGAGCCGCACGATGTACGTGCCTGCCGCTGAGAAGCTCGCGGTCGTGCTCAGCAGACTCGCATCACCAAACGTAACGGTCCCTGGTCCACTCACCATGCTCCACGTCGTCGTGATCGCCGCGGGTGGAGTCGGCAGACCATCATCGCTCGCGGTTCCGGTCAGGGTCGCATTCGTCGGCAGCGTAATCGTCTGATCGGTCCCCGCATTAGCGGTGGGCGCCTGATTCACCGGCGATGAGGGATTCACGGTGATGGTCGCATCATCGGTGGTCGTCAGCGCGCCGTCGAACACACTCAGCCTGATCACGTACGTGCCGGGAGCTGAGAAGCTTCCGGCCGTGCTCAACAGACTCGCATTCCCAAACGTGACCGTCCCGGGTCCGCTCAAGCGGCTCCATGTTGTCGTCAACGTGCCAGGCGGCGTTGGTCGGCCATCGTCGGAGGCGGTCCCGGCAAGCGTCGCCGTTCCTGGAAGCGCGATCGTCTGATCGGGACCTGCGTTGGCCGTCGGCGCCAGGTTCGTCCCTGGCGGGAACAGCACAGACTGGGGCACGGGGACTTGTGCCTGGCCCGGATAACTCCACAGCAACCTGATCGTGGCCGTGCCGCTGCGATCGTAGTACTCGAGGCGTACGTCGTAGCTGACGCCGGCCGTCAGATTGATTGGCGCGCTCGAGTCCGTCGTCAGACTATGGTCTGTCCAATTGTCGATGACTTGTTGATTGTTCACCCAGAGACGGACGCCGTCATTCGAAACAGTGGTAAACACGTATGCACCCGACACAGGTACCAGAATCTGCCCCGTCCACCGAACCGAAAAGTTGTCTGTCGGCACGGAGCCGCCGGGTGAACCCGTCCAACTGAAGTCCACCATTGGATCCGTTCGCGTCAGCCGGAGCGGACCGAGTGACACATTGCCGTAGTACTGGCCCGTGAGTCCTGTTCCAGTGCCACCCGACGCGTTCACGGTGATCGTGATGTCATCGGACGACGAAAGAACGCTGTCCGATGCGGTCAACCGCAGCGTGTAGACACCTCCAGTGGAGAACGTCGCCGTCGTTGCTTGAGCGTTGGAGTTTCCAAACGTCACACTGCCTGGACCTGTCACCATGCTCCAGGTTGTCGTCAAGATCGATGGCGGGTTTGGCAGACCATCGTCACTTGCGGTTCCAATGAGCGTCGCCGACGCCGGTAACGCGATCGCCGTATCTGGACCAGCGCTGACGACAGGAGCCTGGTTGACGATCGGCGCCGGGCTGACGACGACTGTCAGTTCGTCGAAGACAGACAAGGCACCGTCGGACGCCGTCAGGCGCAGTTGATATGTCCCAGCGGTCGAGAATGTCGCAGTCGTTGAGGCAGCGTTTGGCGGAGTGAACGTGACCGTTCCTGGACCACTGGCCTTCGACCAGGTAAGAGTCAGAGTCCCTGGAGGGGCTGGCAGGCCGTCGTCGCTCGCCGTGCCTGACAGCGCGGCTCCACCGGGCAACGTCACCGCGCGATCGGTGCCGGCGCTGACGACCGGTGCCTGGTTCGTTGGACCGCTCGGTGGGTAGAGTTGCGACTGAGGAATGACCGTCTGAGCCTGTCCGGGGTAGCTCCACATCAAACGCACGATCGCGTCTTCATCTGCGTCGAAGAACTCCAGTCGTATGTCGTACAGCTGGCCGGCCTGCAGCGTGATTGGCGCGCTGTTCCTCAGTGTTTCAGCGTGGTTCACCCAGTCGTCGATCACTAACTGGCCACCAATCCAGAGGCGCACACCGTCGTCAGAGGAGGTCGAGAACACGTACGATCCAGACACGACCGGCTGCACGTAACCGGTCCAGCGCACCGAGAAGTTGTCGATCTGCAGTCCTGGCCCGGCGACTCCCTCGCCCCAGTTGAAATCGATGACGGGATCGATCCGCGACAATGCCAACGTCGTGAAGCGGGACGCTCCTCCCGGATCGTTGTAGTACTGCCCGAGCAGCCCGGTCCCACCACCGTTCGGCGCCGGATTGACGGTCACGGTGATGTCGTCACTGACAGTGACTGCGCCGTCAAAGACGGAGAGGCGCAAGACGTAGATGTCCGAGTCTGGGAACGTGACGGTCGTCGTCAACGCATTCGGGTTACTGAAGACGACTGGATTGTCAGATCCCTCGCGCCCACTGATCTTCGACCACGTATACGTGAGCGCGCCCGGTGGATTTGGTTGACCGTCGTCGGACACCGTTCCGGTGAGCTGCACAGTGTTCGGGAGCGAAATGGTCCGATCCGCTCCGGCGTTCACCAACGGCGGCTGATTGAGTGGCGGTGCGGGGAAGAGACGAATCTGCGGAATGATCTGCGACGTGCCACCGGGAGGCGTCCACATCAACCGGGCGACCGCGACGCCAACACGCTCGAACACTTCCAGCCGGATGTTGTAGAGCGAATTGGCGGTCATCGCGATCGGACTGGTGTTGTCGATTGCCGTGGCGTGCGCGGTCCAGTTGTCGATCACGAGCGTGTCGTTTACCCACAATCGAACGCCGTCGTTCGACTCGGTGCTGAAGATGTAGTTACCGGTCGTCGCCGGTTGCACCTGACCCAACCATTGGACGGAAAAGTTGTCGGACTGCACGCCCGTCGCGGGCGAGCCGGACCAATTGAAATCTACCGTCGCGTCTACTCGACTCAGCACGCTCGTGGTGAAGTAATCGCCATCGCCCGCATCGTTGAAGTACTGCGCGCGCAGCCCGGTGCCGGTCGCCGGAGCCGGGAGGACGGTCACGGTCAGGTCGTCGCTCGCGCACGCTCCCCCGTCACACACGCCGAGTCGTACGACGTAACTGCCAGCGATCGAGAAAGTCGCCGTCGTCGTCAGTGCGGTCACAGGGCTGAAGGTGACGATTCCCGGTCCTGAGATCTTGGTCCACGATGCTGATAGCGCGCCCGGCGGGTTGGGATTCCCGTCGTCAGTGGCCGTTCCGGCGAGAGCGGCCGTCGCCGGCAGGGTGATTGTCTGGTCAACACCAGCGTTCACAACCGGAGGCTGATTGTTGGGACCGCCGTCGAGAAGCCCATAGACGACGACCTTGTTCGAGAACGTGCCGACGTAGACTTTGCCGTTGGCGATCGTCGGTGGATTGAACTTCGCGAAGTTGCCAAAGTCGTCGCGGGTCGCGTTCTGCCGGCTGTTCCACAACTCGCGAGTGACGTCGTTGGCGTCGTAGGCGCGCAGGATTCCCGCTTGCGTGGCGTTGTTGGCGTCGCCGTCATTCGACATCGTCGCCCAGAGAATGCCTGTGCCTGGTGCGCTATCGAACGCTGACAGCGACATGATTCCGCCGGGCATTCTGGGTGGCGCGAGCGCCGGGCTCTGCCCGATTGGCGTCGTTTGAAAACGCCCGTTCACGAGACGATACGCCTTCAACGGATCGCCGCCCGGCCAGAGATAGATGACCGGCCCGTTCGACGGCGTGTTCCAGTACACGGGTGAGCCGTTGATCGATCCAGCCGTTGATCCCTGGAACGACTGGACGATCTGGTTGTCGGAGCCGTTATGGAACTGACCCATGTCGTCGCGATTCAGCACGTACACGACGCCCTGTTTGCCTGCCCCGATGACTAGATTCGTATTCGGAATGAGCACGACGCCGGTGCTCAAATCGCCGTCGATCGTGTTCAGAAAACCAAAGTTGTAGGGGGTGAACCAATCAAGAATCTGCCCGGCCGGACTGATCTTGATGAAGCTGCTGCCGTAGTTGCGTCCGCCAAGATGCGCATCGACTGTGCCATTGCCTGTGATCGCGTAGATGTTGCCGAGCGCATCCGCCGACAGCGCTTGACCGGATTGCCAGATTCCGGCCTCAGCGCCGTCAGGGGCCACGTTCAGCGACATGACCTGCGACAGATTCGAGGCGTCGTAGCCGAGGACCCATCCCTGATACGGCGCCTGGTCACAGTGCGACGCCCACGCGATATAGACGACGCCGTTCAGCAGCATCAAACCGGCACGCTGATTCTGCGTTCGGGAGTCGAAGGTGATGATGTCGCCAACGCTGCCCGCCCCGGTGCCCGTAGCCGTGGCTTGAATCAGCGTCGGACTGTTCGGTCTCGGATTCCCGTTGCGAATATCAAGCGCGTGCAGACGCTGACGGAAGACGCCGCTCTCTTTCGTACGCACCACGAAGTAGATCGTCTGCGCCACGGGATCGATGACCGGCGTACCGACGATTCCGATGTTGTTCGAGAAATCGAGGTAGGTCCCGCACGCTTGGCCGACATCGGTGCGACGGACCGGAACGATCCGCGGCGGATCGATGAAACTCACTCGCCATAGCGGTGCAGTGGCGGCCGGATTGTCGGCATCGAACGCATAGACAGAGTTGCTCGTCGTGGCGACGTAGATCACATTGCGGACGCCGACAGCCGGAATATTGACGTCTGACACGTACAACGGCTGCGCATACACTTCGTCGTCGACCGCGCGTTCGAACAACTTCCCGAATTGTGTGACGTTGACGTTGGTTGTGTTGAGCGTTGCCTCGCTCAGATTGGCGCCCGTTCGTGAGAGATCGTTGCGGTTTGTCGTCACGCTTGTCTGCGCGATCGACAGGTTCGGCGCACCGAGCATGAACAGTACGCACAGCGCCACCGACGAGCAGAGTCGGCCGCGGAGATACACCTCGACAGTCGGAAGAAAGGCGAACAGAGTGCGGGACACGTGGGCTCCGGCGGAGATGAACTGTTGGGGCAGTGACTCGAAATACTATCCGAGCCACGCGCGTTTTGCGCAGTAACTTTTGTGAATATGCCGGTCGCCCGAATCGGGCTGTGACGAAGCGAGAAGACTAGTGTGATTGGCGACGCCCGGAGTGAACTCCGGGCGTCAGCTCATCGCTTTGACAATTAGAACTCGATGTGCGTCTGCGCCAGCAGACGACGGCTGAGAAGATTTGAGTTGGCCGTCTGATACTCCTGCTCGAGCGAGATCACCACACCCAACCGTGCACGGCCGAAGTCACTCCAATGTGCACCACCGAAGACCGTGCGACGACGCTGATCGCCGTCGTTGTCGGCATCCGGGTCGAACATATCGAGGCCGACGAGACCCGCCCAGCCAGTCTCACCCTGACGGAGTTCACCGAAGAACGATATGCCGCGGCGCTGCACGTCGGCGGCGATGAAGGGATTGTCCGTTGCCTGAAGATACTGTGCAGTGACCGCCAGGTGCGTGTCCTCGTACGCGCCCATGGCGATCGCCACGTTGCGCGGGCGGTCGCGTGCGTACCAGCCGTACTGATAGAAACCGGAGATGCTCACCTTCCCGAGCTCGCTGTCCTCAGCGAATGGACGGAAGGTCGCGCGGCCATCGATGCTCTTGTACTTGTCAATCTCAGCGCGTCCGTAGCCCTCACCGTTGTAGACACCGAAGTGCACGTCCGTTCTGTCGACGGAGTACTTGACGCTCGCGCCGAGGTCGGTCGCGCCCGGCAACAGTCCGAGGCGCTCGGAGAACATCGGTCCCAGCACGCGGTAACGGTTCAGCGTCTCCTCATAAGTGAGCCAGGGCATTTCGTGCAACCCGAACATGACCGCCGTGTGATCAGTCACCTGCACGTCGAGCGAGGCATATTCGAGACGTAGCGCCAGGTTCCGTTCGAGATTCGCGTCGGTGGTCGGGCGCACATCGGGCGTGAACCGAATCTTCACGCGATCACTGAGCCTCGCCTGGATGTTGAGATACCCACGCGTCACATCGAAGGCGTTGTAGCCGTCCTGTTCGTGCAGTTCGGCGGCGTACTGCAGGAACGACACGACACCGAAGGTCACCGCCGGATAGTTCGAGTTAGCGGGCCGGGTCGCCGTGTCTCCTGCGGTCTGAGCTGAGGCCGAACCGGCCACGCTCATCACCGCGAACAGCGTCAGACAGAATCGATTCACGTTCTTCATCACAGTTCCTAGAACACGGCCGGCGCGCCGGCGCGGAAATCGCCATTCAGAATGGGCACCGAGTCCACACCCAGCCAGTTGTCGAGGATGCGCGCATACACCGACCGGAAGTCGGTCTCGTAGTGCACATCCCCTGAGTTGTTTTCGAGCGTTGGGTGTCCGGGCGATAGCTGCGCCGCCGTTCCGTAGAGACCACCACGCACCGAGCCGCCGAGGACCATCATCACGCCTGCCGCTCCGTGGTCGGTTCCCCCGCTGCCGTTCTCGGACACGCGACGGCTGAACTCCGAGAACACCACGATGGTGGTGTCCGCTAACAGGCCCTGGTTGCGGAGGTCAACATAGAACGACCAGAGTCCGTCACCGAGTGTGCCCATCAGGTTGGCGTAGGCACCGCCACCGCCGCCGCCCTGTTCCGAGTGCGTGTCGTACCCGCCAGTGGTCGTCCAATACACCCGCGAACCGATGCCTCGTGCGATCGCGCCGGCGATCGTTCGCAACGAACCCGCGAAGCCGTTGTTCGGATACACCACCGTCGGCGTGTACTGCGATGCCTGCGCCACGCGATCGAGCGTTTCGATCGCGCCGCGACTCGCGTCGTTCAAATACGCGAGATGTGGACGCCCCACAGCGGGGTTGCCCGCCATCGTCTGGGCGGCCACCCGTTCCTGCAGCGCGGCCTGGCCGCGGTTCGGGCTTCCGAACGTGTATGTGCTTGCGTTCGGAATCGCCGGTACACCCGAAATGCCGGAGAGAAGCGCCCGTGGTGTTTCGCCAGTCGTGTTCCACGCCGCCAGCGCATCGAGCGGACGCGGCAGCGTATCGAGATAGCGACCGAGCCACCCCGAGCCAGTGGAGTTCTGCGGATTCGCCGTGCCCCAGATGTCGCTCCCCTCGAAATGCGAGCGGCTCGAGTTCGCGTAGCCGGTACGTTGCACGAGCGCCAGTCGGCCCTCGTTGTAGATGTTCGCAAGACCGGTGAGCCGCGGATGCAGGCCCATCGTCATCCCCGAGGCGTCGGTGCCGACCTGCAGCACCTGCCCCGCAGGCACCGCGATCGACGGACGCCGGCTGTAATAGGCCGCATCGCGATACCCGATCAGCGTGTTCAATGAGTCGTTGCCGCCACCCAGGTACACGACGACGAGACGCCGGCTCGGAATCCCCTGCGCGTTGGCGATCGCCGTCAGGAACGAAGGCGCGGCGAGACTCAACGTGACTGTCGCAACGCCGTCGCGGATAAAGATTCGTCGAGATACGCTCATGGTCCGTTTCCTCTAAACGAGCTGATACTCGGAGCAGCCAATGAGCAGCCGGGCTAACCCGGACGCGCGCGTCGTGAGCTCGGACTCAGTGCCCCTCCATGCGCCGTCGGCCAGCAGGTACGTCATCAGCGCCTGCTGTGGTCCCTGATCCAATGGCGCTGGTGTCACGCGATCGAGCATCGTCGCGAGCAAGCCGTCAGCGCTGTTCACGTCGGGGGCCAGCGAGGCCGCAAGAAAGTCCTTCTGGCTTGCCGCCACCGTCGCCGCGAAGTTCGCACGCGCCAGCATCGTCCCGGTCGAGAACCAATTCACGCCCAGGTGCCATCCGGCGACATTGGGCGGCTCGTATAGCAACTGACCCATGGCCGCCATCGGTGATCGGACTCTGTCGAGCGACAGGTTCTGCCACCCCACTTCCTTGATTGAGCGCGTGACGTACTCCACCGGCCAGGCGAACCGCGCAAAGCGATTCGACGGATCGGTGAACCAGGGAGAGGTGAGGATGTAGCGGATGACCGGCCTGATCTCGGTGCGGTTCTGCAGGTAGACCTGTGCGACCCCTTCGACAAACGCCGGATCCGGCGTCTGAATCTCGCTGATGAAGAAGCCCCAGAACTTGCGCGC
Source organism: Acidobacteriota bacterium (assembly GCA_046765795.1). Taxonomy (GTDB): domain Bacteria; phylum Acidobacteriota; class Vicinamibacteria; order Vicinamibacterales; family UBA2999; genus Gp6-AA40. The sequence goes on along the minus strand of JBKPRH010000049.1, from coordinate 11,151 downwards.
CAGACGGCGCGCGGTTTCCGGATGCATCGCCAGCGCGTTGATCAAGTCGATGCCGTCCTGGTAGCCGTCGGACTCGCCACGCGCCTGAATCGTCCGACTGCCGTCGGAATAGATGGGGAACGAGAAGGTTTTGGCGCTGGTTTCGTGTTGGTCGGGCCGCCACCGGAACTCCTGATAAGCGTTCATGCTCCCGTAGTCGTCGTTGGTGTAGTCCACCGAAGGCTGCAGATTCCAGCCCGTGAACACACGCGCAGCGGCGTACACGTCCGGCTCGGTGTAGTAGCCGACACCGACCGTGAACAGCTCCATGATCTCGCGGCCGAAGTTCTCCTGCGGCTTTGCCCTGGTGTTGGTGTTGCCGTCCAGCCAGATCACCATCGCCGGATCCTTCGCGACCTCGAGGAGGAGGTTGCGGAAGTTGCCGAGCGCGTACTGCCGGAACAACTCGATTTGCCCCTGAGGCCCCCTGAGCACGCCCGGCTTGTGCGCGAGCAGCTTCGCGCCCTGCAACATGCCCGATTCGTTAGCCAGCTTGCTGAAGCCGGTGGCGAAGTGGTTGTGCCAGAACAGCGCCATCTTCTCCTGCAGCGGACGACGCGTGTGGATCATCCGGAACATCCACCGCTGACGGGCATCGTCAATGTCGATGTCAGGCGAGAAGAGGCCGCCGCTCTTGTCGTTCGACGCATTGACCTGCGCGTGATCCTGGCGGCCGATGCGTGCGTCCACATCGTCGGGACGACCTTCGTAGTCCACGAGATGCGCAACGGCCTGCGCAAACGACATGTCTTGATATGTGTTCACTTCGGCCGCGCTGATGCCGAACCCAGCGCGTCGCAGCAGATGATCGATCTCGGGATTTAGTCGAGCCATACGCTGTTCCCTCGTCCGTCAGACCGCGATCGACAACACACCGTCCGCGAAGGTGCTGGCGTACTGTCGAAGGCTTGCCTTCGCCGGACCTTGCTGCACCTGGCCGGTGAGGCTGTATCTCGACCCGTGGCACGGGCAGACGTACTGGGAGCTCGTAGCGCCGGTGATGGTGCAGCCTTCGTGCGTGCACGTGCCGTCGATCACCGTGAACGTCGTGTCGCTGGTGCGCGAGACGAGGAACAGGCCGGCATTGGACTCCACGCGCGCGGCTCCGCCGACGTTGGCGAGCGGCGTACCAGTCGTGGTCACGCGCACGCGGGCATTTGCGAACGGGCCCGGGAGCAGGGCGAGATCGGTCGCCGATCCGCCTCCGCCTCCGCTCGGGCCGGTCGGCGATCCGTCGCCTCCGCAGCCGGTAACGATGGTGGCCAGCGTGGCGCACGAGGCCACGCAGGCGCCGCAGAATTCGCGGCGTGAAATGGGCGTAGTGGTATCGGACATGTCGAGTGTGACCCCCGGGAGAATCACGTTCTACTTCGGCAATATGGGGGCCACCCGCGAAATACTGGGGTTTTTCCGTAAAAAGTGCGGTCTGCCGCTGACGGGGGATTACAACTTCGCTCGCCAACGGAGAATTCTGTAAGCGCGAACGGGCTGGAGGGTTCGACCACCGCGCTGCGCACTCGCGCGGTCCGCCGGGAGCGTAATCGGCCGTTCTAGATCAGAGCACGGGCCGGACGGTCATGCGCAGTGATGACGAAGAAACCGAACGGCGTCTGAGCGCGCAATCAACGCGATTACTGCTGGCTAGTTCGTATCGATGGTGGCGGTCAGGGAATCACTCACGCCGTTGTCGTCAACGAACGCGACAGTCAACTTCACGCTCCTGACTTCGGTGCCGACGGATTTGTGAATGGCCACTTCCGGGGAGCAATAGTCCAAGCGGTCCATCTCCCACGTCTCGCCCGCGCTAATTCTGAAGTGTCGCGATCCAGCGCAACCCCAATCGGTTCCAGCCCCGACGTACGAGAGCCCAACTGCATTGAGTGTGGCACCGCTCTGTCCACCCGTTTCCGTCAAACGCAAATGGACGTCGTAATAGACCCAGTCGCTGAATGGTTGGAAGGAGCTTCGTGTGACCGTAAATGTCGAAGCCGTCAGCGCCGCTATCGAGCGCGGGGGATCAGGGCGCGTAGTGGGGCTGGTCGATGTGGACGGGGCTAACGGGAGGCCGCTACTACCACTGCACGCCGACCCGAGTGCCACAAGTAGGAAGACACACCCATGTTTGAACATCGGTCGGTTCCTCTGTATTTACCGGGGAAGTCGCTGCCTGACGACCGGCGGCCTGGTGCGCGGCGCCATCACGCCTTCGGTTCGTCGCGAGCACCGAATATACGTGAGTGCTATCGGGGCTGCAATCACGCCGAAAACCGATCCCTTCCGACCGCCTACAATATTTCTTGTGCCGAAGTTTCTGTTACCACTCGTGTTTGTCGCCGCTCTGATGATGCCGGTTGCAACGAACGCCGAATGCGTGACCGTGACTGCCCCGCCATCGAAAGAACCGGTCGAGGCACTGGCAAAGCCCGCGCTCATTTTCAGCGGTACTGTGACCGCGGTCTACCCAGATCGCTATTTGGTTTCGTTTCAAGTGGAACGCGTTTGGATCGGTCAGTTGCGGCGGGCGACGACATTCTTCGTCGCGCCGGTCGTCGAAGGGGCCGGCATATCGTCTTTACACACTGGCAACCGCTACCTGCTGACCGTGTACGGAAACGTTCACGTCTATAGCGCTGAAGACGCGGCCTCCGACGATCTGCCCGTCGGCACCTTAGGTATCGCTTTCGGTTGTGGCGACGGTCCAACACCGCTTGCCGAAGCGAAGGACGCGCTCAATCGTCTTGGGCGCGGCCGGGCTCCGGCCCCATAGCCGTGTGCCTCGGCACGCGCACGCGTATCGCCTTCGTCACCGGACCAGACAAAGTTGCGAGCTATGACCGGTTGAAAGCAGGGTGCTGTTGTCTTTCGCGCTGGGCGCGAGCGCTCTGACAGGGCCCGCCATGAGCGAGCGTTCGTCGCGCCACGGGCGCGACGAATGCGAGTCGAATGGTGGGCGCGGGTGGAATCGAACCACCGACCCCTCGCGTGTGAAGCGAATGCTCTACCGCTGAGCCACGCGCCCGACCAGACGATCAGTCTAACTCGGCCGAGCCCCGTGAACAACAGTCCGACGTATTCTTAACGACAATCATGGCCGGCCTCCGTCATGCCGTCCGGGCACTGTGGCGAGAGCGGTTTGTCACTGCTCTCACCATCCTCACGCTCGGCATCGGCATCGGGGTGGTCACGGCACTCTTTGCGATCGTCAGCGCGGTCCTGCTCCGTCCGATTGTTCCTGACCAGGACCGCGTCGTCATCGTGTCGAAACTCGACACCCAGCGAAACAATTTCCCCACCTCCCTGTCGCTGCCGGAGTTTGCCGAGTGGCGTGAACAGACGCGCAGCTTCGATGTGGTCAGCGCCGTTGATCATGCCGCGACTGGCAATGTGCCGCTGGTGATCGACGGGCGGTCGGTTCCCGCGCGATTGGCGCCGGTCTCCGCCGACTTCTTTCGTGTAGTTCACGATGGCGAACCGCTCCTTGGACGCTGGTTCACACCGGCCGACGAACAGTTCGGGGCGGATGTCGTCGCTGTCGTCAGCGAACGATTCTGGCGACGAGTCGGCGGTGCCGATCCAGCATTCGTCGGACGCCGGCTTTCATGGTTCGGCGATCGAACGATGCTGGTCATCGGCATCGCTCCGGCGGCCGTCGATTATCCGCTCGGGACTGACATCTGGGCTCCCGGCGCAACGGTCTTCGACGGACGGGCGGGCCGCTTCGATGCGAGCAATCGAACGTTCTTTCAATTCGAGATCCTCGGACGACTACGCCGCGGCGTATCGATGGAGCAGGCGCGCGCCGAGCTCACCGTGATCAACGGTCGTGTGGCGGCCGCGTTCCCGAAAGAGTTCAATTCAACCACGGTCCTCGTCGAGCCGTTGATCGAACGCGTCGCGGGCGAAAGCCGGCGCGTCCTTCTGGCGCTCTTTGCCGCAGCTAGTCTCGTCTTCGCGATCTCCGGTGTGAACGTTGCCGCACTTCTGCTGATGCGAGCCTCTGCGCGGCGATCGGAGATAGCGGTCCGTGTCGCGCTTGGCGCGAGCTCGGGACGCCTGCTCCGTCAGACGCTCACCGAGGGGTTCGTGCTCGCGTTACTCGGCGCGATGTGCGCACTTCTCATCGCGCGCACACTGCTCGTTGCGTTGCAATGGCTGTCGCCCGGTGACGTGCCGCGCATCGAGCTGGCGACGATCGATCTTCGGGTCACGATCTTCGGCGTCGTGGCGGCAGTCGCATGGGCACTGACGCTCGGAACGGTTCCGGCATGGACCAATCGTCGGCTCGCGCGCACTCCCGGTATCGAGCATGCATTCCGGGGCGTCAGCGGCACCAAGGGGTTGCTCATCTTCACGATCGCGGAGATCGCCGCCGCTGTCGTCGTCGCTATTGGCGCTGGCCTGCTCTTTCGCTCGTTCGCTCACCTGCAAACGATCGAGCGCGGATTCGATTCCAATGAGCTGGTGATGGCGTCGTTGCTTCTTCCCGAAGCGCGCCAGCGCAATCCTCGTTCGATGATCGCGTTCTACGACGAGCTGATCCCACAAGTGACATCGCTCCCGGGCGTCGCGTCGGCGACGCCAACGCACGTCGGACCCGGCTCCGGAACATTTGGACTGAGCGCGCCGATGTTTTTCGAGGGACAGACACCCGAGGATGCGAAGGCGAATCCCTATTCGACATGGGAGCCAGTGCTTCCCTCGTACTTCCGCACGCTCGGCATTCCGATTCTGCGCGGGCGAGCCTTCACCGATGCCGACCGCGGCAACGGCGCACCAGTGGCCGTCGTCAGCGGATCGGTCGCGCAACGCTACTGGCCCGGGCAAGATCCGATCGGCAAGCGGCTTCAGTTCGTGTACTCGACAAAAGCAGGCGAGTGGCCCTGGGTGACAGTCGTCGGCGTCGCAGCAGACACGCGCTATCGCGAGCTGACGAAGTCATGGATGACGGTCTACTTCCCCGCCGACCAGTTCTTCTTCTTTCAGGCCGCGTCTCTCGTCGTACGCGCCTCGTCCACTGCGGAAGCGCTGGCACCTGCGCTCCTGCAAGCCGTGCGGACGGTCGAACCCGGCGCCACGGTCGCCTCGATCGCGCCAATGAACACGCTGCTCGAACGTGAGCTGGCCCGGCCGCTCACGGCCATGACCGTGAGCGGTGTCTTTGCACTCATTGCGATCGCGCTCGCGGCGATCGGCGTGTATGGCGTGATGTCATACGAAGTGCGTCAGCGCCGTCGCGAGATCGCCGTGCGCTCCGCGATCGGTGCCACAGCCTCGGCTATCTTCCACACCGTGCTTCGTCGCAGCCTCCTCGTTGGTCTGGCTGGATCCGGCATCGGGATCCTTCTCGCGGGTGCGGTCACTCGCATGCTGGCGTCCTTGCTCCACGGAATCCAGCCTCTCGATCCGTTCGTGTTCTTCGTCGGCGCAGGCGTGCTGCTCGCCGTCGTCGTGGCCGCGGCCTCCCTGCCCGCGCGACGAGCCGCCGCGGTCGATCCGATCGACGCCTTGCGTGCCGAGTAAGCGGACCCTCCACGGGACGGGCTCCGAGTACGCAAAAAGGGCAGCTCCGAAGAGCTGCCCTTTTTGTGCCTCGTCACGTTGGCGCAAAGCGCCTGCTACGAGGGCTTCTTGAGCACGGCGATGAGCGCCTGCAGCATCTGTGTGTATTGAGCGTCAGTGGTCTCGAATGCCTTACGGTATTCGGCCTCAGAGATCTTGGCCTTCCCCCAGTCGCCGTCGAAGACCACGCTCCTGCCAGCGACATCCGCGGTATCGAGCTCGTTCTTCTCCTGCTTGAACCGCAGCCCATTCGCGCCGAGGTCCATCACGAAGACCTTCGACTGCCGCTCCGACGCGCTGTTCAGATCCTGATAGATCTCCTGATACTTCTTCTCGGTCAGCAGGTAGTCCATGCGCGCCGGCTGCGAATACTTCGCGCTGACGACGAGCAGCTGGCTGCCGGCGATGTAGAGCGCGCTGACGTATTGGCCGGCGATCTCTTGCTTCGCGGCGATGCTATCGAGCTTGGCTTGATCGAGCAGTCGCGCTAATTCACTCGCGACGGCTGCGGATCGTGATTCCTGAGCAAGCGCGACTGCAGGCACCAGCAGCGCGCAGGCAAGGGCGATTGATTGGACGCGATGCGCACCGAACGCCATGGCATCCTCCAACGAGTAGGCATGCTTGTATCACCGGCGCCGGTGCAGGTCAATACCGACGGATACGGAACGTCGCTACTCGACGCGCCAGAAGCGAATGACCACTTCGGTTGGATAGCGCTCGCCGGTGCCAATGAATACCGCTCGCGTCAACCACTGCAGATCGGGTGCTGCGGTTTCAAACGTGGGAATCGTCCGGAAGTAGACAAGCTTCGGATCGACCGTCTCACCCTTGAGGAGCTTTTCCATGACTGCAGGCGCCGCATGACGCATGCCGGCGTTCTGCACATAGATCAGCTGACCCTTATCCGTCTCGAGCGTGTAGCGCGTGTCGAGCTCGCTGAATCCGTCTGCTCGAATGATTTGCCAGTCGGCACCGCCGGGAACCACCTTGCCCTTGATGTTCGGTCCCTCGAAAGTGCCTCCGAGGATGGAGACAATTCGACGCTGCCCGCGAGGGACCTGACCGACCATCACCGGCGCGCCTACATTGACGCGCAACTCGAACGCGAACACGAGTCCTGGCGCCGGAGGTGTGCGGGAATTCTGTGCGTTTGATTCCGACGCGACCGCCGTCAGGAGAGATAGCGCGAGCACAGTGACGAGGGCGAGCCGTCGCGCCGCCACGGCGAATGCGGACTCGAGCCGTGGCGCGTTAGCCGATGAACGAGGCATCGTCTTCGGCGGCCGCCCGTGAAGGTCCATGCGATCGCGAACGCGAGTGTCGCGGCCCGCGATCGAAGAAGGCACCGAGTACATCGCGCAGCGTCTCGAAGATGGCGAAGCCTCTGCGCGCCGGACCGAGAATCGTGTCCTGCACCGCGCTCATCGTCTCGTCGACGCGCCGGGCGACGTCATCCATGATCTGTTCGGCGCGCTCGACCTGCGCGGTCGCCACCGCCGTCGCACGCGCCGCGTCATCGGAGATGCGCTGCACATTGGCGACGATGGGCCGGATCGTTTCTTCGAGCTGACCGAGTCGATCGCCGACACGACGCACCGTTCGAGCGGCCACGATCACCGCGGCCACTTGTCCGATCGCCATCGCGAGCGTCGAGACGGCAATGATGCCGAGGAAAACGTCGGTCACGCGTCCGGTCCGACCTCACGCGTCGCAGCCTGGAACTGCTCGCGCGCGCGATCGAATGCGGTGGTGAGCGTCTCGCGCCCGCGATTCACCATGTCGCGGCCCTGCCTCGCGGCTTCGGTTGCCCGGTCCTTGCCTTCCTTGGCTCGCTGGCTGAGAAACTCGCGCGTCTCCTCGCCCTTCGCCGGCGCAAAGAGCAGCGCCACCGCGGCCCCGACCGCCGCACCCGCCGCGAATGCGAACAGCACGCCTCCTGCGCCAATTCCCTGCTGATTCGACATCGTCGCACTCCACTCTTGGACCGTCTCAGGGCGATCCTCTCAGTGAGATCAGAAGAGGCTGACCCTGACGTTCAAAAACCGTTTGGGATCCTTGCGGATGGCGGCCACGAGATTGCGCAGCTCGACCATCGTCCCGTTCATGTTCTCATACAACTCCTTGTCATGGAGCAGCTGACCGGCGGTGCCCTCCCCCTGCTGGAGCGACGCGACAACTTTATCCAGACGGTCAGAGACCGAGTTCAATCGGTTGTACAACTCCTGGTCGGTGGCCAGCTTGCCCAGCGTGCCTTCACCCCTGTTGATACGGCCGGTGAAGGAGTCGAGGTTCCCGGTTGCCGATTTGAGCGACGTCGCGAGCGAGTCGTCGTTGAGCAGCTTCCCCAGGCTTCCCTCTCCCGCTCGGATCCGTGCGGTCATGGCCTGCAGATTGTCGAGCGAACCCTCGAGCGAGCGGGCCGCGGCTGGGTCGTTCATCAGTCGGCCGATCGTGCCACGCCCCCGATTCATGTTGTTCGCCACGGCCTCGGCTGACGTGACCAGCGTCGTCAGCTCGCGATACAGCTGTTCGTCGGTGAACAGGCGGCCCAATGTCCCCTTTCCGGCGCGGAGATCCTGAATCAGCGCGGTCGCTTCTTCGAGACTTGCCGTTGCCGTGTCTGTCATCGACGCAAATCCAGTCGAGCGTTTCGACGGCACATAACCCCAATCCGGAATGGACGTGCCGCCGCTCGACGCGGTGATGTCTACAGCGGCCTCACCGAGCAGGGATACCGAGCCGAGCGTGGCGATCGATGTCGTCGTGATCCGAGGCCGGTTCTCCTTGAGCACCTCCATACGAACCTCGACGCGGTCGCCGACGAATTCGACGGCTTCAACGGTCCCCACTTCGACGCCGGCCACGCGCACCGGCGCGCCTTCCTTCAGACCGGCGACGTCAGGGAACACGGCCTTGATCGAATAGCGCTGCCAGAAGAAGCCGTTCGAACCGGTCAGCAGGAAGATAAACGCCGTGGCCACGAAGAGCGCGAAGATTGACATCAAGCCAATCTTCAACTCCGACCAGGCCAGCGATCGCGTGCGTGGCATGAATCGATCCTCTTATGACAAGAACTGCCGTATATATGGATCCGATGAGGCGCGCAGCTCGGTGGCATTGCCCTCGAAGCACACCACGCCGTCTTTCAGCATGATGAACTCCGCCTCGTCGGCTTTTTGTGGATCGGCCTGTGTGAACTTCACATGGCGGCTCTGCCGCGCGGCTTCGTGTGTCGCAACGAAAAAGGCATCGCGCAGCTGGTGCGTGACAATGATCGATGTCACGCCTTCGAAGTCGCGGAGCTTGACCATCTCTTCGTCAACAGTCATCGCGGTGATTGGGTCGAGGCCGGTCGTCGCTTCGTCGTAGAGCAGGATCCCTGGCTTCGCCGCCATCGCGCGCGCGATCGCGACGCGTCGCCGCTGTCCGCCGGATAGCTCCGATGGCATGCGGTCGATGAATTCATCGAGACCGACGAACCCGAGCACTTCCCGCACGCGCCGATCGGCGTCCTCCTCGGGCACGTTTTCTTCATACAGCTTGAAGCCGACGTTCTCTTCGACGGTCAGCGAGTCGAAGAGCGCACCCTCCTGGAACACCATCCCGATGTCAGCTCGCACCGCCATCATGTCCTGCTCGCTCACCTGGTCCACGCGCTTGCCGTTCACCCAGATCGTGCCGCCATCCGGCTTCAGTAGTCCCAGTATGAGCTTGAGGATGGTGGACTTGCCTGAACCGCTGCCACCAAGGATGACCTTGGTATGGCCGGGCAGCAGCTCGAAGCTGACGTCCTTCAGGACGACTTTGTCGTCGAAGGCGAGCGAGACGTGCTTCAACTCGATCGATGGATCCATCTAATACAACAGCGTAATCAATAGCCTTGTCACGAAGAAATCCACAGCAATGACCGCCACCGATGCGGCAACGACGGCGCTCGTGGTCGCATTGCCAACGCCCTGCGTGCCACCAGTTGTGCGCAACCCGACGTGGCACCCGATTGTCACGATCGCGTAGCCAAGACAGAACGGCTTGATGAGACTCATCCACGCGTCATTCGGGTAGAGGCCGTCGATCACCGACGTCCAATACAGGCTCGACGCGACGCGCAGCTGAAACACTGCGATCATCCAGCCACCCAGAATGCCGACGGTGTCGGCAATGATCGTGAGGATCGGCGCCATCAACAATCCAGCGGCCACACGGGGTACAACCAGCTTGCGTACGGGGTCGGTGCCGAGGGCTCGCAGTGCGTTGATTTGATCGGTGACAACCATCGAGCCGAGTTCTGCGGCGATGCCCGAACCAATGCGACCCGCCAGCATCAGCCCGGTGAGCACGGGACCCAGCTCCTTCAGCATCGATGCGCTGACCAATCGCCCGACAAACGGCCGGGCGCCGAATTGATCCAGCGTGATTCCCGACTGCAGGGCGAGCACTGCTCCGGTGAAGAATCCCGTGAGGACGACGACAGTGAGCGAGCCGACGCCGATGGCGTCAAGCTGCATGATGATGTCGCGGTAGTAGAAGGGCGGCGACGTCATGGCGCGGATCGTCGCGGCCTGCAGGCGCACGTACTCCTGCAGTTCGAGAATGGCGCTTTTGAGCCAACGCTCCAGCAGCTCGAACACTAGGAGCCTGTGTTCAAACTGGAAAGACCGAGATCGCGGGTGCGAAGCGACTTGAGTGAATCGCGCAGAGCAGCCGCGCGCTCGAAATCGAGATTCGCGGCCGCCGCTTTCATCTCGTGCTGAAGCCGGGAAATCTCGGCGTCGAGCTCGGCCTGTGTGCGGAACGTCTCGCGCTCCCGCATCGGTGGCGTCGAGTAGTCACGCTCGTAGACACTCGACATCACATCGTCGATCGACCGGACGACGGACTCCGGCGTGATGTTGTGCTCGACGTTGTACGCCGCCTGCAACGCGCGACGGCGTTCCGTCTCCTCGATCGCGCTTTTCATCGATGCCGTGACGGTGTCGGCGTACATGATGACTCGCCCGTTTACGTTGCGTGCCGCACGCCCCGACGTCTGAATCAGCGAACCGGCCGAACGAAGAAAGCCTTCCTTGTCGGCATCAAGAATGGCGACCAGCGACACCTCGGGAAGGTCCAGTCCTTCCCGCAGCAGATTGATGCCGACCAGCACGTCGAACGCGCCGCGCCGAAGGTCACGCAGGATCTCCACGCGTTCGAGCGTATCAATGTCCGAGTGCAGGTATCGCACTTTGACCCCGAGCTCCTGGTAGTACGTGGTCAGATCCTCGGCCATTCGCTTGGTCAGCGTCGTCACCAGCACGCGCTCCTTTCGTTCGGCACGCTGGCGGATCTCCTGCAACAAATCGTCCACCTGCCCGCGTACGGGACGTACTTCAATCGGCGGGTCCATCAGCCCGGTGGGACGAATCACCTGCTCGACGACGACACCACCGGCCTTGGACAGTTCGTAGGGTCCCGGCGTCGCCGAGACGAACACCACCTGCCGCACCCGCTGCTCCCACTCGTCGAAGTTCAACGGTCGATTGTCGAGCGCAGACGGCAGACGGAATCCATACT